>NZ_BPRG01000035.1:0-89460 GCF_036984265.1 Pseudonocardia sp. D17 | reverse complement strand
CGAGCACCGAAAGCGCTCCCTGCCGGGAACCACCGTGCGAAGGGAAGGTAGAGCCATCAGCACCATCGCCGAACGGGTCGCCGGGTTCACGAGCGGCCTGCAGGCCGACGCCCTGCCGGCCGACGTCCTCGAGAAGATCCGGGTGACGCTGCTGCACAACCTGGCCGTCGCCCTGGCCGACGACGTCGTCACCGGGGTGTCGTTCCGCTACGCCGAGGCCCTGGGTGCGGGCAGCGGGGCCCGGCTGTTCCGGACCGGGGCCGCCGCCGCGCCCGACACCGCCGCGTTCGTCAACGCGACGATGATCCACGCCCGCGCCCAGGACGACGTGTACTTCCCCGGGCTCACCCACGTCGGCGCGACGCTGGTCCCGGCGGTGCTGGCGCTGGGCGAGGAGCTCGACGCGTCCGGCGCCGACCTGGTCGCCGCGCTCGCCGCCGGCTACGAGACCGCGGGCGCACTGTCGCAGGGCTTCGCGCCGCGCACCACGCCGCGGGGTTTCCGCGCGACGGGTGTCTACGGCGTCCTCGGCGCCGCCGCGGGCGCGGCCCGGCTGCTGGGGCTCGACACCGCGACCACGGCCGACGCACTCGGCATCGCGACGAGCCTCGCCGGCGGCACCAACCAGACGTGGGTCGCGGGCAGTCAGGAGTGGCTCTTCCAGGTCGGCTTCTGCGCCCGCAACGGGCTGCTCGCCGCCAGGCTGGCCGCGGCGGGAGGCGCCGGAGCCCCCGACGCCTTCGAGGGCGCGCAGGGCTTCTACCGTGCGCTGCTCGGCGAGGAGACCGACCTCTCGACGGTCGCCACCGACCTCGGCGAGACGTGGCGCGTCCGCGACGTCACCTACAAGCCGCTGCCGGTGTGCGCGATCCTGCAGTCCCCGGTCACCGACGCCCTGTCGTTGCGCGCCGAGCACACGCTGACACCCGAGCTCGTCGGCGCCGCCCGGCTCAGCCTGTCCCCGGGGGAGGCCGCCTATCCCGGGACCGACTCCGTCGGACCGTTCCGCGGCGCGGGCGACGCCCTGATGAGCGCCCAGTTCTGCCTCGCCGTCGCGCTGGAGAAGGGCACGGTCACCGCGTCGGACCTGCTGCGCACCGACGACGCCGGGCTGCTCGAGCTCGCCCGACGGATCGCGGTCGTGCCCGACCCCGCGCTCGCCTCGCGCTCGTTCAGGCTGGAGATCGACCTCCGTGACGGCGGCCGGGTCGAGCACGTCGGCGAGGACGGTGCGGCCGACTTCAACTGGGACCGCGAGGGGCTGCTCGCGCAGATCGCGGCGATGTCGGCGGAGATGCCGCCGGACGAGGTCGTCGCCGGGCTCGTCGACACGGTGCTCGACGTCGAGAACCGGTCGGTGCGCGACGTCGTGTCGGCGATGGTGACGTCGTGACGGCCCTCGTCGACGAGGCGTACGAGAAGGCGAGCGCCGGCGTCGGCAAGGTCCAGGAGATCCGGATCGGCGTCCTCGACGAGCGTGCCCTGCAACGGTTCGCGCTGGTGGTCGGGCACACCGACGGGCCGTATCAGGACCCGGCCGCGGCCGCCGATCTCGGGTACGCGGGCCTGCTGGCGGCGCCGCTGTACCTGACCGCGGTGCTCGGCTGGGACACCGGGCCCGCCGAGTCCGACCTGCTCGCCGACGGCAACTCCCGCACCCCGCTGGGCGACGTCGACGTCGCGGGGCTGCGGCTCATGGGCGGCGGCCAGGACCTGACGTTCCACGAGCCCGTCGTCGCCGGGCTCGACGTGGTGATGCACGCGGAGGTGACGGCGGTGACGCGCAAGGAGGGTCGCTCGGGCCCGCTGCTGGTGATCGAGGTCCACCGGCGTTACCTCGAGGCCGGCGACGGGCGGTTGCTCGTCGAGTGCCACGAGAGCTTCCTGGCCCGATGAGCGAGCGCAGCGAGCGGATCATCGACGCGGCCGCCGCCGGGTACCCCACCGCCGCCGACGTGAACGTCGGCGACCCGATCGGCGAGCTCGTCGTCACCCCGACCGAGATCACCCTGTTCCGGTTCAGCGCGTTGACGTGGAACCCGCACCGGATCCACTACGACCACCCGTACGCCGCCACCGAGGGCTACCCGGGCCCGCTCGTGCAGTCGCACCTGCACGGGTCCTACCTGGCCCGGCTCGTCGTCGAATGGGCGGGGCCGCGCGCACGGCTGCGGCGTTTCCGCTGGCAGAACCGGCAGTACGCGATCCCCGGCGACGAGCTGCGGATCACCGGGACGGTCACCGCGGTGAACGGACGGCTCGTCGACTGCGAGCTGGCCGAGACCAACCAGCGCGGGGAGACGTGCGCGCCGGGCCGGGCGACGGTGGAGCTGCCCTCGTGACCGTCTCCGCCGACCAGGCGCTCGACCTCTACCGCGTCATGGCCACCATCCGGGTCTTCGAGACGACGGCCGGGTCGCTGTTCGCCGCGGGCGAGCTGCCCGGGTTCATCCACCTGTCGTCGGGCCAGGAGGCCGTCGCCGCCGGGGTGTGCTCGGTGCTGCGCCGCGACGACGCCCTCACCACGACCCACCGCGGCCACGGGCACTGCATCGCCAAGGGCGGCAAGGTGTTCGGCATGCTCGCCGAGCTGTACGGCCGCGCCGCGGGCTACGGCAAGGGCCGCTCGGGCTCGATGCACATCGCGGACAGCTCCGCGGGCATCCTGGGCGCCAACGCGATCGTCGGCGGCGGGCTGCCGATGGCGCTCGGCGCGGCGTGGAGCGCGCAGGTCCGCGGGGAGGACCGCGTCGCCGTGGCCTTCTTCGGCGACGGTGCCGTCGCCGAGGGGGTGTTCCACGAGACGCTCAACCTCGCGGCGCTGTGGCGGCTCCCGCTGGTGCTGGTGTGCGAGAACAACCGCGTCGCGGAGATGACGCCGTCGTCGGTGCACCTGGCGACGACGCGCGTCGCCGACTTCGCGGGCCCCTACGCCATCCCCGGGGTCACCGTCGACGGCAACGACGTGCTGGTCGTGCGCGACGCGGCCGCGACCGCGGTGGCGCGGGCCCGTGCGGGGGAGGGACCGACGTTGCTCGAGTGCGAGACCCACCGCATCCGCGGGCACTTCGAGGGCGACCCGCTGCGCTACCGCAGCGCGGAGGAGACGGCGGCCTGGGCGGCGCGCGACCCGCTCGTCCTGTTCCGGGCCCGGCTCGCCGAGCTCGGGGTGCCGTCCGCACGGGTCGAGGCGGTCGACACCGAGGTCGCGGCCGAGGTACGCGACGCCGCCGCCGCGGCGGCCGCCGCGGCGCCTGCCCCCGTGTCCTCGCTGCTCGACGACGTGCGGCCGGGGGTGTCCTGATGGCTCGGCTCAAGTACTGGCAGGCGATCAACCAGGCGCTGCGCGAGGAGATGGCCCGCGACGAGGCGGTCTGCGTCCTCGGCGAGGACGTCGGTGCCCCGGGCGGCCCGTTCGGCGCGACCAAGGGCCTGCTCGACGAGTTCGGTGCCGCCCGGGTGCGCGACACCCCGATCAGTGAGGCCACGATCGTCGGCGCCGCGCTCGGGGCGTCGATGACCGGGCTGCGGCCCGTCGTCGAGGTGATGTTCCTCGACTTCATGACCGTGGCGATGGACCAGGTCGTCAACCAGGCCGCCAAGGTCGGCTACATGTCCGGCGGCCACTACCGGGCGCCCATGGTCGTCCGCACGATCTGCGCGAGCGGGCGCAACACCGGCCCCCAGCACGCGCAGAACCTGGAGGCCTGGCTCGCCCACGTCCCCGGGCTGACCGTGGTGTGGGGCTCGAACCCGGCCGACGCCCGGGGCCTGCTCAAGTCGGCGATCCGCGACGACGGGCCCGTCGTCGTGATCGAGAGCCTCGCCGAGTGGTCGCGCCGTGGCGAGGTCGCCGACGACCCCGACGCGCTCGTCCCGATCGGGGTCGCGGCCGTGCGCAGACCGGGCACCGATGTCACCGTCGTGACCTGGGGCGGAGCCGTGCACCGCGTCGACGCGGCCGCCGCGGCGCTGGCCGACGAGGTCGACGTCGAGGTGATCGACCTGCGGACGATCAGCCCGTGGGACCGCGCGACGGTGCTGGAGTCGGTGCGGCGCACCGGGCGGCTCGTCGTGGTGCACGACGCCGTGGCCGCCTTCGGGGCGGGCGCGGAGATCGCCGCGACGGTCGCGGAGCACTGTTTCGGCGACCTGCGCGCCCCGGTCGCCCGCGTCGCGGCGCCGTTCGCGCCGTCGCCGTTCCCGCCGCAGCTGGAGGCCGCCTACCTGCCCCAGCCCGGCACCATCGCCGACGCGATCCGCGCGAGCGTGCTGCAGGGGGTCCGGTGACCGAGATCGACGTCGTCGTCCCGAGATGGGGCCTGACCATGGACGACGCCACGTTCGTCGGGTGGCTCGTGCAGGTGGGCGATACCGTCGGCGAGGGCGAGGCGCTGGCCGAGGTCGAGACCGACAAGACGACCGCCGACCTGCCCAGCCCCGCGGCGGGTGTCGTCACCGCGACCCTCGTGGCGGCGGGCGACGAGGTCGTCCCCGGCCAGGTCGTCGGACGCATCGCCGCCGGTCCCGCCGCACCCGCGACCTGATGCTGTGACCCACTTGGAGGAGGAGACCGTGCACGACCTGATCGGCGACCGGACGCTGCGAGACCTGCTCGACGAGCGCACGGCCCGCACGCCGGAGAAGACCTACCTGGTCTACGAGGACGCCGAGGGCACGATCACCGAGTTCAGCTACCTGGACTTCTCCCGCCGTGTCGACGAGCTCGCCGCCGGGCTCGCGGCGCTCGGCGTCGGCAAGGGCGACCGGGTGACGATCCACCTGCGCAACAGCCCCGAGGTGCTCGAGGCCTGGTTCGCCCTCGCGACCCTCGGCGCGGTGTTCGTGCCGTCCAACGTCGCGAACACCGCGGGGGAGATCCAGCACGTCGTCTCCTACTCCGGGTCCGTCGCGGTGATCACCCAGCCGCTGTTCGCCGACGTCGTCGCGCGCGCGGTCGCCGAGTGCCCGACGGTGCGCCACACCCTCATGGCGCGCACCGACACCGCACCCGAGGGCACGCTGCTGCTCGACGACCAGCGCCTCGCCGGTGCCACCCCGCCGGACAACGGCGTCGGCCCCGACGACGTCGTCGAGATGATCTTCACCTCGGGGACGACCGCCCGCCCCAAGGGTGTGCTGCTCACCCACGCCAACGCGCTGCACTCCGGCGAGCGCTCGTCGAGGGCGCTGCTGCTCGACTCCTCCGAGCGCTGCCTGACCTCGCTGCCGGTGTTCCACGTCAACGCCCAGTCGCTGACGGTGCTGTCGTCGCTGACGGTCGGCGGCACCGCGATCGTGCTGGAGGAGTACCGGGCGACGAAGTTCTGGGACCAGGTCCGCGCGCACAAGGCCACCCAGATCAGCCTCGTCGCGATGCAGGCCCGGACGCTGCTCGCGCAGCCCCCGCGGGACACCGACGACCAGCACGACGTCCGCCGCGTCTTCTACGCGCTCAACATCACCACCGACGAGCGCGACAGCTTCGAGAAGCGCTACGGCGTCGAGCTGGTCAACGGCTACGGACTGTCGGAGGCGATGACGCTGGTGACGGTCGCGCCGGTGTTCGGGCCGAAGCGCTGGCCCTCGATCGGGGTCCCGCTGCACGACCGCGTCGTCAAGCTCGTCGACGCCGAGGGCAACGAGGTGCCGCGCGGCGAGGTCGGCGAGATCGTCGTGCAGGGCCGGCCGGGCCGCACCCTCATGCTCGGCTACCACAACGACCCGGAGGCCACGGCCCGCACGCTGGTCGACGGGTGGCTGCACACCGGCGACAACGCCTACGTCGACGAGAAGGGCTACTTCTACTTCTTCGACCGCGGCAAGGACATGATCAAGCGTGCCGGCGAGAACGTGTCGACGGTCGAGGTCGAGTCGGTGCTGCTCGACCACCCGGAGATCGTCGAGGCCGCGGTGATCGGCGTGGTCGACCCGATCCGCGACGAGGCGGTGAAGGCGTTCGTCGCGCTCGCCGCGGGCAGCACGTTGACCGTCGAGGCGATCCAGGAGCACTGCGCGACCCGGCTGGCGAGGTTCAAGGTGCCGACGATCGTGGAGATCCGCGACGAGCTGCCCAAGACCTCGATCGGGAAGATCGAGAAGAAGCTCCTGCGCGGCCAGGGGTAGGGCCGGGACGTGGACGGGGGGCCGGGGACCGGGGCACCGCCGCGGGGCCCTGCGGACCCGGTGGTGCCCTCGTCGCGGCACCGGGAGATCGTGCGGGCGGCGGCCCGGCTGTTCGACGAGCGCGGCTACCACCACACCTCGATGGACGACATCGCCGCCGCGGTGGGCATCAAGAAGCCGACCCTCTACCACCACGTGCCGAGCAAGGGCCGCATCCTCGCCCGGATCCACGACGACCTCGCCGACCGGCTGCTGGGGCGGCTGCGCGAGCGCATCGACACCGGCGCGGCGCCCGCCGCGGTGCTGCTCGGGGTGCTCGAGGACCACCTCGAGCTGCTCGACCGCGAGCCCGCCAACCTGCGCTGCTACTACGAGCACCGCCGGGAGCTGCCGCCCGAGGACGAGGCCCACTCGCGGGCGCGCCGCGACGAGTACTTCGCCGCGGTGCTGGCCGTGGTCGAGGACGGCGTGGCCCGCGGGGACTTCGCCGTGACCGACCCGCGGTTGGCGACGCTGGCGTTCTTCGGCGTGTGCAACTGGTCGTACCAGTGGTACCGGCCGGGGGGTGCGATGGCGGCGCGGGCGATCGCCGTGAGCTTCTGGCGCTGTTTCCTGTCCGGCATCGCCGCGACCAGCACGGGGCCTGCGCCGTAGCTGTGCCGAACGTCTCCGTGGGCGCGGTCCGCCCCGCGCGGTATCTTCGTGGCGTCGTAGCCCGACCGACCAGTCGGTCGAGTTGTTGGAGGGAACCTGATGCTCGAGACGAACAGCCCGGTCACCGGCCCCGTCGCGCTGCCCACCGTCACCGCCGACGACGAGACCCTGCGCGACGCCCTCACGGCAGGGAACATCCCCACGCTGCTGCTAGTGCTGCGCACACTCACCGGTGATCCCCGCTGGTTCGCCGAGCCCTACCGGCCCTCGCGCACGATCGCGATGAACGACAACGACTCCGGCGGGCTGCCCGAGCCGGTCCAGCAGGAGATCCGCGACGCCGTGCTCGACGTGCTGCGCGAGCTGCGCGACGGCGGCCGCGACGTGACCCCGCCCCCGCTGGGAGCCGGGCTCATCGAGATCCTCGGCGAGTCGCTGGGCGAGCAGGTGCCGGCCGAGTACGCGCCGTCGATGGCCGAGGACGCGGGCTTCGTCCCGTCCGACGCGTTCGACGGGCCGCCGCTCGGCGCGGACCTGTCGGTCGTGATCATCGGCGCCGGCATCTCCGGGATCTGCGCGGGCACGGCACTGCGTCGCCTCGGGGTCGACGTCACGATCCTGGAGCGCAACGACGACGTCGGCGGCACCTGGCTCGACAACGACTACCCGGGCGCGGGCGTCGACACCCCGAGCCACCTCTACGCGTTCTCCTTCGCGCCGTGGCCGAGCTGGTCGCGCTACTACGCCAAGCAGCCCGAGATCCTCGACTACCTGCGGCGCGTCGCCGACCAGGAGGGGCTGCGGTCGGTGATCCGGTTCGGGACGGAGGTGCTCGGCGCGACCTGGGACTCCGGCTCCTCCGTCTGGCGGGTGCAGGTGCGTGCCCGCGACGGCGTCGTCTCCGAGCTCGCGTCCGACGTGCTCGTCAGCTCCGTCGGCCAGCTCAACCGGCCCGTCGTCCCGGCACTGCCCGGGCTCGACACCTTCCCGGGCCCCGCCTTCCACACCGCGCAGTGGGACCACTCGGTCGACCTGACGGGCTTGCGCGTCGGCGTCGTCGGGACCGGCGCGTCGGCGATGCAGGTCGTGCCGGCGATCGCGGAGCAGGCCGGCTCGCTGGTGATCTTCCAGCGCTCCCCGCAGTGGGTCGCACCCAACGGGAACTACCTGCGCGAGGTCGACCCGCGCACCCGGCTGCTGTTCGAGCAGGTCCCGTACTACCGGCCCTGGTACCGGCTGCGGCTCATGTGGATGTTCCAGGACAAGCTGCACCCCACGCTGCAGCGCGACGAGGCGTGGGAGCGGGCCGCCGACGGCCGTTCCATCAACCGCACCAACGACAAGCACCGCGAGTTCTTCACCCGCTACCTGCGCGAGCAGCTCGGTGACCGCGAGGACCTGGTCGCGAAGTCGCTGCCCGACTACCCGCCGTACGGCAAGCGGATGCTGCTGGACTGCAACTGGTTCTCCACACTGCGTCGCGACGACGTCTCGCTCGTGACGTCCGGCGTCGCCGCGATCGACGGCTCGACCGTGGTGACCGACGACGGCGGCCGCCACGAGGTCGACGTCCTCGTCTTCGCGACGGGCTTCTCCGCCCGGAAGATGCTGCACCCGTTGGACATCCGCGGCCGTTCCGGCACGTCGCTGCGCGAGCGGTGGGGCGACGACGACGCCTGGGCGCACCTGGGCATCGAGGTCCCCGACTTCCCGAACCTGTTCCTGATGTACGGGCCCAACACCAACCTCGGCCACGGCGGCTCGACAATGTTCCACGCGGAGTGCCAGGTGCACTACATGGTCGCCCTGCTGCGCGAGATGGTGGCGTCCGACGTCGCGGCCGTCGAGGTGCGCCGCGACGTGTGCGAGGACTACGTCGCCCGCGTCGACGCCGCGCACGAGAACATGATCTGGACCCACCCGGGGATGAGCACGTGGTACCGCAACGCGGCGGGTCGCGTCGTCACCAACAGCCCGTGGCGGCTGCAGGACTACTGGACGATGACGCGCCGCCCGTCGCTCGACGAGCACATCGTGACCCCGGCGCGTCAGAGCTCGTCGAAGGGCGTCGCGTAGCGGAAGGTGCCCCGCGGGGTGTCGTCGTCGAGGGCCAGGACCTGGAAGTGGACGCCCCACGTCGGGTCCGGGGCATCGATGCCGACGGTCCTGGAGTCGACGAACCCGAAACGCCCGTAGAAGTCCGGGTCGCCGAGGAGCCCGACGAGCCGCTCCCCGCGGCTCCGGGCGACGTCGACCGCGGCGTCGACGAGCGCACTCCCGATCCCGTGGCGCTGCGCCTCGGGCAGCACACCGATCGGCCCGAGCCCCAGCGCGTCGGCCTCGCCGACGTGAGCCCGGGTGCAGATCACGTGGCCGACCACCCGGTCCTCGTCGTCGGCGACCAGGGAGAGAGCGGGCAGGAACCAGGGACCGTCGCGGAGCCGGTCGGTGAGCCCGGCCTCGACCGCCTCGCTCCCGTGGGGCGGGGCGAAGGCGGCGCGATGGACGGCGCGCACGGCATCGTGGTCGGCGATGGTCTCGGGGCGGATCCGCACGGCGGACATCGTCGACGGAACCGGCCGGGGCGTCGACCGGTTTGTCCGCAACCCCGTGCGCGGCGATGATCAGCCGATGTAGGAGATCCCGAAGGCGTCGATCTTGCGGTACAGCGACGAGCGGGCGATCCCGAGCATCTCGGCCGCCTTGTAGCGGTTGCCGCGGGCCTCGTAGAGCGCCTGGATGATGACGTCGCACTGGGCGGCCTCGAGCATCGACATCCGTGGCGCCCGGTGCGCGAAGCACGACGGTGGCAGGTCGGGCGCCTGGATGACCCCGACGGGCTTGCGGGCCACGACGTAGCGCAGCACGTCCTCCAGCTCGCGCACGTTGCCCGGCCACGCGTAGCCCTCCAGCACCCGCACGACCTGCATGCTCAGCCGCAACGACCGCCCACCCGCGAGCCCGTGCAGGATCGACATCGCGATGTCGCCCAGCTCGTCGGCGCGGTAGCGCAGCGCGGGCACCCGGACGGTCTCGTGGAAGTGCCGCAGCAGCAGCCCGTACGGGCGGGTGGCGTCCGCGGAGGCGCTGTCGATGCAGCCGGCGACGACGAGCGGGTCGGGCATCGCGACGAGGGTGCGCAGCGACTCGTCGAGCCGGCGCGCGGCGACCGGGCTGAGCAGGTTCATCTGGCGCAGCACGAGCAGCCGCGGCCGGTCGCCGGGCTCGCGGGCGACGCGGTCGAGCGGGTCGGGTCCGCCCGTCGAGTCCCCGATCCGCGAACAGTCGACGACGTGCACCATCGCCGACGGGTGCGCGCGCCGGAACTGCTGCACGGCCAGTGTCTGCTTGCCGACGCCCGCCTCCCCGATCAGGAGCTGGTGGCGCCGGCGCCCGACCGCGGCCGCGACCTCGTGGCAGGCCCGCAGGTAGGGGCTCAGCAGCTCGCGGTTGGCCCGCATCCGCGCCTCGGCGTGCAGCCGCGCGGAGTGGTCGCCGCCGCGCAGGTCGGCGGCGTAGTCGCGGCGCGTCGTCGGGGCGACGTGCGAGCCCTGGCGCCGCACGGCCTCCGGCACGGCGAACCGCGCCGCGAGATCCAGCGGCCCGCCGGACACCACGCAGCCGACGACGACGCCGGCATCGGACACCGGCTCGACGGCCAGCGCCGCGCAGTGTCCCGACGGCAGGTCGACGTGCCGGTCGCCCCCGTCGGCCTCGCCGATGACGGCCGCGGCGAGCGTGAGGTCGGCCAGGCTGCGCTGGTCGTCGTGCCCGAGCCTGCGCACTCCCGGGCACGTGAGCAGCGCGTCGCCGTCGGTGGCGAGCACCCACTCCGCCCCGGCGTCGCGCGCCTCGGTGAAGCGGCGGTGGACGAGCAGGCCGTGCCGGTGCGCACGGTCGGCGACGGCCTCGGCGATCCGGCCGGCGAGCAGCCCGGCGACCGCGGTCCCGGTGTCGTCGGCATCCGCGACGTGGCGCAGCACGACGACCGCGTCCGGCGCCGCACCGTCGCTGCGGTGCACCGTCGCCGCCGACTCGGCCAGCCACGTCAGCTCCGGGTGCAGGTGCTCGGCGCCGACGACGCTCGCGACGTCGCCCCCGTGGTGCAGCAGGGCGGCGGCCGTCGTCCCGACGTCGCCCTCCGCGTACCGGAACCCCGGCGTGAACAGCACGCCGTCGAGCAGCGCCGCGAGCGCCGGATCGCCGTCGTGACGCACGCGCACGACACCGTCGTGGTCGACCAGCGCGACCGAGCAGCGGGGGCGCGGGGTGAGGGAGAAGAACGCCGCGAAGACCTCGTCGGCCTCCGGGACGGCCGACCGGCCGGGCTCGTGCCCGACGTAGCTGACCTCGACGGCGTCGAGCCGCACACCGGCGTCGACCGCCCGCAGCCACGACGCCACCACCTCCGGCCGGACGGCCTCGCAGGCAGGGTCGATGCGACCCGTCCGCCGGAACCGCTGCGCCGCCGCCTCGATGCCGGTGAGGTCCACCGGCCCAGGCTAGGACCGCGCCGGCCCGGAACCGGCCGACTGTCGCAGGTTGCGACGCCCGACCCGGCCGTGGCAGGAGTACGCCACTCACGGGACAACGGGCACGCACCGGCTTGTCCGTCCGGGACAGCGCCGATGTCGCAGGGCGCCGCTACCGTCGGGCGCAGCGGCGGAGGGAGCCGGGATGGCGGGCAGCGGTGCGCTCGGGATGATCGAGACGCGGGGGCTGGTGGGCGCGATCGAGGCCGCGGACGCGATGGTGAAGGCCGCGAACGTCGAGGTCGAGGGCTATCGCACGCTGCGCAACGGGCAGGTGTCGGTGCTCGTGCGCGGCGACGTCGGCGCGGTGAAGGCGGCCGTCGACGCCGGTGCCGCCGCGGCCGCCCGCGTCGGTGAGCTCTACACCTCGCACGTGATCCCGCGCCCGCACGGGGAGACCGAGGGCGTGGTCGGCCAGGCGGTCGTCCCGCTCGACTGAGCGCCCGTCAGCCGGTCTCGCCGTCGTCGCCCGCGGTCTGGTTGACCTGCAGCAGCCGCAGCGCGAAGTCGGCGCGCATCCGGTCCTCGTGCCGGCTCAGGTCGAGCCCGGTGAGCTGGCGGATCCGCTCCAGCCGGTAGCGCAACGTCTTGTGGTGCACGAACAGGCGCTCGGCCGCGAGCCGCTGCGAACAGTCGGCGTCGAAGAACGCGCGCAGCGTGCGGATCAGGGCACCGTCGTTGTCACGGTCGTAGGCGACGAGCGGGCCCGTCACGTCCTCGATGAACGTCTGGAGGTCGGGGTCGTCGCCGCTGCCGAGCAGCAGCCGCACGATGCCGAGCTCCTCGTAGAGGAACGCGTTCTGCCCGCCCAGCCGCCGGGCCGCCGACAGTGCCGTGCGGGCCTCGTTCCACGCCCCCGGCAGGGCGACGACGTCGCGGTGCTCCCGGCTGATTCCCCAGGTCATCCGCAGGTCCGGCCAGTCGGCGCGCACCGCCGCGGAGAACGCGGTGACCAGGTCCTTCGCCTCGGCCCGCCCGACGTCGGACGCGATCGCGACGAGCAGGTCCCCGCGCAGGCCGGCCAGCGCCAGCCCGCGCCCGTCGTCGAGCGTGCGGACCGTGCGCAGGACGTGCCGGCGCAGCCGTTCGGTGCCGGAGGTGTCCCAGCCGTGCTCGGCGGCGAGGTCCTCGACGTTCTCGATGCGCCCGTGCACGACACGCAGCGCGCCCGTCAGGGCCAGACCCAGCTGCTGGGCCCGGGTGCGGGCGGCGAGCCGGTGCTCGACGGGTCCCTGCAGCAGGTCCCACAGCACCTGCTCGATCGCCTCCGCGCGGGCCCGGCTGGCGGCGCGTTCGCGCAGCAGCGCCAGCGAGCAGGCCATCGCGACCTGTCCGGCGGTGACCTCCAGCATCTCGTCGGACCCGCCGCCCGGCAGCAGCACGACCTGGCCGACCTCGTCGCCGTCGGCGTAGACGGGCCGGATCCAGCTGCGACCGGCGCCGGTGCGGCGGCGACGCGCGGGCCGGCCGACCGTCGCGGGCAGCGACGACACCAGCCTGCGGCCGCTGTGTGCGGCGAGCAGGGTGCCGTCGGGGCCGTACACGCCGATCTCGCAGTCCAGCTCGGTCGCGACCGCGCGCATGATCGCGGGCAGGCCGCCACCCTCGACGACGGTCGTCAGCAAACTGTGCTGCAGCCGTGAGCTGCGATCGAGCACCGACACCTGGTGCTGCAGCGCGTCGCGGGCGCGTTCGGCGTCGGCGGTGGCGGCGGCCTGCTCGTCGTGCAGCCGGGCGTTGTCGATGGCGACGGTCGCGAAGTCCGCGAGGGTCACCATGCGGCGCACGTCACGCTCGGTGAAGATCGACCGGCGGCGCCGCCAGACCTCCAGCACCCCGACGAACTCGCCCTGCAGACGGAGCGGGACGGCCAGCGCCGACCGCGTCGCCTCCTTCTCGGCCAGCGACATGAAGTCCTGGCTGATCGTCTCGTCCTCGAGGTAGGAGTCGACCTTGGCGGGCTCGCCGGTGAGG
Source organism: Pseudonocardia sp. D17 (assembly GCF_036984265.1). NCBI lineage: Bacteria > Bacillati > Actinomycetota > Actinomycetes > Pseudonocardiales > Pseudonocardiaceae > Pseudonocardia > Pseudonocardia sp. D17. The sequence goes on along the minus strand of NZ_BPRG01000035.1, from coordinate 76,174 downwards.
AACACCAGGCCGGCGACGCCCTGGCCGCGGTGCATCCGGAGCCGGGCCGTCTCGGCGACCCGGTTGCCGACGCACGCCCGCATCCGCACGACGTCGTCCTCGCGCAGCATGACCCCGCAGATGTCGGAGTCCAGCAGCCGCAGCGTCCGCTCGGCGATGGTGTGCAGCGCCTGGTCGACGTCGCGCGCCGACAGCAGCTGGGCGACGACGTCGCGCACCGCCTCGGCCTCGGCGTCGGCGTCCTGCACCCGGCCCGTGGCCGACGAGTCCGCGAGCACGAGGGAGAGCCAGACGCACGCCTGCCGCAGCAGCTGCCACGCGCCGGGCTCGACGTCGGTCCCCGGGTCCCAGCACAGCGCGACGGCCGCCCCGGCCGGGATGACCAGCCCGCGGCGCTCGACGGGCGCGCACGGCGACGGGCCGCCCCGCGGCAGGCCCGCGATCCCCGTCCCGGGTCCGGCGAGCGCGGTCCAGCCGGTGTCGGACCACCAGGCGATGGTGACCGCCGTCCCGACCAGTAGCGACGCGCGCGCGGCGACCTCTCCCGCCGCGGCGGCGAGGTCCGCGGGCAGCGACTCCAGCAGGGTGGCGAGGCCCGGCGGGCCGGCGACGGTGAGCCGCCGGGATTCGGCTGGTGTCATCTCACCCCCCGGCCCCGTCAGGTCGCGATCAGGGACTTGAGCGTACGTCGCGCGGCCATCGCCCGGTACGCGTCGGGGACGTCGTCGAGCGGGACCGTCTGCGTCGCGACGACCGTCGGGTCCAGCACACCGGACGCCACGAGTGCGACGAGCGCCTCGCCGTCGCGCATGAGGTCGCCGATCGCGAACCGCAGCGTGAGCTCGTCGGCGAAGGCCCTGGCGACGGGCAGCGCGAACTCGGGCTCGGTGTGCACGCCGACGGACACGATGGTGCCGCGCCGTCTGACCAGCGTGAACGCCGTGTCGAGGCCGCGCGGGCCGCCGACGGCGTCGATCACCGCGTCGGCGCCGCGGCCGTCGGTCAGCCCGGCCACGGTCGCGGGAGCCCCGGCCGGGTCGGCGACGACGGCGCCCTCGCGGGCGGCGAGCACGCGGCGGGCGTCGACCGGTTCGACGACGACCACCGTCCCCGCGCCGCACGCCTGCGCCGCCAGGCTGGTCAGCTGGCCGACCGGCCCGCCCCCGAGCACGACGACCGTGTCGCCGGGGGTGAGCCCCGCGCGGCGGACCGCGGCGTAGCCGGTGGCGAGGGTGTCGCCGAGGAACACGGCCGCGTCGAGCCCGATCCCGGCCGGCACCGGGCGCAGCACCGTGTCGGCGAACGGGACGCGGACGAACTCGGCCTGGCTCCCGGCCAGCGGCGGGCCGTAGGCGGAGCCGGTGCCGAAGAACCGCCGCTGCGGGCACTCCCAGTGGTCGCCGCGGCGGCACCACCAGCACGTCCCGCACGCGGTGAAGTCCGCGCCGACGACGAGGTCCCCGACCGTGTGGCCCTGCACCGCCGGTCCCGTCCCGACGACCTCTCCGACGAACTCGTGGCCCAGCACGCTGCCGCGGGGCAGGTGCTCGCCGTGCGCGACGGCGTGCAGGTCGGTGCCGCACACCGCGGCCCGGCGCACCCGCACGATCGCGTCGCCGGGATCGACGACGATCGGCTCCGCGACCGACTCGACGCGCACCGTCCCGTCCCCGACGAAGAGCACGGCCTTCATGCCGGGGTCGCCGCCAACGCGCCGAGCCGCTCCCGGATGCGTTCGGCCGCCTCCCGCAGGGCGGCGAGCTCGGCGGGACGCAGGTCGAGCTCGACGATGCCCTGCACGCCGCCGCGGCCGAGGCGGGCGGGCAGGCCGACGTAGACGTCCCGGATGCCGTAGCTGCCGTCGGCCAGGACCGCGGCGGGCATGACCTCGCCGCGGTCGGCGACCATGGCCAGCACCATCCGGGCCGCCGACGTGCCGGGGGCCATGAACGCGCTGCCCGACCGCAGCAGCCCGACGACCTCCGCGCCCGAACCCCGCGTCCGGTCGACGGTCGCGTCGAGGTCGGCCGGGCCGACCCGCTCCAGAATCGGCCGGCCACCCGCGGTGGCCTGCGACAACGGGACGACCATCTCCTCGCCGTGGCTGCCCAGCGCCCACGCGCCGACGACCTCGGCGGGCCCGGCCCCGGCCAGGGACGCCAGCGCCTGGAACCGCGCGGTGTCGAGCACCCCGGCCATGCCGACGACCCGCTGTGCCGGGAACCCCGACGACACCCACGCGTGCTGGGTCATCTCGTCCAGCGGGTTGGTCACGACGACGAGCACCGCGTCGGGTGAGGTCCGCGCGAGCCGGGACGCGATGTCGCCGACGATCTCCGCGTTCGTCGCGATGAGGTCCGAGCGGCTCATCCCCGGCGTGCGGGGACGTCCGGCGGTGAGGACGACGTAGTCGGCCCGGCCCGCCTCCTCGACCGTGCCGACCCCGCGGACGCGGGTGGTGAACCCGCTCAGTGCGGCGGTGTGGGTGAGGTCCAGCGCGATCCCGGCCGCGCGGCCCTCGTCGATGTCGACGAGCACGACCTCGTCGAAGGCGTCGGCGTCGGCGAGCCGCATCGCGGCGATCATGCCGACGTTCCCGGCCCCCACCACGACGACCCGCCCGACCCGCCCGCCCGGCGCACCGCGGCCAGGAGGGGCCGACGAGCGACGGGAGGACCGGCCGGTCGGGGCGCCGCGGCGGTAGAGCGCCCCGGAGGGCGGGCGCACCGGCCGCGGCGCGGAACCGAGCCGGGCCGACACCGCGGCGGGGTCGGGGAGCGGACGGACCTGGGCGGGCGACGCGGGCCCCGCGCCTCGCGCGGCGGCCGACGGCGGTGCAGGGGAGCCGACCACGATCTCCACGCCCAGCTCCCGGGCCCGTTCCCGGGCCAGCGGGGTGACGACGTCGCGGGTCCCGACGTGCACGACCCCGGCCCCGCCCGCGACCGCCTCGTCGACGGCCGCCGCACCCCACACCGTCATCGCCGGTCCTCCCGGCCGTGCATGCCCTCGAGCGCGGCGACGGCCGCGTCCCGCGCGGTCTGCACCTCGCTCTCGGTGCCCGACAGGAACATCCGGCCGAACCGGCCCACCGCGCGCAGCTCGATCACGGTGATCGACGCGGCCTTCTCCGCCTCGTTCGCCGCGACCGAGATGTAGGCGGCCGGAGCGACCTCCATGACGAACAGGCTCTGCCCGGGCATCAGCATGGATCCCTTGCGCCACTTGTTGAGCAGCTGCGCCTGGTAGGGGTGGACGTTCGTGATGAACTGCGTCGACGCGATCGTCGGGCGGATCCGGTCGGCCTCGGTCAGCCCCAGCTCGTCGAGCACCGCCTGCCCCGACGCGAGCACCTCCGCCTGCTGCTCGGAGTGGATCTCCAGCAGCCCGAACTCGCGCTCGATGATCTGCAGCGCCGGCCGCACGCCTGCCGCCTTGAGCGCGATGTCGGCGGCCCGGAACACCTCGTTGCCGGGGGCCATCTCGATGTACAGCTCGGCCATGCCCGCGAGCGGGACGTCGCCGGGGCTGGTGGCGGCGATGTGTGCGGCGCACTGCGGCTGCATGCGGTCGACGAACGCGTAGGTGCGCAGCGTCGGCGCCGGGTTCTGCGGGGTCACGGTGCCGACCTCGCGATCCCGACCGGGGTGATCAGCAGCGCGTGCGGGTACGTCACGACGGTTCGCTCCAGGTAGCCGGCCAGCACGTCGCCCGCGCCGGGGATCATCAGTGCGCCGCCCGCGAGGTGCAGCGGGAGGTCCTCGTGCCCGGCGGTCAGCGCGCGCACGTTCTCCGCGATCCGCTGCAAACCCGGCACGAGCACGGGCAACGCCTCGCCGGGATGGGCGCGCTTGTACGGCTCGGCGTCCTCCAGCGCGAGGCCGAGCGCGCCGGCGAGCACGAGGTCGAGATGGTGGCCGCCCCCCGGCCGGTCGTCGAGCGCCACGAGCTCGCCGGCGCGGTAGACGCCGACGCCGGTCGACCCGCCGCCCACGTCGACGACGACCCCGTCGCGCAGGCCCAGCGTCCGCTGGGCGGCGCCGACCTCGTCGACGAGCGCCACCTCGTCGAACCCGGCCGCCTCGCACACGAACGTGCAGGCGCGGGCGTCGGCGGCCGGGACGCACGGGGGATGGGCGGTCGCGGCCGCCGGCAGCTCGGTGCGCAGCGCGACGCGAGCGGCGTCGCGCAGGTCGCGGACCGTGGCGACGGCCCGGGCGAAGTCGACGACGACCCCGTCGGCCAGCGCCCCCGACGGCCTGCCGTCGACCCACACCGGCCGATCCCGGCCGTCGGGGCCGGTCGCGAGGACGACGAGCACGCAGGTCGCCGTGCCGAGGTCGACGCCGACCCGCAACGCCGTCGCGGCCCGCGCGGCGCCGGCCGCGTCCGGATCGCCGCCCGCCAGCGCGGCGACCGCGGCCGCCCGCTCCAGGAGGGAGCGCGTCGCCGGGATCGCGCTGCACGTCGTCAGGAGCGGCATCTACAGCTCCACCGGATCGTAGACCGTGCGCCACGGCCGGACCTCGTGCGCGATCCGCTTGATGTTGATCAGGTGCAGCGGCGTGACGTTGTCCGAGCAGATCGACCCGCTCCACGTCCCGGTGCCCAGCTGGAAGGAGGGGTCGACCTCGGTCGAGAAGCCCATGCCGCCGAACAGCGCCGGGGTGTTGACGACGATCCGCCCCGCGGGCAGCGCCCCGAACGGCGCGATCTCCTCGGGCGACGACGCGTGCACCGCGGTGGTGTGGCCCTCGCCGTCGAGGGCGAGGATCTCGCGGCACCGGCGCAGCCCGGCAGCGGCGTCGGGCACCCGGTAGACCGACAGCACCGGGCCGAGGATCTCCCGCGAGAGCGGGGTGTCCGCGCCGACGCGGTCGAGCTCGCACGCGAGGACCCGCGTCGTCGACGGTACGGCGAACCCGGCCAGCTCGGCCAGCCGGAGTGCGGTCTGCCCCACCGCGTCGGGACGCAGCGCGCCGCGGTCGTCGAACAGCACGCGGACCAGCGCGGCCTGCTGCGGGGCGTTCATCCAGTACGCGCCGCGGGCCTCGAACTCGGCCAGGAACGCGGGTGCGACCGCGTCGGCGACGACGACGGACTGCTCGGCGACGCACGCGGTCCCGTTGTCGAACGACTTCGACGTGATGATCATCTCGGCGGCCTCGGCCGGGTCGGGCACGCTGGCCCCGACGTAGGCCGGCACGTTCCCGGCGCCGACGGCGATCGTCGGCTTGCCGCTCGAGTACGCGGCCCGGACCATGCCCGGGCCGCCCGTCGCGAGCACGAGCGCGATCTCCCGGCGGCTCATCAGTTCCCGGGTCGCGGGCAGCGTCGGGTTCTCCAGGCAGGAGATCAGCCCCTCCGGGGCACCGGCCCGCGTCGCGGCCGCGGCCATGATCTCCGCGGCGCGCAACGTGCAGCGGGCCGCCCGCGGATGCGGCGCGAGCACGACCGCGTTGCCGGACTTCACCGCGGCCAGGCACTTGAACAGCGCCGTCGACGTCGGGTTGGTCACCGGGATGATCCCGGCGATGACGCCCATCGGGCAGCCGACGGCCGTCACCCGCGCCTCGTCGTCGACCCACAGGACGCCGACGGCCCGGCGCTGCAGCATCCAGCGCGCGACGAACCCGGTGTTGTAGCGGTTCTTGTGGATCTTGTGCTCGTAGACGCCGTACCCGGTCTCGTCGACGGCGAGCCGGGCCAGCTCCTCGGCCGCGGCGGTGCCGGCCCGGGCCATCGCCCGCACGTAGCCGTCGAGCGTGTCCTGGTCGGTGCCGTCGAGCTGCTCGAACGCGCGCCGCGCGGCCCGGGCCTTCACGCGGACGTCCGCGAGGCCGGCCAGATCGGCGTCCAGTGCTGCGGTCATCTCCCACCTCGGAGGTCGGACGGAACTGCGGGCGCGGCGGGGCAGCGGGTCGCCGCGCGCCGGCGCCCGCCACCTCTGCGCGGGTCAGCCCTTCGGGCGGGTGAGGACGGCGAGGATGCCCTCGGTCTCGTCGTGCGGGCGCGGGATGACGTGCACGGACACGACCTCGCCCGCCTTGCCCGCGGCCACCGCCCCGGCGTCGGTGGCGGCCTTCACCGCGCCGACGTCGCCACGGACCATGACGGTCACCAGACCGCCGCCGATCTCGCGGTGGCCGACGATCTGCACGTTCGCGGCCTTGACCATCGCGTCGGCCGCCTCGATGGCACCGACCAGGCCCTTGGTCTCGATCAGGCCCAGCGCGCCGCGCGGCGTCGATGGTGCGGCAGGGGTTCCCGCGGCGGTGGTCGCCATGTCGTCCTCCATGTCGGTGTGCTGAGTGCTCGGGCGGCTCAGGCCTTGCGGTAGCTCACGGTTCCCGAGCGGATCACGGTGTCGGCGATGGCGACGACCGCCCGGTCGGTGGGGGCGTCGGCACCGGCGGCGACCCGTGCGGCGCCCCCGGTCGCGACGAGGACCACCTCGCCCACCCCGGCGCCGACGGTGTCCACGGCCACGTACGCCGTGCCGCGCGTCTGCTCGGGGTCGGCGCCGGCGGCGTCCTGCACCAGCAGCAGGCTGAACCGCTCGAGCCCGGGGTCCTTCACCGTCGAGACGACCTGGCCCAGCACCTTGGCCAGCTGCATGCCCGGTCACCCCCGTCGGTCGGCGGACCGCGCCGGGCGGCTCCGCTGGCCGGACAGTAGGGCGGCCCGCCCGCCGGCTGCCTTATCCCGCACGGACAACGTCGCCGGGTGCCGTTGTCCTGCGACGCACTGGCTGCGCGGGCCGGACCGGCCAGACTGGTCCGGACACGACGCCCCGCGCGAGGAGGTTCATCGGTGATCCGTCCCGAGGACGCGCAGTTCCACGCCCCGACCAGCGACGACCCGCTGTGGGCCGAGACGAACTACTTCGGTCTCTACGCGGGCCAGGACACCGACCGGCCCATGAACATCGGCGTCTACGGGCTGTTCCGCGAGCCGCTCGGCGTCGTCGGCTCGACCGTGTCGGTCAACAGCCGCCGCGTGACGATGCCGTGGGCCGCCGACTACTGGGACGCCTGGGAGCACCTCGTGGCCCCTGCGAGCCTGCTCGACTACACGCTCGCCAACGGCCTGCACGTCGTCTGCTCCGAGCCGAACAAGGTCTGGGACGTCGACTACTCCGACGCCGCGGCCGATCTGGAGCTGCACTTCCGCTACACCGCGCTCATGGAGCCCTACGACATCAACGACCCCGACCAGGATCCCCGGGCCGCCGGCCGGGACATGGACCTGACCTGGGGCCACGCCTACGCCGGGCACTTCGACCAGACCGGCCGGTTCGAGGGCGAGATCCGGCTGCGCGGCGTGACGACGCCGATCGACTGCGTGTCCACCATGGACCACAGCTGGGGCGTGCGCGCCGAGCGCCAGACGTCGCGGCTGAGCTGGATGCACGCCCACGTCGGACCCGACCTCGCGCTGCACGCCCTGTTCGACTTCGACACCGCGAACGGCCCCGACGGTCCGTCGCCGCTGACGATGACCCACGGCTACGTCCTCGACAACGGCGTCGTCCGGGGTCTCGCGTCCGGGTCGGGGGAGACGACCCGGTCCGGCCTCTACCCCGAGCACATCGAGATCACCGTGTCCGACGCCGACGGCCGCACCTGGGAGGCCGTCGGCGACGCGCTGACGACGTTCCCGTGGCAGTCCCAGCCCGGCGTCGTCGGCCACAACAGCCTGCTGCGCTGGACCCTCGACGGCCGCACCGCCCACGGCGAGTGCATGGACTTCGTCGGCATGGGGGAGCTGGGTCGGGTCTACGACCGCGTGCACGCCGCCGCGGCGGGCACGCGCGCGTGAGCCCACGGTGAGCCCGCCGCCCGTCCAGGCGGTGATCTTCGACCTGGACGGGACGCTCGTCCAGACGCGGGTCGCCTCCTGGGAGGTCTTCGAGAAGCTCAACCGGCGCCACGACCTGGGCGTCGACGAGCCCGAGAAGTACTTCGACCTGTTCCGCGGCAACATCTACGACTCGATCGCGAAGCTGTGCCGCGACGAGGCGCACGCCGCCCTCGTCCGCGAGGACTTCCTGCACCTGCTGCGCGCCGAGTACACCCCGCCGCTCGTGCCCGGGGTCGCCGAGGTGGTGCGCCGGCTCGCCTCGGAGACGACGCTGGCCGTGATGTCGTCCAACGCCATGCAGGTGCTCCGGCGGGTGCTGACCACCAACGACCTGGCGTTCTGCTTCGCCCACGTCTTCGGTGGCGACGTCACCCCCGACAAGCGCACCGCCATGCGCACGTTCCTCGCCGACCCGGGCAGCGGCTTCGGCCGCCGATGCGCCGCCGACTACGACGAGGCCGACGCGCGCCCGGTGCCCGGCCCGGCCGCCACGGTGCTCGTCACCGACACCGCGGGCGACGTCCGCGACGGGCTGGAGGTCGGGATCCGGGTGGTCGGCGTGGCGTGGGGGATGCACAGCGTCGAGGAGCTCACCGCGGCCGGGGCGGAGTTCGTCGCGCTGTGGCCGCAGGAGATCACCGCGCACCTGCTGGGCGACGCCGCCGCGACGCCCGCGACCGGCGCCTGCGCCGCTGTGAGTGGCGAGGGTCGCCATGGCGACCCTCGCCACTCACGAGGGACCGACGCCGAGCGCGCCCGTGCCGCCGAGACGCGCCGCGCGCGGCGCCGCGCCGCCGCGCCGCTCACTCCTGTCGCCGCGCCCCGCACTCCTCCTGACGCCCCGCCCGCGCCCGCCGCCACGCCGGCGCGGGCCGCCGCCGTCGACGCGGAGCTGCTCGACGCCGTCCGGCGGGTGGTGGGGCGATGACCGGCTCGTTGTCGGACGCCGCGGGCGGGCTCGTCGGCGCGTTCAACTTCCGCGATCTCGGCGGCCTGCGCGCGGGGGAGGACCTGCACGTCCGCAGGGGTGTGCTCTTCCGCAGCGACACCCTGCAGGCGCTCACCCCCGCAGACGTCTCCCACCTCACCGACCGGCTGCGGCTCGAGCTCATCGTCGACCTGCGGATCGGGCCGGAAGCCGTGTCCGAAGGCCGCGGCCCCATGGCCGAGGTGCCGGTCAGCTACCTCAACGCCCCGCTGCGCGACCTGCCCGTCTCCGACCTTCCCGCGCACGAGCAGAGCCTGCGCTTCTACGTCGAGCACCTGGAGTCGCCGGGCTCGGTGCTGTCGACGGTCGTGCGCATCGTCGCGGCGATGGCCGGGCGACCCGTGCTGCTGCACTGCGCGGCCGGCAAGGACCGCACGGGTCTCGTCGTCGCCCTGCTGCTGCGGCTGCTCGGGGTCGACGACGAGGACATCGTCGCCGACTACCTGCGGTCCGGGCTCAACATGCCGCGCATCAAGGAGCGGTTCCTCGGCTGGCCGCGCTACCGCGACCACATGGCGACGGTGCCCGCCGAGGTCTACGACGCGCTCGAGTACACCATCCGCGGCTTCCTCGCCGAGCTCGACGCGCGTTTCGGCGGCGCCCGCGACTGGGCGCGCGAACGCGGCATCACCGACCAGGAGATCGCCCGGCTCCGCGCGGGTCTGCTCGCCGCCGCGTAGCGGCCGAGCGGGGCCGGATCGCCCGGCTGCCGCAAGGCCTACTGCAGCGCGGCCTTGCCGAGCGCCAGCAGCAGCGGCCGGACCTCGGCGGCGTCGACGGCGAACCGCCGGAATCCCAGCCCGTGCAGCTGCGCGACCATCTCCTCCGACACCTGCCCCGACAGCCGCATGCCCACCCGGCAGCCGGCCTCCTGCGCCGCCGCGACGCGGACCAGCAGGTCCGCGACCGCGGGGTCCAGGGTGGTCCGAGGGTCGCAGGAGAGCAGCCCGCGGCGGACGTAGCCGTCGAGCGGCTCGGCCGTCAGCAGGTGCCGGGCAGGGATGCCGAACACCGCGGCCTGCAACGTCCGCACCTCGACCCACAGCACGTCGGCCGCGGCCGCGATCGCCTCGGCGGCGAACGCCGCCCGGGGGCCCGTGACGTAGGCGCCCACCCCCACCGCGGCGCCGCGGCCCAGCTCGCGCAGCGCGGTCGCCTCGGCGGCGTCGGAGACGTGCCGGACGGCCAGGTGCACCCGCGGCGCCCCGCCCGCCTTCTCGACGGCGCGTTCGAGTCCGCGCAGCTGCGCCTCCACCAGAGCGGGGCGGCCGAGCGGCACGGTCAGCTCCGGGTGCCGCGTCGTGACGGCGGTCTGCTGCAGCAGCTCCCGGGCCTCGTCGGCGACGAGGTCGATCGCGCGGACCCCGACCTCGACGTCGCCCGCCGCCGCGAGGACCGGGGCGAACTCCTGCGCGACGAGGTCGGCGACACCGTCGAGCGCCTCGACGCCGCCGTCGGCGAGCAGGTGCGCGACGAGCCCGTCGAGGTGCCCGGTGGCGACGAGGACGTCGTCGATCGCGGTGACCAGACCTGCGGCGCCGGCCTCCCGGGCGGCGTCGACGTCGGCCGGCAGGGTGACCCGGGCCAGCACCTCGCCCGCCCCCGCGGCGGCGGCGATCCCGAGCAGGTCGCCCAGCGCACCGGTGGCGGCGGCCGGGGTCGAGACGGCGAAGCGGCCGGCGAACAGCTCGCCCGTCGAGCCGTCGAGGGAGACGTCGTCGCCCTCGTGCAGCGTGCGCCCGTCGACCTCCAGGGTCCGGGCCGCCTCGTCGACGCGCAGCGCGCCCGCGCCGACGACGCAGGCCGTGCCGAGCGCCCGGGCCACGACGGCGGCGTGGCTCGTCGAACCGCCCGTCGCGGTGACGATGCCCTGCGCGGCGATCATCCCGTGCAGGTCGGCGGGGCTGGTGACGGTCCGCGCCAGCACGACGTCCTCGCCGCCGGCGGCCCGCTCGCCCGCCCGGTCGGGGTCGAGCACGAGCACGCCGCTGACCTGGCCGGGGCAGGCGCCGATGCCCGTCGTCAACAGGCGTCCGGCGGAGCGCGCCCGCTCGACGTCGGTGTCGGCGAATCCGGGCCGCTGCACCTGCCGCACCTGCTCGACGGAGACCCCCCGGAGCGCGGTCGCGGGCGTCGTGAGCCCTTCGGCGACGATGTCGGCGGCGATCCGGACGGCGGCCTCCGGGGTGCGTTTCGCGCTGCGCACCTGCAGCAGGTAGAGCGTCGAGCGTTCGACGGTGAACTCGATGTCCAGGACGTCGCCCTGCGCGCGTTCCAGCTCGGAGCACGTCGCGCGCAGCTCGGCGAGCAGGTCGGGGGCCAGCGCCTCGGTGACCGGGTCGGGGGTCCGGGTCCCGGCGACGACGTCCTCGCCCTGGCTGTGCGCGAGATACTCGCCGAACAGGCCCGGCTCGCCCGTGACCGGGTTGCGGGTGAACACGACGCCGGAGCCGGAGTCGTCGGACAGGTTGCCGAAGACCATCGCCTGCACGACGACGGCGGTCCCGAGATCGTGCGGGATCTTGTGGAACTCCCGGTACGTGCGGGCCCTGCGGGTGTTCCAGGAGCGGAAGACGGCCTCGACCGCGCCGACGAGCTGGGCGCGCGGGTCGGCGGGAACGGAGTCGCCGGTGTCGTCGGCGAGCGCCGCCTCGCACGCCGCCCAGACGCGGTCGTACACCGCGCCGGCGTCGTCGCGGGGGCCGACGTCGGCCACGAGGTCGCCGATCCCGGCACCGGGATCCAGGGCGCCGAGGACGGTCTCGGCGTACATCGCGTGGAAGCGGGCGACCACGTCGGCGACGAAGCGGCTGTCGCCGGTGGCCTCGGCGAGCGCGACGGCGGCCGTGCGGTCGAGCCCGAGGTTGAGGATGGTGTCCATCATCCCCGGCATGGAGACCGGGGCGCCCGACCGGACCGAGAGCAGCAGCGGGACGGGGCCGCCGCCGAAGGTCTTGCCGGTCCGGGCCTCGAGTGCGGCGAGCCGGGCGAGGACCTCGTCGGCGAGGCCGTCGGGAAGGGTCCTGGTGCCCAGGTAGGCGCGGCAGGCGTCGGTGCCGATCACGTAGCCGGCCGGGACGCGCAGGCCCTGGCGCGTCATCCGGGCGAGGCCGCTGCCCTTGCCGCCGAGCCGGTCGACGTCCGCGGGATCGGCCTCGTCGAACGCGAGCGTGAAGGCGGTCATTCCGTCCGTTCCCGGCCCAGCGTGCGCAGCAGGTCCTCGTGGAACTCGAACCAGACGTTGTGCACGGAGTCCAGCGTCGGGGACGAGACGTACTCGTGCTCGCCCCGGTCGATGCGCTCCAGCGCGGACCGGAAGCGGGCCGGGTAGGTGCCGAACCGCGCGTCGTGGCCCGCGAGTGCCTCGAGCAGGGGGCCGAGCCGCGCGATCAGCTTGTCCAACCGTGCGATGACCTTGTCGTCGTACTCGGCGTCGGAGTGGTCGTTGGCCACCTTGCGGCCGCCGACGTCGACCTGCTGCCAGGACGACATCGTGGTGAGGAACTGCGAGTTGACGGTCTCGAACCGCTCGACGAGCCCGCCCACCTCGGCGTCGGCGCGCACCGCGCCGTAGCGCCGGGCGGCGGCCGCGGCGAGCGCGGGCTCGGCCTCGTCGGTCGGCAGCGCGGCGCCGCCCGCAACGACGAGCAGCCCCTGCGCGGCCAGCCGGTCCAGTGCGGCCTCGACCTCGGTCCGGGGCAGCCCGCAGGCCTCGGCCACGACCTGCGGGGTCGCCATCTTCTTCAGCGCGACGGTGTTGAGGACGTCGTAGTCGGTCTTGTCGGAGGCGAGTGCGGTCATCAGGTGTCCTTCACGCCGGACCGGGCGGCGCGGCGGGGTCCGCCGCGCCGCCCGGTGGTGGGGCGGGCGATCGTCCGGCCGACGTCTCCTAGAGCCAGCGGCCCTTGGAGTTGCGCAGGCTCGCCTTGTCGGAGAACGGCAGGTACCCGGCGCCGGAGAAGATCTTGCTCGGCACGGTCTCCTGGGCGAAGCCGCGCTTGGTGATGTCGTAGTAGTAGTTCGCGACGCGCTGGTCGATCTCCCACAGGTCGTAGTCGCGGCAGGCCTTGTCGTACGTCCCGGCCAGCCGCAGGTGCGGGAGGATCATGTCGATGTAGTAGACGTACTGGCCGTTCCAGATGAGGTCGCGGCGGCACATCCTCGACGTCTTGGTGTAGAGCTTGAGCGTCGCCTGCTGGACACGGCCGAGGTGCTCGCCCAGGTCGTCGATCTTGATGGGGTAGACCTCGCCCATCGGCGTGTTCCACTTCTCGCGCGCGAACACCGCGCCCCCGACGATCGCCTCGATGTAGTTCTTGGGCCGGGTGAACGTCGTGGAGATGTCGTTCACCCGGATCTCCTCGAGCGCCATCTTCTCGGGGTCGACGACCAGCGCGAGCGTGTAGCAGTGCGGCAGGCCGGCGTCCTCGCAGACGTCGCTCCAGTGGAAGACCTCCTCGTTGACGAAGAGGTCGCGCAGGATCAGCAGGTTGCCGTCGGGCAGCTCGTAGGGTCCGGTGTCGCCCAGTCCGAGACGGCAGTCGTAGTGGTCGAGGAACGACAGCAGCTCGGCGGCCGCGTTGAACTGGGTGAACGCGGCGTGCTTGGGACTGCCGTTCTCCAGCGGCTCGACCTGGCCGGTGAGCTGCTGGAGGAAGTCCTCCTCGTGGATGCGGCACCGGTAGCGGTCCTGGGAGTTGAGGATGTAGCCGTCCTGACGCTTGCCCCACAGCACCCGCTGCATGAACTTCAGGATCTCGTTGGACTCGCCGACGTAGTCGTCCGGACCGATGGCCTCCAGCGCGAGCAGGCCGCAGCGGCCCATGCCGAAGCCGACGGCGCCGATGCACCAGTCGTGCACCGCGTTGACCTTGGTCCCGATCTCGCGGCGGGCGGTCGCCCCGATGTCCATGATCCCCTGGCCGCCACCGACCTCCGCGGTCGTCATGCGCAGGATCTCCGGCCAGCGGTAGAACTCGTGCATGAAGGCCAGGATCTCGTACTCCTGGCGGGGGATCATGCCGCTGACGCCCTCGGTGGCGCGCATGACCAGCACGTCCCAGATGTTCCAGGCGAGGTAGTTGTTGAGGTCGTTGAGCTCGTCGATGGTGAACTCGTCGCGCAGCACGTCGTCCTTGGACACCTTCTCCAGGACCTTGCTGCGGGCACGCGACTTCATCGTCTTGTCGCCCTTGATCCCGTCGGTGACGGGCTCCATGCCGACGAAGTTGCCGGTGTAGGTGAGGCTCTGGAAGCGGAGGCCGTCGTCGGCCTCCTCGTACCGCTGCTTGTAGGTCGCGCGCTTGCCCTCGGTGGTGGTCATCGTCGGCTCCTCCCTCAGTCGTCCGCCACGACGCGGCCGACCTCGTGGTCGGTGCAGTCGAGCCGTACCTTGCGCCCGTCGAGGGCCTTGGCGATCTCCTCGAAGTGCGACGGGTCGGTGTTGCCGACGACGTAGCGCGACTCGCTGGAGGTCAGGTGCGCGGTCATCACACACGGGGTCTGGAACTCGCGGGAGAGGATGCCCAGGTGCGACTCCGGGGCGCCGGACATCGTGATCACGCCGATCGCGCCCATGCTCAGGGCCGGCGCGAGGAACGTCGTGGTGCCGCCCTGGACCAGCAGGATGTGCTCGGCCAGCCTGCCCGACTGGATCAGGCCGATGACGTCGGCGGGGGACTCCAGGTACTTCACCGTTCCGCTGGGGGATTTTGCGGTGTCGAAGACGTTGTAGCCCTCGGCCAGCACGTCGGCCATCGATGTTCCTCCTTGAACTCGTGGGTGCCCCGGCCACGCCGCCCGCGGTGACCGTGCCGCCGCGCGGTGGCCACGCGGAGTAGCGTCCGTCACAGTGCCGTGGATCACCAGGGTCGCCGATGGACCGCGCGGATAGAACTGTCCGCGGCCGTTGTCCGGCCCGGATAGCGGGGCGCCGCGCTCCGACCGCAGGTCGCGACGGGCCGACGGCACGCAGCGCGCACGGCGCACGACCCGGACGGACGCACACCGGAGGCACAGGTCCGGGTGCCGTCACGGACGGAGGTCGGGACCGCGCGCGGGGGCCGGGGGAGCGCGGGACGGTCGTGAACGGCGATGGTCGCCATGGCGACCACCGCCGCTCACAGGCCTTTGGCTGCCGTCACCGTGTTGCGCAGGAGCATGGCGATCGTCATGGGGCCGACGCCGCCCGGGACGGGGGTGATCGCGCCCGCGACCTCGGCGACCTCGGCGGTGCGGACGTCGCCGACCAGTCCGTGCTCGCCGCGGTGGATGCCGACGTCGATCACGACGGCGCCGGGCTTCACGGCGTCGGCGCCGATCAGGCCGGGCCTGCCGGCCGCGACGACGAGGACGTCGGCGCGCCGGCAGACCGCGGCGAGGTCGCGGGTGCGGGAGTGGCAGGTCGTGACGGTGGCGTTGCGCGCCAGCAACAGCGCGCCCTGGGGCTTGCCGACGAGATCGGAGCGGCCCACGACGACGGCCTCGGCCCCCGCGAGGTCCACGCCGGCCTCGTCGAGCAGCACCATCACGCCGCTGGGCGTGCAGGGCCGCAGCCCCGGACGGCCGAGCGCGAGGCGGCCCGCGCTGACCTCGGTGAGCCCGTCGACGTCCTTGTCCGCGGGGATGCGGGCGATCAGCGGCGCGGCGTCGAGGTGCCCGGGGAGCGGGAGCTGCAGCAGGATGCCGGTGACGTCCGGGTCGGCGGCGAGCTCGTCGATGACGGCGGCGAGCTCGGCCTGCGAGACGTCGCCGGGCAGGTGCCGGTGCAGGTCGGCCATCCCGGCCTCGACGCAGAGCCGGCGCTTGTTGCGGACGTAGATCGCCGAGGCGGGGTCGTCGCCGACCAGCAGGGTGGCGAGCCCGGGGACCCGGTCGAGCGCGGCCACGTCACGCGCCACCTCGGCGCGCACCCGGGCGGCGACGGCCTTCCCGTCGATGATCCGCGCGGTCACGGGCGTCCCAGGGCCGCCCGCAGCACGGGCTCGATGTCCGTGGCGGCGGCGGCGCCGTGGGCGTCGCGCAGGCGGGGCAGGTCCGACGTCGGCGAGATCGTCCACTCCTGCGCGCCGTCGGTCTCCAGCACCAGCGTCGCGACGAGCGTGCCCAGCTGCGCGGCCCGCTCCACGGACAGTCCGCCGTCGACCCCGGCGAGGAACCCGGCGCGGAAGCCGTCGCCGACGCCGGTCGGGTCCTTGATCGCCCGGGCCGGGACGACGCCGAGCTCGATGTCGGTGCCGTCGGCGCCGACGATCCGCACACCCTTGTCGGACAACGTCGTGATCCGCAGGCCCACCCGCCGGGTGATCTCGTCGGCGTCCCAGCCGGTCTTGCGGGTCAACAGCTCCCACTCGTACTCGTTGGTGAACAGGTAGCGCGCCCCGTCGACCAGCGCGCGGCACTGGTCGCCGTCGAGCCGCGGGAGCTGCTGGGACGGGTCGGCGGCGAACGCGACGCCCAGCGCCCGGGCCTCCTCGGTCTGGGCGACCATCGCGTCGGGGTCGCTCGCGCCGATCAGCACCAGCTCGGTGCCGAAGCGCTCCACGATCGGGGCCAGCGCGATGTTCTTCGCCTCGGTCATCGCGCCGGGGTAGAACGACGCGAGCTGGCACTGGTCGTCGTCGGTCGTGCAGGTGAAGCGCGGGGTGTTCGCCGAGTCGACGACGAGCACCGCGCCGGTCTCGACGCCGTGGCGCTCCAGCCAGGCGCGGAAGTCGTCGAAGTCGTTGCCGACGGCTCCGACCAGCACCGGGCGCTGACCCAGCACGCCCATGCCGAACGCGATGTTGGCGCCGACCCCACCGCGGTGCACGACCAGGTCGTCGACGAGGAAGCTCAGCGAGATCCGGTCGAGGCGCTCGGCGACCAGCTGGTCGGCGAAGCGGCCCGGGAAGTGCATGAGGTGATCGGTCGCGATCGATCCCGCGACGGCTGTGGTCCCGACAGGCATCGGCGAATCTCCAGTGGTCAGAAGACGATCGTGGTGCGGCCGTTGACGAGTACCCGGTCCTCGCAGTGCCAGGCGACGGCGCGGGCCAGCACGGTGCGTTCGATGTCCGCGCCGCGGCGGGTCAGCTCCGCCACGGTCGCGCGGTGGTTCACCCGGACGACGTCCTGCTCGATGATCGGGCCCTCGTCGAGGTCCTCGGTGGCGTAGTGCGCGGTCGCGCCGATGATCTTCACCCCGCGCTCGCGGGCCCGTTCGTACGGTCCGGCCCCGGCGAACGCGGGCAGGAACGAGTGATGGATGTTGATCACCGGGACGCCGACCCGGTCGAGGAAGTCGCCCGACAGGATCTGCATGTAGCGCGCGAGCACGACCAGGTCCACCCTGCCGCGCAACAGGTCCAGCTGTCGCTGCTCGGCCTGCGGCTTGGTCGCCCTCGTCACCGGGACGTGCTCGAAGGGCACCCCGAAGGACGCGACGTCGTCGGCGAGGTCGGGGTGGTTGGACACGACGGTCACGACGTCGATCGGCAGCTCGCCGCGCCGCGCCCGCCAGAGCAGGTCGAGCAGGCAGTGGTCGTAGCGCGACACGAACAGCGCCACCCGCGTGGGCACCGCGACCTCGCGGAACCGGTAGGTCCCGCCGAGCGGCCCGGCGACCTCGGCCTCGAAGGCCTCGTCGAGAGCGGACAGGCTCGTCGCCAGCCCGGGCAGGTGGAAGACGATGCGCAGGAAGAACCGGCCGCCGGTGGCTCCCGTCGAGTCCTGGTCGGACTGGACGATGTTGGCGCCGTGCCGGTGCAGGAACGACGAGATCCGTGCGACGATCCCCGGTCCGTCCACACACGACACCACGAGCCTGCCCAGGTCGCGGTCGCCGTCGGCGAGGCCGGCGGCCCCGACCGCCGCGCCGGGGGTGGCGCGGCGGTCGTCGTGGAGGACGGTCATCAGGCCGTGGCGGGAGCGGCGTCGGCCGACAGCCCGGCGGCCTGACGCAGGGCCTCGGCGCGGTCGGTGCGCTCCCAGGGCAGGTCGACGTCGGTGCGGCCGAAGTGCCCGTAGGCGGAGGTGGCGGAGTAGATCGGGGCGTGCAGGCCCAGGTAGGACCGGAACGCGGCGGGCCGCAGATCGAAGTGCTCGGCGACGAGCTTCTCGATGTTGCCGCGCGAGATCCGCTCGGTGCCGAAGGTGTCGACGAGCACCGACACCGGCCGGGCCACGCCGATCGCGTACGCGACCTGCACCTCGGCCCGCTGCGCGAGCCCGGCGGCCACCACGTTCTTGGCGACGTAGCGCGCGGCGTACGCGGCCGAGCGGTCGACCTTCGACGGGTCCTTGCCCGAGAACGCGCCGCCGCCGTGGCGGGCGAACCCGCCGTAGGTGTCGACGATGATCTTGCGCCCGGTCAGGCCCGCGTCACCGACGGGGCCGCCGATGACGAACCGGCCGGTCGGGTTGACCAGCAGGCTCGAGCGCAGCTCGTCGGCGTCGTAGAACTCGGCCGGCAGCACCTGCGTGACGACCTGGTTCCACAGGTCCTCGCGGATCTGGTCGTTGGTCGCCTCCTCGGCGTGCTGGGTGGAGATCAGCACGCGCTCGACGGCGACCGGCACGTTGTCGTGGTAGCGGACCGAGACCTGGGTCTTGCCGTCGGGACGCAGGTAGTCCAGGCCGCCGCGGCGCACCTCGGCGAGGCGGCGGGAGAGCCTGTGCGCCAACGCGATCGGCATCGGCATCAGCTCGGGGGTCTCGTCGGTGGCGTAGCCGAACATCATGCCCTGGTCGCCGGCGCCCGCCTTGTCGAGCTCGTCGTCGGAGAGCTTGCCGCGGTGCTCGTGGGCCTGGTCGACGCCCTGGGCGATGTCGGGGGACTGCTTGTCCAGCGCGACGAGCACCGCGCAGCTGTGCCCGTCGAAGCCGTAGCGGCCGTCGTCGTAGCCGATGCGGTTGACGGTGTCGCGCACGATCTGGGTGTAGTCGAGCTGCCCGGGCGTGGTGATCTCGCCCGCCAGCACGACCATGCCCGTCGTGATCAGGGTCTCGCAGGCCACCCGCGAGTACGGGTCCGCCGTGAGCGCGGCGTCGAGCACCGCGTCGGAGATCGCGTCGGCGATCTTGTCAGGGTGCCCCTCCGTCACCGACTCGGAGGTGAAGAGGTAGTCGTGCGACTCCTGCTGGCTCATCGTCATGCTCCTCGGGCGACGGACTCTGGTGCTGTCTCTGTGGGTGACTCGCTCGCCGCAGCGATGGCGTTCACCGGCGGTGCTGTGATGCGGGAGGCGAGCTCGGCGCGCACGGCGGCCGTGCCGGCGACCATGGCGGCGAGCTTGGCGCGGGCGACCGCGCCGGTCACGTTGCGCAACCCGCAGTCGGGGTTGACGACGAGGCGTTCGGCCGGGACGAGCTCGAGCGCGCTGCGGATGCGGGACGCGATCAGCTCGGGCGTCTCGACCTCCGACGACTTCACGTCGACGACGCCGAGGCCGATGGTGCGGTCCCAGCCGAACTTCTCGATCACGGGGAGATCCTCGTAGCCCTTGCGCGCGAACTCCAGCACCAGCTGGTCGACGCGGGCGTCGAGGACGGCGGGGAACAGGAAGTCGTAGTGGCCCTCCCACAGCGGTCGGGCGTAGCGGTTGCCGTAGCAGACGTGCAGACCCCAGGTGACGTCCACGCCCTCGGTGACGATGTTGACCGCCTCGATCGCCGTCCCGACCGCGTCGGGGTAGCCGGCGAGGAACGGCTCGTCGATCTGCAGCAGCTGCGCGCCCCGCTCGGCCAGCGCGTGCGCCTCGGCGTTGAGCACCCTCGCGATCGCCAGCACGAGCTCGCGCTGGTCGGCGTAGGCCGAGTCGTGGATGCGCCGCGACAGCGAGAACGGCCCGGTGAAGGAGAACTTGACCGGGCCCGACGTCTGCTCGGCGGTGAACGCGAAGTCGTCGGCCAGACCCAGCGGGGCGGTCGCGAACCGGTCGGGCAGCGGCGCCGGCACCCGCGCCTCGTAGTAGTCGAAGTAGAAGTCCTTGGCCGTCTGCGGGATCTCCACGCCGGGCATCCGGGCCAGGAAGTAGTCGATGTCGTTGTCGCGGCGCAGCTCGCCGTCGGAGACGATGTCGATCCCGGCCAGTTCCTGGTCGCGCAGCGCGGCCTTGATCGCCATCTCGTGCAGGTCGGTGAGCTGGGCGAAGCTCATCCGGCTGCGGTAGTAGTCGGTCTTGAGCCGCTCCATCCACTCCGGGACCGGGTACGAGCCGACGACGGTCGTCGGCAACAGCGGCACCCGGCCCATCAGCGCGGCGTTCCTGGGCGCCGACATCAGTCCCTCACCTGCGCCGTCATCGTCACGATGTTGCCCCCCGAGCGGTGTGAGAACGGGGCGTAGTGCACGTCGAACCCGTGCCGGCGCCCGACGTGGGCGAGCAGCGGGCCGTTGACCCAGTTGACCACGGAGCCGTCGTACTTGCCGGGTCCGCGGAAGTGCGAGCGGTAGGACTGGACGTCGGTCACGAACAGGTCGTGGCAGACGAGCTTGCCGAAGGGGTGCAGCAGCTGCAGGCTGTCGACGAAGCTCGCGAGCGCCCCGTTGTTGACGTGCATCCGCACGTCCGCGCCCGACTCCAGCAGCGGGCGCAGCATCTCGCCGCCGACCTCGGGGGCGATCTCGTAGAGGTCGAGCCCGGCGAGCGGGACGTAGCGCTCCTCCAGCCGGATCGCGCTCCACGCCGCCCGCCAGAAGGTCACCGCCGCGTCGGTGTCGGCGAAGTTCGCCGGGGCCGCCTCGGCGAGCAGCGCCGGGCCGAGCCGCAGCAGCTTGTGCACCAGCGCGCCGACCTGGTCGGGCGTGGTGTTCGCCTGTCCCGCCAGCGCGCGCGCCTGCTCGGGCGGCAGGTACGCGCGGGTCTGCACCTGGTAGGTGCGCCCGCCGAGCTGGGCGACCTCGTCGGTCGGCAGGTTGTCGTAGACGTTGGAGATGTAGACCAGGAACACCTTGTAGCGCAGGAACCCCAGCGACGTCCGCGGCCGTGTCGCGTCGAGCGCGAACGAGCTGACGTGCGCGAGGTGGTCGCACACGGTCTCGCGGGCGAGGTCGAGCACGTGCTGGGAGTAGTCGCACATCAGGTAGTGCAGCCGGCGGTAGTAGCCGCGGCCGTGGGCGAGGTCGAGCGCGCGGAACTCGTCGAGGAACACCTTGGCCTGGCTGCCGTTGCCCACCCCGAGCTCGACGACGTAGAGCTCCTCCGGGAGGGCGTTGTTGTCCGACAGCGGGTCCCACACCGCGAAGAGCTTGCGGATGAGGTCGCGCGCCGCGTCGTGGTTGCGGGCGTCGCTCTCCCCGCCGGGCAGCGCCTGCTCGTAGCCGCGGCCGGTGGACTTCTCCCACAGGTCCAGGTCGGCCCAGTAGCGCGCGTTGAACGACCAGATGCAGCTCGCGCTGCCCGGCCCCCACTCCTCCAGCGTCACCCGGCCACCGGTGCCGCCGCCCGCGTGCTCGCGCAGCAGCTCGGCGGTGTGCTCCTTGAGCGCCACCTTGCCGCTGCGCCGCACGTCGACGGCGACCTCCATGTCGTCGTCGCGCACACCGACCTGCTCGATCACGGGACCGCCCGCGGGCAGTCGCTCCGGTTCGGCCAGGATCGGCCGCAGCTCGACGACGTCGCGGAAGTTCTCCCGGTACTGCACCCAGTCGCAGACCAGCCGGACCTTCGACAGGTCTGTGGAGTCCTCCGAGAGCGCCTCGACGACCGGGACCAGCGCGGTCGTGATGTCGATCGGGGTGGTCCCGCGCAGGCGGGAGTGGGGCCGGAAGTCAACCAGCATGTCCGAGTCCCTCCGTGGTGACCGCGCCCGGTGCGGAACCGGTCAGTGCCGGGCGTGGGGCCGGGCGTGGAGCGGGTCGTGGCGCGATGCCCGCGCGTTCCAGGATCTCCGGGACGCCGCGCTCGTACCCGAAAGCCATGAGGTGCACGCCCGCGACGCCGGGCAGCTCGGCGAGCTGCTGGATCGTCTCGACGCACATCGTGACGCCCTCGGCGGCGACCCGGTCGGCCGGCACGCCGCGCAGCCGGCGGACCACCTGGTCGGGCACGTGGATGCCGGGGACCCCGTGGCGCAGGAACTCCAGCACCCGCAGCGACCGGATCGGGCCGACGCCCGCGAGGACCCGGCAGCGCTCGGTGACACCCAGGTCGCGCAGCTCGGCCAGCCACGTCGTGAAGACGTCGACGTCGAAGACGTACTGGGTCTGCACGAACTCCGCGCCGGCCGCGACCTTCTTCGCCAGCCGCCGGGCGCGGAACCGCCGCGGCGGGGCGAACGGGTTCTCCACGGCACCCACCAGCCAGTCCGGGCGCGCACCGATCTCGCGGCCCGACGCCAGCGTGCCCCCGTCGCGCAACGACCGGGCCGCCCACACGAGCTGGGTGGAGTCGAGGTCGAAGACCGGGGCGGCGTCGGGGTGGTCGCCGAAGCGCGGATGGTCGCCGGTCAGCAGCAGGACGTTGGGGATGCCGAGCGCGCCCGCGGCGAGCAGGTCGGACTGCAGGGCGATGCGGTTGCGGTCCCGGCAGGTCAGCTGCATCACCGGCTCGACGCCCGCGCGCATCGCCAGCAGGCTCCCGGCGAAGCTGGACATCCGCACGTGCGCGCCCTGGTTGTCGGTGACGTTGGCCGCGTCGACCCAGCCGCGCAGCAGGTCGGCCTTGCGGGTGATCGCCTCGGCGTCGGCGCCGCGAGGCGGCCCGATCTCGGCGGTGACGGCGAACCGGCCCGCCTCGAACGCCCCCCGCAGAGTCATCGCACGCCCCCGACGGGGTGCAGGCCCAGCTCGCGGTGCAGCAGCGGCCGCGCGCCGTCGGCGTCGGCGGCCGTCCACAGGTCCTCGTCGCGTCCCTGCCAGTAGTTGACCCAGGAGCTCTGGTCGCGCAGGCGCTGGTCGACGGGGCGCTGCAGCAGGTCCAGGTCGGCGCCGTGGCCCGCCTGCTCGCTGCGCTCGTACGCGACGACCCACACGCACGGCAGCTCGGGATGCACCTCGCAGCCCCCGCTCGCCGAGACCCCGCCGCACGGCCCGTTGCGCAGCTGCTTGGGGCAGGTCATCGGGCAGGTGTAGCCCGTGGCCGGGAGCGCGCACTGCCCGCACATCCGGCAGCCGAACAGCTCCTGCTTGGTCACGCGCTCGACGGTGGTGAACGCCGCGTAGGCCCGGGGCCGCCGCTCCAGCCAGGCCGCGACCCGCGCGTAGAGCCGGTTGGTCGCGAGCCCCGCGTGCAGGAGGTAGCCCAGCCGCGCGCCGATGCGCGGGCGGAACGGCCGCGGCCAGCCACGGCGTGCCGCCGCGTCCGCCGTGAGGTCGTCCGTCGCCACGTCACGCCTCCTCCCGGTCGGCCGTCCATCGAGGTTCGCAGCTGCCCGGTGGTCGCGTCATCGTGCCCGACGGCCAACGTCGGTCGCGGGCCGTTGTGCCCGCACACAGGCCCGACAACGGTGTTCCCGCAGGGCGAACCGCGGATTCCCGCACCGTCGAGGGCCCGTCGGCGGCGGTGGTGGGGGCGATCACAACCGGCACCGGTGCTGCATTGTGCCGAAGGACAACCGAGGTGTCACGCGTTGTGCGCCCGGAAGGGCCGCACGTACAGTCCGCGCATGGCCGCCCCGGGCTCGACGGCGAGCACCCCGCCCGTGCCCTCACGCGTACCGGTCGCGCACGCGCTGCGCCGGCCCGCGGGCGACGAGGCGGCTGTGCTGCGCCGCGTGGTGAGCATGTGCGGGCACCTGTCGGCGCTCGCCGCGCAGAACACCGAGCTGGCCGACGTCGTCACCTTCCTCGCCGAGGGCGTCGGCGCGGGGGTCGTCGTGCTCGACCGGCGGCTCGACGAGCTCGCCCGGGCCGGGCTCCCCGGCGGCGACGACCTCGTCGGCGGGGTCCGCGAGCAGGCCGGGGTGGCCGGGCTGCGCACGGTGCTCGCCGCCGCGGCGCGGACCCGCCGGGCGCTGACCGTCCCGGGTTCGGCGGCGGCCGGGGCGGCGACGGTCGTCGCGCCCGTCTCGGTCGGCGACGACGTCTCCGGGTACCTGCTGACCGCCAGCCACGCCGGCAGCGACCTCACCGAGGACATGCGGCTGCTCGTGACCGAGCACGCGGCGATGGTGTGCGGTGTCGTGCTCGGCCGGGAGCTGGTCGTCACCGCCGCGGCGGGCCGGGCCCGCCAGGAGCTCGTCGAGGGTCTGCTGCTGGTGCGCGACCGCGACGACCCCGAGGTCGAACGCTGGGCCCAGCACCTGGGCTTCGAGCCGGGCCGCGGGTACTGCGCGGTCGCGGTCAGCCTGGCGGGCGACCGGGCCGCGACGGCGTTCCCCGCCGTCGAGACCGCGCTCGGCCGGCTCGCGCCCGAGGCGATCGTCGCCGCCCGGGCCGACGAGATCGTCGCCATCGTCCCGGCGACGGCCGGCGGCGCACCGGGCCGGGGCGTCGCACCGGGGCCGCTCGCCACCGCCCGCGCCGTCGCGGCGGGCTGCGTCGCGGCCATGTCGGGCAGGGCGGGCGCGTCGGTCCCGGTCGCGGTCGGCGTCGGCAACCCCTGCGACACGGCCGCCGAGATCGCCCGCTCCTACGCCGAGGCCCGGCACGCGCTGGCGGCGAGCGAGAAGCTCGGCGAGTTCGGCGGGGTCACGGCGTTCGCCGACCTCGGCATCCACCGGCTGTTGCTGCGCGTTCCCGACGTCACCGACCTGCGCGACTTCGCCGAGGAGGTCGTCGGCGCGTTGCTGGCGGAGGAGCGGACCGGCGGCATGGAGTACCTGGCGACCCTGTCGGCCTACTTCGAGCACAACAACTCCCCGCGCCGGGCCGCGGAGAAGCTGCACGTGCACCCGAACACCGTCAGCTACCGCATCCGGCGCATCGAGGAGATCACCGGCCTGTCGCTCGACGTGCGGCGCGACCGGCTGATGGCCGAGGTCGCCGTCGAGATCCTCGATGCGCTGGGCGACAGGGCGGGCGGAGGCCGACGATGAACGTCCGGGAGCTGCTCACGACGTCGGTGCTGGTCGGCGACGGGGCGATGGGGACGATGCTGCACGCCGCGGGCAACTCGCTCGACCAGGCGCTGCCCGCGCTCAACCTCACCGAGCCCGAGCTGGTCCGCACCATCCACGACAGCTACGTCGGTGCCGGGGTGGACCTGGTGCAGACCAACACGTTCGGCGCGAGCCGGCTGCGACTGGCCGAGTACGGCGCGGCCGACGACGTCGCCCGCATCAACGCCGCCGGCGCCCGGCTCGCGCGCGAGGCCGCTGCCCGCGCCGACCGGGCGGTGCTGGTCGCGGGCTCGGTCGCCCCCGCCGTCAGCGTCCACCAGCGCAGGCGGGTCGCGGCCGAGGAGCGCAGGGCCGCGGTGCGCGAGCAGGTCGAGGTGCTCGTCGGCGCCGGTGTCGACGTGGTGCTGCTGGAGACGTTCGGGCACCTCGACGAGCTCGTCGAGGCCGCCGAGGTGGCGCTGGAGGTCGCGCGCCGCACCGGCGACGTGCCCGTGATCGCGCAGGCGACGTTCGGCTCCGATCGGCACACGCTCTCCGGCCACACCCCGCACGAGGTCGTCACCGCGCTCGCAGGGTTCCCGCTCGCGGCGATGGGGGTCAACTGCACGCTCGGCCCGCAGGGCTGCCTCGCGGTGCTGCGCGAGCTGCGGGTGCACACGGCGGTTCCGCTCACCGTGCAGCCCAACGCCGGACTGCCGCGGCGCGTCGGGCCCGCACGGTTCGAGTACGACATCGACGCCGACTACTTCGTCCGCTACACCCGCCAGCTGCTCGACGCCGGCGCCGCGCTCGTCGGGGGCTGCTGCGGGACGACACCGAGCCAGCTCGCCGCCGCGGCCGCGGCCGTCGCCGAGCACCGGAGCCAGCGCGCGGCCGAGGTCGCCGAGCGGGTCGCCGCGACCACCGTCGTCCCCGAGCGGCCCGAGACCGACGGGCCCTTCTCGGCGCCGGGGCACGTCGTCGCCGTGGAGCTGCGGCCCGCGCCGACGGGCGGGGTCGACGAGGCGCTCGAGCTCGCGGCCGAGCTGCAGGAGGCCGGCGTCGGGTTGGTGTCGGTCGCCGCGTCGTCGAGCCCTCGGGCGCAGGTGAACTCCGTCGACCTCGCGCTGCACCTGCACAACCGGCTGGGCCTGACCACGCTCGCGAGCGTCACCACGTGGGACCGCACGATCATGGCGCTGCAGGCCGACCTGCTCGGCGCGCACGCCCTCGGGGTGCGCGGCGTCGTGTGCGAGACCGGGACACCGCCCCTGCTGGGCGACTACCCACATGTCGACGGCATCTGGGACGTCGACTCGCTCGGGCTCATCGAGCTGCTCGCGGGCCTCAACGATGGCACCGACTACCACGGGCTGCGGCTGGGGACGAAGACGTCGTTCGAGATCGGGGCCCGGGTCAACCCCGGCAGCCGCGACCCCGGCCGGGCCGCGGCGGGGGCCCTGGACAAGATCGCCGCGGGTGCGCAGTTCCTCATCACCCGGCCCGTGCACGAGCTCGCCGGCCTGGAGCGGGTGCTGGAGGCCGTCGACGGGCGGGTGCCCGTGCTCGTCGCGGTCCGGCCGCTGACCGGCTTCGACGAGGCCGACTACCTCGCCCACGAGGTTCCCGACGTCACGATCCCCGCCGCGACACTGGCGGCCCTGCAGGACGCGGGCCCCGACGCCCGCGCCGCCGGCATCGACCTGGCCGTCGCGCTCGCGGACCAGATCCGCGGCATGGCGAAGGGTGTCGTAGTGACGGGTGGGTCCGACGTCGTCGAGGCAGTCCGCCGACTGCTCGGATAGCCCTACTCCTCCCGGTCGTCACGAACGTGGGGTTGCGTCTCCCCGGTCTCTCGCGACACGCCGATCTCGTAGGTGCTCAGGCGGCACACCTCGTGACATCGTCACCTGGTCGGCTGACGGGCGAGGGGGCGGATGGTCGAGCAGCTCGTGCCGCGCGCCGATCCCCGTCGCGTCGGCGACACCCGCAGGCGCGTGTCGGCGGTCCCGTACGCGCCGGGTCTCGACGGCCTGCGCGCGCTCGCCGTCGTCGCGGTCCTCGTCTACCACCTCGAGCTCTCGTGGGCCGGTGGCGGCTTCCTCGGCGTCGAGATCTTCTTCACCCTCAGCGGGTTCCTCGTCACGCAGCTGCTCGTGGCCGAGCTGCGCGCCCGCGGACGGGTCGACGCGAAGGCGTTCTTCCTGGCCCGCGCGCGCAGGCTCGTCCCGGCGCTGGTCGCCTGCGTGCTCGCGACGGTCGTCGTCTACCGGCTGCTGCTGCCCGGTGACGTCGGTGGCATCCGGGACGACGCGCTCGCCTCCCTGACCTACGTCCAGAACTGGCACCTGGTCATCGCCGGCATCCCGTACGGCGAGGCGTTCGCGCGGCCCTCGCCGCTGCTGCACATCTGGTCACTCGGCGTCGAGGGCCAGCTGTACCTGCTCTGGCCGCTGCTGTTCGTCGGCGTGCTCGCGATGGTGGCCCGCAGGCGGGCCGCGGCCGTCGCGCTGCTGCTGGCGATGGGGTCGGCCGTGGTGATGGCCCTGCTCTACGACCCGGACTCGAACATCCGCGTCTACTACGGCACCGACGCCCGCTCGGCGGGGTTCCTCGTCGGGGCGGCGCTCGCACTGGTCTACGGCCCCGAGGCGTGGTCGCGCCGGCTGTCGAGGCCGCGGCGCGCGATCGTCGACATCGGTGGGGGCGTGGCGCTGGTGGCGCTGGTCGTCGCCCTGTCGACGGCCTCGGAGTTCGACGACCAGCTCTACGAGCGCGGCGGCTTCCTGCGTGCCGGGCTGCTGACCGCGGTCGTGATCGTCGCCGCGGCCCGCAACGGCGTGGTCACGAGCGTGCTCGCGCGCCGCCCCCTGATCTGGCTCGGCCGCCGCTCGTACGGCATCTACCTCTACCACTGGCCGATCTTCGTGCTGACCCGGCCGGGGATCGACGTCCCGGCGCCGGCGTGGCTGGTCGACCTCGGCCGGGTCGTGGCGACGTTCCTGGTCGCGGAGCTGTCCTACCGGTTCCTGGAGACGCCGATCCGGCGTGGGGCGATCCGGCGGGTGTGCGCGCGGGCGAAGGCCGGCACCGCGGCCGTCGCGACGTGCGGGGTGCTCGCGCTGACGCTGACCGCCTGCGGGATCGTCGCCGTGACGGGAACTCCCGGCGCCGCCCCGGTGCCGCCCGCCGCGGCCGCCGACGACGAGCCACCCGTCGACGCCGCGCCCGCCGACCCGGGAAGCGCCGCACCCGTCGCACCGGGGGCCTCCACGGCGGCCGGGGCCCCGGCGACCCCGACGACCGCGCCCGCCACCCCGAGCGGCGGGGTGGGGCGCCCGGTGCTCGTCGTCGGCGACTCGATCACCCTCGGCAGCGCCGACGCGCTGACGACCGCGCTCGGCCCGCAGACGACCGTCGACGGGAAGGTGGGCAGGCAGTTCAGCACCGCGCCCGCGATCGTCGCCGCGTGGGTGGCCGCGCACGACGGGCCCGTGGTGGTCGACCTCGGGGCCAACGGGACCATCAGCCGGCGCGACGTCGACGCCGTCGTGAGCGCCGCGCGCGACGAGCGGATCGTGTTCGTCGGGGTGTCGGTGCCGCGACGCTGGCAGGACGCGAACAACGCGACCCTGCGCGAGGCGGTCGTGGCGGCCGGCCCGCGCGCGGCGTTCGTCGACTGGGCGGCGATCGTCGCGGCGGACCCGTCGATCATCGGGCCCGACGGCGTGCACCCGACCGTCCGTGGCCGGACGGTGCTCGCCACCGCCGTCCGGCAGGCACTCGGCTGACCCGACGGGTCCGACCGGCCCATTCGCCATTCGCACAGGGCGCGTCCCAATTGTTCCGGCGGGGTTTTTGCCGACAGTTAATTTAGGGTTGGTAACCGGCGACACGCGAGTGCGCGCAGTACGGAGCGTCACAGCAGAACCGGACATAACGTGCCTGCTGCACCTCGACCGGGTGGGCCGCGGCACCGCTCGTGACCGCACGTCCCCGGCTCGCCTCCGAAACGTGGTGGTCACGCCTTTATCACAACGGCCGTCCGAATGGGCCGGTACCCGCGACGCGCGCGAGCGCGGGGGGTGCTCTAGTTTCCTTTTCCGAGAATGTGCGTTGAGGCAGGAAAGGAGGGTCGATGATCGACGCGGTGCTGCTCCATCCGAACGACGGGTGCCTGACGGTCGCGCGGGAGCTCACCCGGCGCGGGGTCCGGGTGCACGCGCTCGCGACCCCCGAGTACGCCCACGTGACCCGCAGCCGCGGGGTGCGCGGCGAGGTCATGCCCGACATCCGCGAGCACCCCCGCGCCTGGCTCGACGCGCTGGCCGGCGTCGACGACGGGGTGCTGATCTGCGGGTCGGACGCCGCGTCGGAGTGGGTCGTCCGCCACCGCGCGCGCATCCCCGCCCGGCTGCGGTCGTTCGAGGCCCCGGGCGGCGCCCACCTCGACCTGATGGACAAGCGCACGACCTACCGGATCGCCGCCGAGGCGGGCGTGCGGGCGCCGTGGATGCACCACGTCGCCGACCGTGCGGACCTCGACGACCTGCTCGGCGAGCTCACCTACCCGTGCATCCTCAAGCCGACGCTGGGGCACGTCGCCAAGGAGCTCGTCGGCGTCGGCACCGTGCACATCGCGTCGCGCGCCGACGCGCTGGCGCACGCGGTGCCGTTGCTCGACCTCGGCGTCCCGATCCTGTTCACCGAGCTCGTCCCCGGACCGGAGACCCTGCTCGAGGGCGCGGTCATGGTTCGCGACCACGACGGCGGCTACCCGTTGAGCTACGGGCGGCGCAAGCTGCGGCAGTGGCCGATGGACTACGGCGTGGGCTCGTTGACCGAGGCCGTGCCGGTGCCCGAGACCGTCGCGCTCACCCGGCGGCTGCTCGACCACACCGGCTACGTCGGGCTCGCCGCGTGCGAGACCA
This sequence comes from Pseudonocardia sp. D17, assembly GCF_036984265.1. Lineage (NCBI taxonomy): Bacteria > Bacillati > Actinomycetota > Actinomycetes > Pseudonocardiales > Pseudonocardiaceae > Pseudonocardia > Pseudonocardia sp. D17. Next base: position 46,432 of record NZ_BPRG01000035.1, on the reverse strand, counting down.
AGCGTCACGCCGGGACCGGTGAGCTGTACCTCATCGAGGTCAACGTCCGGGTGCCGGGCAACTTCGGCCTCGCGCAGGCCTGCGGTGTCGAGGGGCCGTGGCGGCTCTACGCGACGCTCGCCGGGCTTCCGGTGGGCCCGCAGCGCCCGCAGGTCGACGGCCGCAAGGTCCTACTGCCCGTCAAGGACGCCCAGGCCGTCATCGCCCGGGTACGCCGCGGCGAGACCACCTACGGCCGGGCCGCCCGGTCGCTGCGCGGGACCCGCGACTTCGGCGCCTTCGCCGCGCGCGACCCACTGCCGGCGCTGCACCAGCTGGCGAGCACGCTGCTCAAGGCCCGGGGCCGCGTCGGCAGGCCGGCGGCCGCGCCCGTCGCGGTCGACGTGCGCGCCCCGCTGTCACCGCCGCTCGTCCGCACGGCGTGCAGCCCGGGCGGCGGCCGGCCGTCGTAGGCCCGCGCCGCCACCCGGGCGGGCGTCACCAGATCCGCACGCGCTCGGTGGGCGGGGTGTAGAGCGCGTCCTCCTGCTGCACGTCGAACGCCTCGTGGAACGCGTCGAGGTTGGTGACGACGGCGTTGCAGCGCAGGTCCGGCGGCGAGTGCGGGTCGATCGTCAGCCGTCGGACGGCCTCGGCGTCGCGGGTGACGGCGCGCCACACCTGCGCCCAGCCCAGGAGCACCCGCTGCAGACCGGTGAACCCGTCGATCACCGGGGCCTCCCCGTCGCCGAGGGAGATCCGGTAGGCCTTGAGCGCGATCGTGAGTCCGCCCAGGTCGCCGATGTTCTCGCCGACGGTCAGCGCGCCGTTGACCTTGTGCTCGGGTAGCCCGATCGGGGACAGCCCGCTGTACTGGTCGATCAGCGCCTGCGCGCGACGCTCGAACTCGGCGCGGTCGTCGGCCTGCCACCAGTCGGTCATGTTGCCGTCGCCGTCGTACTTGCTGCCCTGGTCGTCGAAACCGTGGCCGATCTCGTGCCCGATGACCGCGCCGATGCCCCCGTAGTTGGCGGCGTCGTCGGCCTCCGGGTCGAAGAAGGGCGGCTGCAGGATCGCGGCCGGGAAGACGATCTCGTTCATCCGCGGGTGGTAGTAGGCGTTGACGGTCTGCGGCGTCATCAGCCACTCGTTGCGGTCGACCGGCTTGCCGAGCTTCGCGAACTGGAAGTCGGTCGACCACTCGCCGGCGCGCCGGACGTTGCCCAGCAGGTCGCCCGGGTCGACCTCGAGCGCCGAGTAGTCCTTCCACTCGTCGGGGTAGCCGATCTTCGGGGTGAACCGGCCCAGCTTCTCCAGGGCCCGCTCGCGCGTCTCCGGCCCCATCCAGTCGAGCGACGAGATCGACTGCCGGTAGGCCTCGACCAGGTTCGCGACGAGCTCGACCATGCGCTCCTTGGCCGCGGGCGGGAAGTGCCGCTTCACGTAGAGCTGTCCGACGGCCTCGCCCAGCGCGCCCTCGACGAGCCCGACGCCGCGCTTCCACCGCTCCCGCAGCTCCGGGGTCCCCGACAGGGTGCGCCCGTAGAAGTCGAAGTCGGCCTCGACCAGCGCCTCGTTCAGGTAGTCGGCGCACGAGGACACCGTGCGGATCGCGAGCCACGCCTTCCACTGCTCCAGCGGGCGGTCGCGCCACATCGCCGCCGCCTCGGTCACGAACGTCGGCTGCCGGACGACGACCTCGTCGAAGGCGCCCGCGGGCGCGCCGAGCGCCTCGATCCAGACGTCCCACTCGAAGCCCTGGGCGTTCTCGGCCAGCGCCGCGCCCGTCATCAGCGTGTAGGTCTTCTCCGCGTCGCGGTTGGTGACCCGGTCCCAGGACGCCGCGGCGAGCGCCGTTTCCAGCTCCATCACCGTCGACGCCACTGCCGCCGGCTCCGCCAGCCCGGCCAGCTCGGCCAGCCGTGCCAGGTGCGCGACGTACTTCTCGCGCAGCTCGGCGTAGGAGTCCTCGCGGTAGTACGACTCGTCGGGCAGCCCGAGGCCCGACTGCGACAGGTGCACGAGGTAGCGCGACGAGTCCTTCGCGTCCGTGCTGACGAACGCGCCGAACAGCGCCGTGCGGCCCTCGCGCTGCCGCCGGCCCAGCACCGCCGCCAGCGCGGCCGTGTCGGCCGCGTCGGCCACCTCGGCGAGCAGCGGCCGCAGCGGCTCGATGCCCAGGGCCTCGATCCGTTCGACGTCCATGAACGACGTGTAGAGATCGCCGATGCGGCGCGCGTCGGTGCCCGGCGCGGCGGAGGAGGCCGCGGTCTCCTCGACGATCGCCCGGACGTCGGCCTCGGCGTTGTCGCGCAACGCGTGGAAGGCGCCGTCCTGCGAGCGGTCGGCCGGGATCTCGTGCTCCTTGAGCCATTTGCCGTTGACGTGCCCGAACAGGTCGTCCTGCGGACGGATGCCGGAGTCGACCCAGCGCAGGTCGAGCCCGGACCGCGGGGACCCCGTCGGGGCCTCCGCGGGGGACTCCGCCGGGGGTGAGGTCGGGGAGGTCGTCATGGGTGCATTGTGCCCTGACCCACGACCGGGCGAGGGCCGCCGGACGTTCGCCTACGGTGTAACCGGGCTGCCGATCTCCGGAGGACGGCCGGGCCCGGAGGAGGGCTCGATGGTCGAGGCGGACGGCCGTGTCGTCGGAACTCCGTCCTCGCCCCCGGCACCGACCGGACTGCACCGCCCGCTCGCCCTGCTCGTCGCGGGCGCGTTCTTCATGGAGATCCTCGACGGGACCGTCATCGCGCCCGCCGCGCCGCACATCGCGGCCGACCTCGGGGTCGCGGCCGTCGACGTCAACGTCGCGATCACCGGCTACCTCCTCACGCTCGCGGTGCTCATCCCGATCAGCGGGTGGCTCTCCGACCGGTTCGGCGCCCGCCGGATCTTCGTCGCCGCCCTCGTCGTGTTCACCCTGGCGTCGGCGGGCTGCGCGCTCGCGCCGTCGCTGCCGGTGCTCACCGCGACCCGTGTGCTGCAGGGCGTCGGCGGGGCGATGATGGTGCCGGTCGGGCGGCTCGCGGTGCTGCGGACGACGGACAAGCGCGACCTGGTGCGCGCCATCGCCTTCCTCACCTGGCCCGCGCTCGTCGCGCCCGTCGTCGCGCCCGCGCTCGGTGGCCTGCTGGCCAACTACGCGTCGTGGCGGTGGATCTTCGTCGTCAACCTGCCGTTGGGGCTCGTCGCCCTGGTGCTCGCGCTACGGATCGTGCCCGACGTCCGCGCGCCCCGCCGCGACCCGCTCGACTGGCGCGGGTTCGTCCTCACGGCCGCGGGCGCTGCCGCGCTCGTCGTCGGGCTGGAGAGCATCGGCGGCGGCCGCTGGGGATCGGCCGTCGCCGCGCTGGTGCTGGCGGCCGTGCTGCTCACCGCGGCCGTGGCCTACCTGCTGCGGACCCGTCGGCCGCTGGTCGACCTGCGGGTGCTGGCCCTCGCCACCTACCGGCTGACCGCGGCAGGCGGGTCGGTCTACCGGATGGTGATCACCGCCATCCCGTTCCTGCTCCCGCTGCTGTTCCAGCTCGGCTTCGGCTGGTCGGCGGCGCAGGCGGGGCTGGTGGTGATCGCGTTGTTCGTCGGCAACGTCGGGATCAAGCCGGCGACCACGCCGCTCATGCGGCGCTTCGGGATCCGGGCCGTCGTCCTGTTCTCCATCGCCGCATCGGCGGCGTGCCTGGTCGGGATGGCGTTCCTGACGGCGGCGACCCCGTTGCCGGTGCTGCTCCTGCTGCTGCTGGCCAGCGGGGTCGTGCGGTCCACCGGCTTCAGCGCCTACAACAGCGTCGCGTTCGCCGACGTCGAGCAGGAGCGGATGACCGGCGCCAACACCCTGATGTCGACGCTGCAGGAGCTCGGCGCGGGCCTGGGTGTCGCGGTCGGAGCGCTGTTCGTGCGGCTCGGCGACCCCGTCGGGCACCTCGTCGGCCTGTCCGACGCCCCCGCGACGCCCTACCGCATCGCGTTCCTGCTCCTCGTCGTCGTGCTCGTGGTGCCGGCGATCGAGACGCTGCGGCTCTCGCGGACCGCGGGTGACGTCGTGACCGGGCGGTCCTGACCCCGGTCAGCCCACCGTCCGGGCGAAGGGGACCGCCGGGTCCGGTGCCGGGGTGTTCACGGCCAGGTGGACCGTCGGCTCGCTGCCGGCGTTCCAGTTGCGGTGCGGCACACCGGCGGGGAAGACGACGAGGCTGCCCGCGGGCGCGTCGAACTCCTGGCCGTCGACCTCGATGCTCATCGTGCCCTGGAGCACCCAGAACACCTGGTCCACCTCGTGCACGTGCAGGCCTGCGGGGGAGCCGCCGCCCGCCGGGGTGCGGATCCAGTCGACGTGGCAGGACTGCGCGCCGGTGGCCTGCCCGATGAGGTTCTGCGAGAACCGCTCGCCCGCGCCGGTGGCGGCCAGCGCGTCGGTGTCGACGCGACGCAGGTACGGGTTGGCGGTGTTGCCGGCGGTCATCGGCGCTCCCTCGGATCGGCGCCCCGGCGGGGTCCCGGGGTCCTCACCACCCTCGCACCCGCGGCGCGGCCCGAGCTGTGACGCGCATCCCAGCGGCGCGTCCGCGTCAGGGGTGGGTGGGCCAGATCGTCACGGAGTTGACCTGCGTCCGGCGGGGCAGGGCCAGCACCGAGAGCACGACGTCGGCGACGTCCTGGGGCTGGACGAGGTCCGCGGCCCGGTAGGGGCGGTGCGCGGCGGCGTGGATGCGTTCCTGCATCGGGGTGGCGGTGCGTCCGAGGTGCAGCGTCGTGACCCGGACCCCGGCGGCGTTGACCTCGCCGCGGAGGCTGTCGGCGACGGCGGTGAGGGCGTGTTTGGTGGCGGCGTACTGGCTGACCCCGGGGTAGGCGGCCAGGCCCTGGGTGGAGTTCATGAAGATGACGTCGCCGTGGCGGGCGCGCAGGTGGGGGAGGAGTTCGCGGGTCAGCTCGTAGGGGGCGCGGACGTTGACGGCGTAGAGATGGTCGAAGGTGGCGGCGTCGGTGTCGGGGACCTCACCGCTGGCGTAGTCGCCGGCGGAGTGGACGAGGACGTCGACGCCGCCCAGCAGGTCGGCGAGGTGGTGGCCGAGTACGGGCACGGCGTCCGGGTCGGCGAGGTCGGTGGTGAGCACGGTGGCGGCGCCGTTGTGGGTGGCGGCGGCCGCGTCGGCGAGCCGGGCGGGGTCGCGGCCGATGAGGACGAGTTGTTTGGCGTGCGGGCCGAGTGCGACCGCGACCGCGCGGCCGATTCCGCTGCTGGCGCCGGTGACCACGGCCGCGTCGATCATCATCGGGTGCGCCGCCGCTCCCCGTCGAAGGCTCCGTCGAAGGCCCCGTCGAAGGTTGAGGAGAGGCCCGCCGCGCTGCGGTCGGGAGGCCGCACATGGTCGCTGTCCGTGACCGATTTCTCCCACATGTCCCTCATGGCGTACCCATCCGCCGGATCGGCGATTTTCCTGCCGATGCGAGCATCGTGGACCTCAACCGCTGCGAACCCGCTGGATATTAGCCTGTCGGGAGCGATCTGCACCGAGGAACAAGGCACGAGAATTCTCGGCAGGCCGCCGCCGGATCGCAGAACGCCGACCCGTCGATCGCTACGCTGTGTAGTCGCTGATGGACCGCCTGCAGACAGCGTCGAGCCCCGTCGGGACGCTCGTCCGGATCGTCCCCGTCCGCCGCGCCATCAGCGCTGGTGAACCGACTCCTCCGCGGTCCGCAGCCACTCGCGCCACTGGTCGGCCTGCGCGCGGGCCTCGGCGGCCCGCTTCGCGTCGCCCGCCGCTTCGGCCTTCTGCGCCTGCGCCTCGAACTGCGCGACGCGGTCGCGGAACTGCGAGACGCGGGCCTCCGTCTCGGGGTCGGTGCGCCGCCACTGGCGGTCGACGGCCTCGCGGACCCTCTCCTCGATCGCACGCAGGCCCGCCTCGAGCGGACGGATGTCGTCGCGCGGGACCTTGCCGATCGCCTCCCACCGCTCCTGGATGCCGCGCAGCGCGGCCCGAGCGGCGTCGGCGTCGTCGGTGTCGATCTTGTCGGCCTCGGCCAGCAGGGCCCGCTTGGCGTCGGCGTTGGCGGCGAACTCGGCGTCGCGCGCGGCGAACGTCTCGGTCCGCCGCGAGAAGAACGCATCCTGGGCGCTGCGGAAGCGCTGCCACAGCGCGTCGTCGGCGTCCTTCTGCGCCCGCCCGGCCGCCTTCCACTCCGCCATGAGCTCGCGGTACCGCGCGGCCGTGGGGCCCCAGTCGGTCGAGTCGGCCAGCGCCTCGGCCTCGGTGGCCAGCTCCTCCTTGCGGGCCTTCGCGCTCGCCCGCTGCCGGTCGAGATCGGCGAAGTGCGAGCCGCGGCGGCGGTTGAACGCCTCTCGGGCCCGGGAGTACCGCTTCCACAGCGCCTCGTCGGTGCGCCGGTCGATGCCCTTGATCGTGCGCCACTCGTCGAGGATCGCCTTGAAGCGGTCGCCCGCCTGCTTCCACTGCGTGGCCTCGGCGGCGAGCTTCTCGGCCTCCGCGGCGAGCTCCTCCTTGCGGGCCACGGCGGCCTCGCGCTGGGCCGACCGGGCCGAGCGCGCGGCACCGACCGCCGCCTCCGCGAGCGTCACCAGCTCGTCGAGGTGTGCCTTGAGGGCCGCGACGTCGCCGACGACGGCGGCATCGGCGAGCCCGTCGCGCATCGCGGTGGCACTGTGCAGCGCCTGCTTCGGGTCACCGCCGCCCGTCGTGAGCCGGACGGTGAGCAGCTCGGCCTCGGTACGCAGGTCGTCGAACCGGCGGGCGTAGTGCGCCAGCCCCTCCTGCGGCGCGCCGGCCTGCCATGAGCCGACCTCGCGCTCGCCCTCGGCCGTCACGAGGAAGATGCGGCCCTCGTCGTCGACCCGGCCCCAGCGCGCCGGATCGGCGCCTGCCTCGGGTACCGAGATCGCCGCGGCGGGTACGGCCGCGACCGGCGTCGGCGCGGCGGCCGCCTGCGCGGCGGGGGACTCGAGGGGCTTCGCCGGCGGCTTTGCGGCACGGGGCGGCGGGACCGGGCGCGGGCGGCCGCCGGGCGGGGGACCTGGCAGCGGCGCGCGGGGGGTGGGCGGCGGGCCGGGGACCGGCCGCGGCGGTGCGGCGACCGAGGTGCGCGCGGGCTCGTCGGTGTGCTGTCCGGCCGGGTGCTGTCCGGGCGTGTCGTGGCGGGCCGCGTCATGATCGGGCGTGTCGTGGCGGGCCGCGGCGTGATCGGGTGCGGCGTGATCGGGTGCGGCGTGATCGGGTGCGGCGTGGTCGGCGGGGGCCGGTGTGGAGATCGGCCCCGGATCCGCCGGGGTGTCCTGCGCCGCAGGGGTGTCCTGCGCCGCGCGGCTGTTCTCCGCCGTCGCCGTGTCCGGCCCCGCGGTGTCGTCGGTGGCCGCGGTGTCGCCGGTTGCCGCCCGGTCGTTGCCGGCGGGCGTGTCGGTCGTGGCCGACGCCGTGGCTTGGCCGGGGATGGTCGCGGCCGCGGGGGCGTCGCCCGTGGGTGCGGCGTCGGGGGCGGCGTTCGTCGCTCCCGCCCCCGCGTCGGCGCCTTCCGCGGCCTGCTCGTCCGTGCTCGCGGCGGCCTGCTCGCTCGCGTCGGCGGCCTGCTCGCCTGCGCCCGTCGCCCGGTCGGGTCCCTCGCCGGCTGTCGGAGGGGCGGCGACCGACGCGGCCTCCTCGCCCTGCCGGCCGTCGTTACTGGTCGCCTGCTCGTCCGACACCCGTACCTCCCTCGTCAGGCCCGTGCCCGAAGCGGGCCCGGGCGCTCCGCCGCGGCGGAGCCCGTTGCACGTGCCGCACCGATCCCTCGCGGACCGGGCTGCTGACAGCGATTCAAACAGGAATGCGCACGTGGCGGAACCGGTCGCGCCGTCAACGGGCCCTGTGGGGCGACGAGACGCGGGCATGACCGCTCCCGCTGGCTACGCTCGGTGCCGTGATCTCCGCGGTCGCCGTCGTGCCCGAACCACCGCTGCTGGTCCCCGAGCTGGCCGGGGCGGCAGCGGCGGAGACGGTCGACGTGCGCGACGCGTGCCGGACCGCCGCCGCGCTGCTCGCGGCGCGGGCCTCCCGCTGGATCGCCGTGGGAGCCGACCGTGGCGGTCGGCGCACGGTCGCGCCCGCGACGGTGGGCTCGTTCGTCGGTTTCGGGGTCGACGTGCGGGTCGCGCTGGACACCGGCCTCGCGACGGACCGCGGACCCGTCGACAGGGACCTGCCGCTGCCGCTGCTCGTCGCGGGCTGGCTCGCGGCCGGCACGGGAGCCGCGATCGCCGTGCGCGGCGAGCTCGTCGCGCCCGACGCCGCCCCCGCCGACTGCCTCGCCCTCGGCCGGGCCCTCGCCGCGGAACCCGACGGCGTCGGGCTCCTCGTCGTCGGCGACGGCGCGGCGACGCACACGGAGAAGGCCCCCGGCCACTTCGACACCCGCGCGACCCGGTTCGACGCCCGGGTCGCGACCGCGCTCGCAGCGGCCGACACCGCGGCCCTCGCCGCGCTCGACGCGGAGCTCGCCACGCAGCTGTGGGCGGGCGGCCGGGCGCCCTGGCAGGTGCTCGCCGGCGCCACCGCCGACCGCCGCTGGGACGCCGAGCTGCTGTGCTCGACGGCGCCGTTCGGGGTGGCCTACCACGTCGCGTTCTGGACGCCGGGATGAGCGCGCCGCCGCTCGTCGTGGTCGTCGGGCCCACCGCGACGGGCAAGTCCGACCTCGGTCTCGCGCTCGCCCGCGAGCTCGGCGGGGAGGTCGTCAACGCCGACGCGATGCAGCTCTACCGCGGGATGGACGTCGGCACCGCGAAGCTCACCGTCGCCGAGCGGCGCGGTGTCCCGCACCACCTCCTCGACGTCCTCGACGTCACCGAGACCGCCTCGGTCGCCGCCTACCAGCGCGAGGCCCGCGTGGTGATCGAGCGGCTGCGCGCGGCGGGCCGCACGCCGGTGCTCGTCGGTGGCTCCGGGCTCTACGTGCAGGCGGTCGTCGACGAACTGGAGTTCCCCGGCACCGACGCGGCGGTCCGGGCGCGGCTGGAGGCCGAGCTGGCCGAGCGCGGTCCGGGGGCGCTGCACGCCCGCCTCGCCGCGCTCGACCCGGCCGCCGCAGCCGCCGTGCTGCCCGGCAACGGGCGGCGCATCGTGCGGGCGCTGGAGGTCATCGAGATCACCGGGCGCCCCTTCACGGCGACGATGCCGCGCATCGGTGCCCCCCGCTACGACGCCGTCCTCGTCGGCGTGGACCGGGACGTCGCCGAGCTCGACGACCGCATCGCGACGCGCGTCGACCTGATGCTGGCCGCCGGGCTGGTCGAGGAGACCCGGACGCTGCTCGCCCGCGGCCTGCGCGAGGGCCGCACGGCGTCGCGCGCGCTGGGCTACCAGCAGGTGATCGACGCCCTCGCCGCCGCGGCCGGCGCCCCTGACTCCGAGGACCGCGACGCCCCGGCCGACGGCGCCCGGCTCGCCGCCGTCCCGCTCGACGACGCCGCTGTCACCGATGCCGCGCAGCGCACGGTCGTCGCGACGCGCCGGTTCGTCCGCCGGCAGCGCTCGTGGTTCCGCCGCGACCACCGGATCCGCTGGTTCGACGGCGCCGCCCCCGACCTCGCCGCGCAGGTCCTCGGGGCCCTCACCTCCGGATCGCTACCCTGAGGCCCGTGAGCAGCGGGATCCGGTTCGCGAAGGGCCACGGCACCGAGAACGACTTCGTCGTGCTGCCCGACCCCGAGGGCGCGCTCGACCTCAGCCCGGCCCGCGTCGCCGCGGTGTGCGACCGCCGCCGCGGCCTCGGCGCCGACGGCGTGCTCCGCGTCGTGCGCTGGGCCGCCGCCGGGCCCGACGTCCCCGCGCCGGTGCCGGGCGTCGAATGGTTCATGGACTACCGCAACGGCGACGGCAGCGTCGCCGAGATGTGCGGCAACGGCGTGCGCGTCTTCGCCCGCTACCTCGCGCTCGAGGCCCTGCTGCCCGACGGCCCCGGCGCCGAGCTCGCGCTCGGCACCCGCGGGGGAGTCCGCACCGTCCGCTTCGCCGGCGGCGACGGGGCCGACGGTGAGGTCTCGGTCGGGATGGGCGTCGCGCGGGTCGGCGACGAGAGCACCGCGACCGTGCGCGGGCACGCCTACGCCGGGGTCGCCGTCGACGTCGGCAACCCGCACCTGGCGTGCGTGACCGCGGCCGACGCCGGGGCCCTCGCCGCCCTCGACCTCGGCGTCCCGCCCGGCCACGACCCGGCCCTGTTCCCGCACGGGGTGAACGTCGAGTTCGTGACGCCGGTGTCGGGCGACGAGGTCACGATGCGCGTCCACGAACGGGGCGTCGGGGAGACGCGCTCCTGCGGTACCGGCACCGTCGCGGCCGTGGTCGCGGCGCTGCGGGCGGCCGGCCGCGACCGGGGCACCGTCGGTGTGACGACGCCGGGAGGGCGGCTGCGCGTCACCGTCGAACCCGACGGGTCGACGGTCCTGCAGGGCCCCGCCGTCGTGCTGGCGCACGGGGAGATCGACGACGTGTGGTGGGACGCACAGGGCTGACCGACCGGGCGAACCGGGGGAATGCGGCGGACAGGGTCGTGGCGACGTGGGAGGATGGGCGTCACGATGACTGAATCCCGACTCGACATCTCCGGCATGTTCGCCCCGCGCTCCGACGGCGCGGGGCTCGACACCGCGGTGGCCGCAGCCGCAGGCCGCGAACCGTCGACGGGCGACATGGAGCTCGAGGAGCGCACGTCGCTGCGGCGTGTCGCCGGCCTGTCGACCGAGCTCACCGACGTCACCGAGGTCGAGTACCGGCAGCTGCGCCTCGAGCGCGTGGTGCTCGTCGGCGTGTGGACCACCGGGACCGCCCAGCAGGCCGAGGCCTCGCTCGTCGAGCTCGCCCGGCTGGCCGAGACGGCGGGCTCACAGGTGCTCGACGGGCTCGTCCAGCGGCGCAGCCGTCCCGACCCGGCGACCTTCATCGGGTCCGGGAAGGTCGACGAGCTGCGCGCCGCCGTCCAGGGCGCCGGGGCCGACACCGTGATCGCCGACGGCGAGCTCTCGCCGGGCCAGCTGCGTCAGCTCGAGGAGAAGCTCAAGGTCAAGGTCATCGACCGGACGGCGCTGATCCTCGACATCTTCGCCCAGCACGCCCGCTCGCGCGACGGCAAGGCCCAGGTCGAGCTGGCCCAGCTCTCGTACCTGCTGCCGCGGCTGCGCGGCTGGGGTGAGGCGCTGTCCCGGCAGGTCGGCGGCCGCGCCGCGGGCGGCGTCGGCATCGGCGGGCGTGGCCCCGGTGAGACGAAGATCGAGCTCGACCGGCGGCGCATCCGCCATCGCATGTCCAAGCTGCGCCGCGAGATCGCCGCGATGCGCACCGTCCGCGAGACCCAGCGCGGGTCGCGGCGGCGCAACGAGGTCCCCGGGGTCGCGATCGTCGGGTACACCAACGCCGGCAAGTCGAGCCTGCTCAACGCGCTGACCGATGCCGGTGTGCTCGTCGAGGACGCGTTGTTCGCGACGCTCGACCCGACGACGCGGCGCGCCGAGACGCCCGACGGGCGCGACTACACGCTGACCGACACCGTCGGGTTCGTCCGGCACCTGCCCCACCAGCTCGTCGAGGCCTTCCGGTCGACGCTCGAGGAGACCGCGCAGGCCGACCTGCTGGTGCACGTCGTCGACGCGTCCGACCCCCTGCCCGAGGACCAGATCGCCGCGGTACGCAAGGTCCTCGTCGAGATCGGCGAGGAGCAGCAGGGGCGGATGCCGCCCGAGCTGCTCGTCGTCAACAAGATCGACGCGGCGGGCGATCTGCAGCTGGCGCGGTTGCGGCACCTGCTGCCCGACGCGGTGTTCGTGTCCGCGCACACCGGTGCGGGCGTGTCGCTGCTGCGCAGGCGGATCGCCGAGCTGCTGCCCAACCCGGAGGTCGAGGTCGAGCTGCTCGTCCCGTACGCCGAGGGCGCGCTCGTCGCCCGGGTGCACTCCGACGGCGTCGTGCTCGAGGAGGAGCACGTCGCCGACGGGACCAGGATGCGAGCCCGCGTCGGCCCCGAGCTCGCGACGGCCGTCTCCGCCCACCTGGTGGCACCGCGGTGAGCTCGCGACGGTGATCAGACGCGCGGCCGCGGTCGTCCTGGTCCTGGGGGCCGCCATGATGGGCGGAGCCGGGACGGCCCTCGCCGCCGATCCGCCCCCTGGGGTGCGCACCCACTGCACGGTCGACGACCCGCGGCTCGCGGAGCTGTCCGGGCTCGTCGTGGACGGGACACCGGACAAGCCGACGGTGTGGGCGATGTCCGACGGCGGCAACCGCGTCGCGGCGTACTCCATCGACCCGCAGACCTGCGCCGTCACCGGCAGCCGCACCGCGACCACCAACCCGTTCGACGCCGAGGACCTCGCCCGCGGACCCGACGGGGCGCTGTGGGTGGCCGACATCGGCGACAACCGGTCCGCGCGCAACACCGTCGCCGTCGTCACGCTGCCGGCGTCCGGTGCGTCCAAGCTCTACCGCTTCACCTATCCCGACGGCCCGCACGACGCCGAGGCGCTGCTCGTCGGGTCCGACGGCGTGCCCGTCATCGTCACCAAGGACCCGGTCACCGCGGCCGGCATCTACCGTCCGCAGGCGGCGCCGACCGGCGTCGGCCCGACGCCGCTGACCAAGGTCGGCCAGGTGTCGCTGCCCTCGTCCGACACCCAGGGCGGTCCGCTCGGGGGGATCGGGTCGCGGCTGGTCACAGGCGCTGCTACCAGCCCCGACGGCACGGCCGTCGCGCTGCGCAGCTACACCGATGCCTGGCTCTACAAGGTCGCGGCTCCCGGCGACGCCGCCGCGATCGTCGCCGCGCTGGGGACCACCCCGATGCGCATCCCGCTGCCCGACGAACCGCAGGGCGAGGCCATCTCGCTCGACGCCGCGGGCGCGCTCTGGTCGGCGGGGGAGACCCGGGGCGGTACGCCCGGTGCGCTGCGCTCGGTCGACGGCGCGGTCGCGATGCTGGCGGCCGCCGACACCTCGCAGGCGCCCCCGCCCACGGCGGACGACACCGTCGCGCCGGAGGACCGCACCTGGTCGCCGGCGATGCTCGGCGCCGTCGGCACCGCGGCGGTGCTCGTGCTGGGCGCGATCCTGATGGCGCTGCGGTCGTTCAGCCGGTCGCGCCGGGAGCTGCGGCGGCTCGAGGCCGAGGCCGCCGCCGAGCCGACGCTCATCGGGGCGGATGCCGCGGCCCCGGCTCAGCACGCGGAGTCCGACGACGGCGCGACGTCACCCGACGCGACGGTCGTCGCCGCGGCGCCGCCCGGTCCGCAGGCAGTGGGCGCTCCGGGTACCGGCAACGTTCCCGACGATCCGGGACGTTCCGACGGCTCGGCTCCACCCGGCCTGCTGCGGTCGGGTCCGGTCCAAACCGGTCCGGCTCAGCCCGGTCCGGCGCAACCAGGTCCGGCTCAGCCCGGTCCGGCGCAACCAGGTCCGGCGCAAGTGGGTCCGGGCCAACCCGGTCCGGCCCAGCCCGGTCCGGCCCAGCGCGGCGCGGTCCGGCCCGATGGCCGGGTTCGGCCTGATGGCCCCGTTCGCTCCGACGGCCCGGTTCGCTCCGACGGTCCGGCGCGGCCCCGTGGCCCGGTGCCGCTCGGTGCGCGCGCCGGGGAGCGCGGCCCCGCTGGTCCGCAGGCTGGTCCCGGTGGTCCCCGTGGTGGGGGACAGGGTCCTGACGGCGCTCGTCCCCTCGGCCCCGGCGGTCCGGCGCAGCATCCCGGTCCGGCGCAGCATCCCGGTCCGGCGCAGCATCCCGGTCCGCGACCGGGACCCGGGCCGCGCGCGCCCCTGCCGCCGGGCTCGACCGCGCCTCCCGGCCCGCCGTTCCCGCCCGGCCCGCCGCGGCCGACAGGCCCTGCTCCGGGGCCGGGCGGTGCGTCGCACGGTGCGGGGCCGAGCAATGCCGGCCCCGGCCTGCCATCCCGTGGCCCGAACCGGCCGGGACCGGAGGGGCCCGTTCCGCACGGTCGGGGCGCGGACGGACCTGCCCGAACCGGCGCTGGTCCGGGCGGGCCCGGTCCGGAGCGTGGTGCGAACGGTCCTGGTGCGAACGGTCCCGGTGCGAACGGTCCCGGTGCGAACGGTCCCGGTGCGAACGGTCCCGGTCCGAACGCTGCTGGTGCGAACAGTGCCGGTACGAACGGTGCCGGTACGAACGGTGCCGGTCCGAGCGGTACGCGACGAGAGCCGGGCGATCCCGCCGGCCGCCAGCGCGACGCCGCCGGTGGCCGCGCCCAGAGTCCAACCGGTGCTACTCCGGCCGGCGCTGGTCAGAACGGCCCTGCGCAGAACGGCCCTGCGCAGAACGGCCCTGCGCAGAACGGCCCTGCGCAGAACGGCCCTGAGCAGAACGGCACGGGTCCGGACGCGCGGGGACGGGACCGGAGTGAGGGGCGGCGCTCCGAGGTCGCTGGGCCGAATGCTCAGCTGCCGAACGGTCAGCCGTCGAATGGTCAGCCGTCGAATGGTCAGCCGTCGAATGCTCAGCCGCGGAACGACCCCGCGGCGAACGGTCAGCCGCTGACGCGCTCGGCGGCCAATGGACAGCCGTCCAATGGACAGCCGCCGAACAGGCCGTCGGTGACCGACGCGCGCCTGGACGCAGATCCGTCGACAAGCCGGCCGGCGAACAGAACGGGTCCGGAGGCTCACCCCGCGAAGGGGCGACCCACGAGCCTGCCGCCTTCGAACCATCCGATGCCGAACGGTGCAGGCGCAAACGGGCAGGCAGCGAACGGTCAGGGCGCGAACGGTCAGGGCGTGAACGGAACGCGATCGAACGGCACGGAGGCTGCCGAACCCGGCGCCGCATCGACGACCGCCATCCGCCGGGACGCGCGCGACGAGGACGCACTCCGAACGCCGCCGGGTGCCCCGGCACCCGAGCCGTTGCGTGTGGACGGGCACCGAGCCGCCGCAGAGGAACGCGCGGACGCCGACCGTGGATCGTCACGTCCGCACGAGGACGCGGGGCGCCCACACCGACCGGGGCCGTGAGCCGGACGCATCGCGCGTATCACCGGCTGAGTCGTCGCTCGGCTGAGCATCGGGTCGAGCGACGGTGCGGCGGTACGTCGAGCCCGTCGAGTTGTCGACCCGCGCCGACGTCGGCGGCAGAGCCTCCGGCCGGGCCACGGCCGCCGCCGGGTCGGCCCGGGAGGCCTCGGCTCGTGTGACCCCCTGTGAGCGGCGACGGTCGCCATGGCGACCATCGCCACTCGCGAGCGCCGCGGGGCGCGAGCTCTGCGTGGTGGGGCGGCGAGCCGGCCGTTCGAGCCGATGACCGTCGCGCCGACGATCTCGCGACGGCCCGCGCGTGGAAAGCCGCCCGCGGTCGCTCACCGGCTGACGTGCCGAGCATCCCCGTAGGTCGCCGACCTCGGGGCCTGCGTCGCAGGCGCGTCGTGACTCTCAGAGTCTGCGCAGCACCGCGACGACGCGGCCGAGGATCGTGGCCTCGTCGCCGGGAATGGGGTCGTACGCGGGGTTGGCCGGCATGAGCCAGACGTGCCCGTCGCGGCGGCGGAACGTCTTGACCGTCGCCTCGCCGTCGATCATCGCCGCGACGATCTCACCCTGTTCCGCGACCGGCTGCTGGCGCACGACCACCCAGTCGCCGTCGGTGATCGCCGCCTCGACCATCGAGTCGCCGCGCACGTTGAGCAGGAACAGCGTGCCCTCGCCGACGATCTCGCGCGGCAGCGGGAACACGCTCTGCACCGCCTGTTCCGCGAGGATCGGCCCACCAGCGGCGATGTCACCCAGCAGCGGGACGTAGGCGGGGGCGGGGTGCTCGTCACGCGTCGTGCCGGGATCGCGGGAGTCCGCGTCGGCGTCGGCGACGTCCTCGGGGGCGCGGACGTCCACCGCCCGCGTGCGGTTGGGGTCGCGGCGCAGGTATCCCTTGCGCTCCAGGCTGCGCAGCTGGTGGTGGACCGAGGACGTCGACGTCAAGCCGACGGCGTCGCCGATCTCGCGGACGCTCGGCGGGTACCCGAAACGCTCCACCCAGTCGCGGATGACCTCCAGCACCTTCCGCTGCCGCGGGGTCAGCGACGTGTCGTCCCCCGCCGCCTCGGCCGGGTCCGGGAAGGAACGCACCTGCCCGGCCTCACGGTCGGTACCGGTCTCGTCCCGTGCCATCTCGTCCGCCTCCTCGATCGGCGCGGTGGGGCCGTTCGTCCCCGCCGCCGTCGCACCGCACCGTAGACCCGATCATCTCCGCCGCCAAACACATGTTCGAACGACACGCGGCGCGTCGCGAAAATTTGTCGGGGCCCGGTGGTACACATTCGCACGAGCGTTCGATCGAACGCTTGTGCGAACGGAGGGTATCCGATCGGGCGCGGCGGGCGATCGCCGCCGAGGTCGGGCCGTCCGGTCCACGTGTGTCGCCGACCGAGGAGCCGGCGCCGACGGGAAGGGAACTGCCATGTCTGTCAGCACGGCTCCCGGATGTGCGGGCGCAGGGACGGGTGGGCCCGCCGGGAACGGTGCCGGAGCCGCGGGTTCCGGCGGGACGGCCGCGGACCGGTCGCCGAGGCAGGCGTCGCACCGGCCCGAAGCGGTGCGGGACGCCGACGAGGGCGGCGCCCGGCCGCGACGCCGGGGCCGCGGGCCGCGGCCTGCGCGTCCGCGGGAGGCCGCGCGGCGGGGCAGCGCACAGCGGGACGCATCGCGGGCCGAGGCCGGTGTACCTCGGCGGTCGGGGTCGACGATGGCGCGGCGGGGGACGCGCCCGTCGTTGACCGTGCTGCCGGGCGGCCTCGAGCCGACCACGGGGGGCGACGGGGGGCTCGGTCCCCGCCTCGACTCGTCCGATGTGGACGCGCAGCGCCTGTCCGAGATCGACCGTGCGTTGCTGCGGCATCCGTCGGCGCGCGGCCGACGCCCGGCCGGGGCGAGCGTCGCCCCCGGTGTGGCACGTCCTCGTTGCGTCGCGCCGCCGCGGGTGCATCCGCGGGCTGCTCGGTCCCGGGCACTCCGACGGACTCCGCTGGCGCTGCGCTACCGGGTGCGGCGGGCGGTCGCGGTCCTGGTGCTCGGGGTGTGCGCCGCCGTCGTGGTGGTCGCGCTCGGGTCGTTGGGCGAGATCGCCCGCGACGCCGGCCCCGGCATCCCCACGAGCACCGCCCAGGTCGTGGTCCAACGTGGCGACACGGTGTGGGACATCGCCCGGCGCACGGTCCCCGATGCCGACCCTGCCGTGGCCGCCGCCCGCATCGCCGAGCTCAACGGCCTCCATTCGGCTGCGCTGCGACCCGGCCAGATCCTCACTGTGCCGCGGGCCTAGTCAGAGGCGGGCGGGCCTCCGGTACCCCTTCGCTGCTGTGTCACTGCCGTCGCTCATGTCGTTCCGCTGCGTCCGTTCCGCTGCGTCCGTTCCGCTGCGGCCCGTCCGGCGGCCCGTGCGGCTTCGGTCGGCCGGTGCGGCCGCCGTGCGCCCTTCGATGCTCAGCCTCCATTGCCCAGCGCCGTGGGACCCGTCGCGGAGCCGCCGGCGCCGACCGGCGCTCTGCCGTGCACCCGATCGTCGGCTCGGTGGCGGAGCGTGCCGTGTTACCCGATGGCGGAGCGTGGCCGGCGGTGGGTGCCGGGTCGGTGCCAGGGCGGCGGGTGCCAGTGTGGATGGCGGCCGCAGGGGTCGGCGGGGATCCGTGCGGGTGCTCGCGCCCCGCGCCCGGGTGCCCTCCGTGTGGGTCCGGACACGGGTCGTCGACCGCGCAGGGTGCGCGACACGCCGTTCCGGAGGCGACGCGCCGGGCCGTCGGGGCGCTGGCCTCGCCGGATCGGGCGAACATGGGACGCGTGGGCGCCCCGAGCGCCCACACCCCTACATCTTGTGGTTACATACGTGTTGTTCGGCCACAGGTTGGGGTTGTCGGTCGCTCTCGGAGAGAGGATCACTACTGTGCGCTGCCCGTTCTGCCGCCACTCGGACTGCCGCGTCATCGACTCTCGTGAGGTCGAGGACGGGCAGGCCACCCGCCGTCGTCGCTCCTGCGCGTCGTGCGGTCGGCGGTTCACCACCGTCGAGGAGCCGGTGCTCGCGGTGGTCAAGCGCAGCGGGGTGACCGAACCGTTCAGCCGCGACAAGGTGGTCGGCGGAGTACGACGCGCGTGCCAGGGCCGCCCCGTCGACGAGGACGCGCTGCAGCAGCTGGCGCACCGCGTGGAGGAAGCGGTCCGGGCGGGCGGGACGGCCGAGATCCCGAGCCACGAGGTGGGCCTGGCGATCCTCGGGCCGTTGCGCGAGCTCGACGAGGTGGCCTACCTGCGCTTCGCGAGCGTGTACCGCTCCTTCTCCTCGATCGAGGACTTCGAGAAGGAGATCGCGGATCTGCGACGGTCGGTCGCCGGGGAAGCAGCCGACGGCGCGGATCGCGACTAGCAGTAACACGCCGGGACGGGGGAGACCTCGTCGCGGCGGGTCGCCCGGCCGGCGCGCGACACCGGCCGGTCGGCACACGCAACGGCCCGCTCGGCGCCCTTATCGCCGGCGTGGTCGTTGACAGGGTGCGACACGACTGCACCACGGTTGCTCAGGGGAAGAGGACGAGGATGACGGAGACGGTCGGGGCGACGGCCTCGGGGGACGCGGCCGGGAACGCACGCGGCGCGAAGGCCGGGAGCCGGTCCGACCGGCGGAAGCGGCCCGCCGGGCTCACCGTCGAGCGGCTGTACACGACGGCCGGGGTACACCCGTACGACGAGGTGACCTGGGAGCGTCGTGACGTCGTCATGACCAACTGGCGCGACGGCACGGTCAACTTCGAGCAGCGCGGCGTCGAGTTCCCGTCGTCGTGGTCGGTCAACGCCACGAACATCGTCACCAGCAAGTACTTCCGCGGGGCGGTCGGCTCGCCGCAACGCGAGTCGAGCCTGCGCCAGCTGATCGACCGGGTCGTCGGCGTCTACCACCGCTCGGGCGTGGAGAACGGCTACTTCGCGACCGACGAGGACGCGGAGATCTTCGCCCACGAGCTCACCTGGATGCTGCTGCACCAGGTGTTCAGCTTCAACTCGCCGGTGTGGTTCAACGTCGGTACGTCGTCGCCGCAGCAGGTCAGCGCCTGCTTCATCCTGGCGGTCGACGACACGATGGAGTCGATCCTCAACTGGTACCGCGAGGAGGGCCTGATCTTCAAGGGCGGCTCCGGCGCGGGGCTGAACCTCTCCCGCATCCGGTCGTCGAAGGAGCTGCTCTCGAGCGGCGGCACGGCCAGCGGTCCCGTCTCGTTCATGCGCGGTGCCGACGCCAGCGCGGGGACGATCAAGTCGGGCGGCGCGACGCGGCGCGCGGCCAAGATGGTCGTCCTCGACGTCGACCACCCCGACATCGAGGAGTTCGTCGAGACCAAGGCCAAGGAGGAGGCCAAGGTCCGGGTGCTGCGCGACGCCGGGTTCGACATGGACCTGGGCGGCGCCGACATCACGTCGGTGCAGTACCAGAACGCCAACAACTCCGTGCGCGTCACCGACGAGTTCATGCGCGCCGTCGAGGAGGGCACGAGCTTCGGTCTGCGCGCCCGGATGACGGGCGAGGTGATCGACAGCGTCGACGCCCGCACCCTCTTCCGCGGCATCGCGCAGGCCGCGTGGGAGTGCGCCGACCCGGGCATCCAGTACGACGGCACGATCAACGACTGGCACACCACGCCGGAGTCGGGCCGCATCACGGCGTCGAACCCGTGCTCGGAGTACATGCACCTGGACAACTCCAGCTGCAACCTCGCGTCGCTGAACCTGCTCACGTTCCTCGGCGACGACGGGATGTTCGACGCGGAGCGCTTCCGCCGGGCCGTGGAGTTCATCATCACGGCGATGGACATCTCCATCTGCTTCGCCGACTTCCCGACGGAGCCGATCGGCGACACCACCCGCAAGTTCCGCCAGCTGGGCATCGGCTACGCCAACCTCGGCGCGCTGCTCATGGCCACCGGGCACGCCTACGACTCCGAGGGCGGCCGCGCGCTGGCGGCGTCGATCACGTCGCTGATGACGGGCGCCGCCTACAAGCGCTCGGCCGAGCTGGCCGGCGTCGTCGGCCCGTACGAGGGCTACGCCCGCAACGCCGAGGGGCACCAGCGGGTCATGCGCAAGCACGCCGCTGCCAACGACGACGTGCGCACGCTTGCCGCCAGCACCCACATCCACCGGCTGGCCACGATCACCTGGAAGGAGTGCCTGGCGATCGGCGAGCGCAACGGCTGGCGCAACGCGCAGGCCTCCGTGCTGGCCCCGACGGGCACGATCGGCCTGATGATGGACTGCGACACGACCGGCATCGAGCCGGACCTGGCGCTGGTCAAGTTCAAGAAGCTGGTCGGCGGCGGCTCGATGCAGATCGTCAACCAGACCGTGCCGCGCGCGCTGCAGAAGCTGGGCTACCAGGCCGAGCAGGCCGAGGCGATCGTGGAGTACGTCGCCGAGCACGGGCACGTCATCGACGCACCGGGCCTGCGCACCGAGCACTACGAGGTCTTCGACTGCGCCATGGGGGAGCGGTCCATCGCCCCGATGGGCCACGTCCGGATGATGGCCGCCGTGCAGCCGTTCCTGTCCGGCGCGATCTCGAAGACCGTCAACATGCCCGAGGCCGCGAGCGTCGAGGATGTCGAGCGGATCTACATGGAGGGCTGGAAGCTCGGCCTGAAGGCGCTCGCGATCTACCGCGACAACTGCAAGGTGGGCCAGCCGCTGTCGGCGGGCAAGGAGGCCCGCAAGGACGCCTCGGCCGACGCGGAGGCGCCCGTCGAGTACCGCCCGGTCCGGCGCCGGCTGCCGAAGAAGCGCCCGAGCGAGACGGTGTCGTTCACCGTGGGGGGCGCCGAGGGCTACCTGACGGCGGGCTCCTATCCCGACGACGGCCTGGGCGAGATCTTCGTCAAGCTCGGCAAGCAGGGTTCGACGCTGGCCGGCGTGATGGACGCCTTCTCGATGTCGATCTCGGTGGGTCTGCAGTACGGCATCCCGCTGGAGTTCTACGTCTCGAAGTTCTCCAACCTGCGCTTCGAGCCCGCCGGCATGACCGACGACCCGGACATCCGGATCGCGACGAGCGTGCTCGACTACCTGTTCCGTCGTCTCGCGCTCGACCACCTCAGCTACGACAAGCGCGCCGAGCTGGGCATCTTCTCCGCCGACGAGCGCTCGGAGCAGGTCGCGACGGCCTACGGCGAGCCCGAGCCCGCGACCGACGTCGACCTGGAGAGCCTGCGCTCGACGGTGTCGATCGACGAGCGGCCGGCCGCGCCCGCCGCGCCGACCCCGCCCGCGAACGTCGGCAGCTCGACGGAGCTGCTGGAGCTGCGCCTGGGCAAGGCGGCCGACGCGCCGCTGTGCCTGACCTGCGGCACCAAGATGCGGCCCGCCGGATCGTGCTACCTGTGCGAGGGCTGCGGGTCGACCAGCGGCTGCAGCTGACACCCGAGGCATCCCTGCACGACCGACGGGGCCGGACCGCGAGACGGCCCGGCCCCGTCGGGGTTTTCGGACGCCGCATGACGCGCGACGCGCGGAGAGCACCGTGCGGTGCGTCCCCGTCGGCAACGGGTCGCCCTCGCGCAGTCCGCGGCCGCGCTCGCGGGCGAGGCCGTCGGCACGATCCTCCACGCGGACCGACCGCGGCCACGGCCCGGACCGACCCGCTGGGCCCGGAGGTCAGGTCGCCGACCGCTCCCCGGTGACCGAGACGCTGCCCGGGACCCTGCCGTCGGCACGCAGCAGCTGGCGCCACTGCTCGGGGCTCCAGCTCGCCGGGGCGGTGCCCGCGACGAACTCGTCGACGAGCGCGACGAACCGCGCGGGGTCGGTGTGGAACGGGAAGTGTCCGGAGGTCTCGAAGATCTCCAGCCGGCTGCCGGGCATCGCCTCGTGCGCCCGCCGGCCGTGCTCGACGGGCACGATCGCGTCGCGTGCGCCCCACACCAGCAGGACCGGCATCCCGCGGGTGAGGTAGCAGCGGTCGAGCATCGTCACGACCTGACCGCGCCAGTCGACGACGGCCCGCAGGGTCCGGATGAAGGCGGCGCGGGAGGTGGCGTCGGGCAGCGCGTCGACGACCCGCAGCAGGTCGGGCGCGTCGAGCCCGATGTCGGTCCCGAGCAGCCGCAGCGCCGCGACGACGGCTTCCGCCTGCAGCCGCATCGTCGGCAGCCGCAGCGCGCCGAGCAGCGTCGCGGCCCCCGGCAGGGTCATCGCGCGCAGGACCGGCGTCACGTCCGGCCCGGCGCCGCCGCTGCCGACGAGCACGAGCCGCTCGGTGCGCTCCGGGAACTGGTAGGCGAACTGCATCGCGACGCCACCGCCGAGCGAGTGTCCGACGAGCGTCGCCCGCGCGATCCCGAGCACGCCGAGCAGGTCGCGGATGCCGTTGGCGTAGGCGGCGACGGAGTAGTCCGCGCGCGGCTTGTCCGACTCGCCGTGGCCCAGCAGGTCGGGCGCGATCACCAGGTGTCGACGGGCCAGCGCCGGCAGCACCGGCGCCCACGTGCGCGAGCTGTCGCCGATCCCGTGCACGAGCACGAGTGGGGGTCCGGCGCCGGCGACGCGGAACGCCCGGCGGTAGCCGTGGACGGTGCGGAACCGCAGCTCGGCGTCCCGCGGCGGCACGGCGCCGAGCCGTCCCGCCGCGGTGCCCGTCCACCCGCTCCGCATCGCGCCGACGCTAGGCGTCGCTCGTCACGCCGGAGTTTCCGACGCGTTGCGGCGCAGTAGGGTCGATGATCGTGACCGACCGGTTCCGGCTCGTCCCCGCCGCCTACGTCCTGCTGTTGCGGACGGGTCCGCGGGGCGAGGAGGTCCTGCTCCAGCTCCGCCGCGGCACCGGGTTCATGGACGGCCACTGGGCCGCCGCGGCCGCGGGGCACGTCGAGGAGGCGGAGTCGGTCACCCGAGCGGCGGTGCGCGAGGCGGCGGAGGAGCTGGGCGTCGTCGTCGACCCGGCCGACCTCGTGGCGCTCACCGCGATGCACCGCACCCGGGCCACGGGCCTGCCCGTCGACGAGCGCGTGGACTTCTTCTTCACCTGCCGCGCCTGGCGGGGCGAGCCACGGGCCGCGGAGGCGAAGGCCGCAGACGTCCGGTGGTTCGCGCTCGACGCGCTGCCGGAGCCCGTCGTCCCGCACGAGCGCTGGGTGCTCGACCAGCTCGCCCGCGGCGCCGTGCCGCCGCCGGTCTCGGAGTTCGGGTTCACCCCGGACGGACGTCGTCCTACGGTGTCGTCATGAGGCAGCTGCGGTGAGCGACACCTCCACCCGTCCGGTGGTCGAGATCTGCGGTGGCGAGGCCGGGGCCGAACCGGTCCGCGAGCTGCTGCCGGCCCGGACGGTCGAGCTGGGCGGGTCCACGCGGGTCCGCCGGCTGCTGCCGACACTGGGCCGCCGCATGGTCGGGGCCTGGTGCTTCGTCGACCACTACGGGCCCGACGACGTCGCCGCCGCGCCCGGCATGCAGGTCCCGCCGCACCCGCACATCGGCCTGCAGACGGTGAGCTGGCTGCTCGAGGGCACGGTCCACCACCGCGACAGCCTCGGGTCCGACCGGCTGATCGAGCCGGGCGAGCTCGCCCTCATGACGGCCGGTCGCGGGATCGCGCACGCCGAGCAGTCACCCGATCCGCACGCCCCGGTGCTGCACGGCGCCCAGCTGTGGGTCGCGCTGCCCGACGGCGCCCGCACGGGCGACCCGCGCTTCGAGTTCCACGCGGACCTGCCGGTCGTCACCGGTCGCGGGCTGAGGGCCACGGTGCTGCTCGGCGAGCTGGCCGAGGCCGTGTCGCCGGGACGGGTGCACACGCCGCTGGTCGGGGTCGACGTCGAACTCGATGCCGGTGCCGACGTCGTGCTGCCGTTGGAGCCCGACTTCGAGCACGCCGTGCTGACGGTCTCGGGCGCGCCCGACGTCGACGGCGTCCTGGAGCCGGGGTCGCTGTGCTATCTGGGCTGCGGGCGGTCGCAGCTGCGGCTGCGTGCCGGGTCGGGGAGTCGGTTGCTGCTGCTCGGCGGGGTGCCCTTCGGCGAGGAGATCGTCATGTGGTGGAACTTCGTCGGTCGCAGCGGCGACGAGGTGCGCGCCGCCCGCGAGGCCTGGCAGGCCGAGATCGGCGGCACCGGCCCGGCCCGCTACGGCGCCGTCACCGGCTACGACGGCGCACCGCTCGCGGCCCCGGCGATGCCACCGGTCCCGCTGCGCCCGCGTGGCCGGACCCGCTGAGGGGCAGCGTCCCGCAGGGAGGTCAGCCCGCCTCGTAGCGCGCCGACTCGATGAGCTCGTCGACCGCCGCCGGCTGCACCCGGAACGACCGCCCGAAGCGGACCGCGGGGAGCCGACCGCTGTGCAGCAGCCGGTAGACCGTCATCTTCGACACGCGCATCCTCTCGGCGACCTCGGCCACGGTGAGGAACGGCGTCCGCCCGACCCCCGCGCCTTCCGGACTGCCTGCCACCATCGTCGACCCCACTTCTCCCGCGCCGTCACGAGCGGCGAACGGCCCACCCGCAGCGGTCACCTGACCGATTTGCTGCACGGCGACACTAATCGACGAAGCGTCACCTCCGGAGTGCGAAAACGTCCTCGACCGGGTGGTATGACGAGAGGCCCTGAAGGGGCGATGACGGCGTGCGATCATTGGACGACGCACCGTGAGGGAGGAGCGACGTGGCGCAGGGACAACAGGTGTCGGACCGACCGGAGGACCATCTGGCGCCGGGCGGCTTCGTCGACTCGGACGCGCCGGCCGTGCGCGAGTTCGCCGAGCGGTCCGCGGGCACCGAGGACGACCCGGTCCGGCGGGGCGCGGCGCTGTTCGCCGCGGTCCGCGACGGCATCTGGTACGACCCCTTCGTCATCAGCACCGATCCCGAGGACTACCGGGCGAGCACGGTCGCGACGACGCCGCGCAACTGGTGCGTCCCCAAGGCGGTCCTGCTCACCGCAGCGGCCAGGGCCCTCGACATCCCGGCCAGGCTGGGCTTCGCCGACGTGCGCAACCACCTGAACACCGCCCGGCTGCGCGCGATGATGAACGGCAACGACCTGTTCGTCTACCACGGCTACACCGAGCTGTGGCTCGACGGCCGCTGGGTCAAGGCCACGCCGGCGTTCAACCGGGAGCTGTGCGCGCGCTTCGGGGTCGACCCGATCGAGTTCGACGGCCGGCACGACGCGCTCATGCACCCGTACTCCGGTGACGGCAGCGAGTACATGGAGTACGTCACCGACCACGGCCCCTTCGCCGACCTACCGTTCGACGCGATCATGGCCACGTTCCGCAGCACGTACGGTGAGGCGATGTTCGGTGGCCGGTCTCACGCCGGTTCCGACGAGTTCACCGCGCCCACGTCCGCCTAGGGTGCCAAGGGTGAGCACGACGATCCTCGACGACGACCCGAACGGCGACTGGACGGCCCCCGGGACGTTCCGTGTCGCCCCCGGCGTGTACCGCATCCCGCTGCCGCTGCCGAACGACGGGCTGCGTGCGGTCAACGTCTACGCCATCGAGGACGTCGACGGCTGGACACTCGTCGACTCGGGCTGGGCGCTGGAGATCGCCGAGGACCTCCTCGGCTCGGCGCTCGCCGCGCTGGGCACCGGGCTGCCCGAGGTGAGGCGCTTCCTGGTCACGCACTCGCACCGCGACCACTACACGATGGGCGTGGAGCTGCGCCGCCGCTTCGGCAGCCGGGTGCTGCTGGGGGCGGGGGAGAAGGTCGGGCTCGACGAGATCAACCGGCCCGACCGGATGAGCGGCGGCTCGTCGCACATGGAGCGGCTGCGCGCCGCGGGCGCGGACGACCTCGCCGATCTCATCGAGCGCAACGCCCCGCCGCCCATGGACCTGCGACTGTGGGAGCCGCCCGACGAATGGCTCGACGACGGCGCGGTGATCACCGTCGGACCGGAGGAGGGCCCGGCCGCGCGTACGCTGACCGCCATCGCGACGCCGGGGCACACCCGTGGCCACATGGTCTTCGCCGACCCGGAGCACGACCTGCTGTTCACCGGCGACCACGTACTCCCGACGATCACGCCGTCGATCGGCTTCGAGCCCGTCGCGCCGCCGAGCCCGCTCACCGACTTCCTGACGTCGCTCCAGCTGCTGCGCGACCGTCCGGACGCCGCGATGCTGCCCGCGCACGGGCGCGTCGGGCGCCGCGTGCACGAGCGCGTCGACGAGCTGCTGGCCCACCACGCGCAGCGGCTCGACGCGACGCTCGCGGGCCTCGCGCAGGGCCGGACCACCGTCGCCGAGGTCGCCGCGACGCTCACCTGGACCCGTCGGGAGCGCACGCTGGCCGAGCTCGACCCGTTCAACCGCATGCTCGCCATCCTCGAGACAGGGGTGCACCTGGAGGTCCTCGTCGAGCGCGGCCTCGCCGACGTGGACCGGCCGGCGGAGAGCGAGGGCCCCGCCGGGCTGCTGCGCTACCGCCCGGCGTGACCGACACGCCCGACGCGCCGAGGATGTTTGGCGTCGCGGCGCGAGATCGGGCAGAGTGATCACCGACAGCCGATCACCGCCGGGTCCGCCCGGCCGAACCGAACGACACACGACTGCACCACCACTGCACGCGAGGACGTAGGGGAAGACGTTTCCTCGTCGAACAGCGGAGGTCTGCAGTGAGCACACGCGGCGTGGTTTTCGTCCACTCGTCGCCGACTGCGGTCTGCCCGCATGTCGAATGGGCGATGTCAGGGGTCCTCGGGGGCAAGGTCAGCCTTCAATGGACCCCCCAGTCCGCTGCGCACGGACAGCTCCGGACCGAGGTCACCTGGTCCGGTCCCGCGGGCACCGGCGGTGCTCTCGCGAGCGCGCTGCGCGCCTGGCCGATGCTGCGCTTCGAGGTCACCGAGGAGCCCAGTCCGGGTGTCGACGGTCAGCGGTTCTGCTACGTCCCCGGCCTCGGCATGTGGAGCGGTCGGACGAGCGCGAACGGCGACATCGTCGTCGGTGAGGACCAGCTGCGCGCCGTCGTGGCCGGTGCCGCGGCGGCGAAGGTGCACGCGAGCATCGAGGCGCTGCTCGGTTCGGCGTGGGACGCGGCGCTGGAGCCCTTCCGGCTGGCGGGCGACGGCGCGCCCGTCACCTGGCTGCACCAGGTCGGCTGAGCGGGGGACCGGACCGGCAGACGGGCGCGGTGATCATCCGGGACGGGGTCGTCGTCACCTGATCGTGGCCGTCGGGGAGACTGGGCCCGGGCGCGGCACGACGGGGGAGGACGACGCCACGTGAGGTCGGGGGTCCGGTACACGCCTGCGCTCGCCGTCGCGCTGCTGGCGTTGCTGATCGCGGCCGGGGTGTCCGCGTACGTACTGGGCGGACGGTCGTTCGAGGGCGTGGCGCCCACCGGCGCGCCGCCCGCGCCGCCGTCCTCGGGCGCGGGAGCGCCCACGGTCGAGCTCAGCGCCGACGCGGAGCGGCATCCGTCGGCCGACGCGGTGCGCAGCCAGCTGCAGCACTACTTCGACGCCATCAACTCCCGGGACTACGACCTGTGGAGCGCCACGGTCGTGCCCGAGCGGGTGGCGCAGCAGCCGCGGGAGCAGTGGACGGCGTCGATCGACACGGCCACCGACGGCACGATCCGCGTCGACCGCATCGACGATCTCGCGCCCGGCCGGCTGCTGGTGCTGGTCCGGTTCGTGTCCACGCAGTCGCTCGACGACGCCCCCGCCGACCTGCGGGTGCCGCGGATCTGCTGGCGCGGCACGTACCCGATGACGGGCGCGCCGCCGCGGCTGGAGACCGGCTCGGCGGGCAGCCTGCTCTCCGAGCCCTGCTGACCGCCCACGACTGACGACGGGCCCGGCACGCAGCATGCGTGCCGGGCCCGTCGGCCTTCCTCAGACCTTGCTCAGACCTTCGTGAACACCACGGAGGCGTTGTGCCCGCCGAACCCGAACGAGTTGTTCACCGCGGCGTTGAGCTCCATCTTGCGCGGCTCCCCGGCCACGACGTCGAGCTCGACGCCCGGGTCGAGGTTCTCCAGGTTCAGCGTCGCCGGGACGACGCCCTCCTTGACCGAGAGCATCGTGAACAGGCTCTCGACCGCGCCCGCGGCACCGACCAGGTGTCCCATCGACGACTTGGGTGCGGTGAGCACCGGCCGGTCGCCGAGCGCCTTGCGGATCGCGGCCGACTCGCCCACGTCGCCGACGACCGTCGAGGTCGCGTGACAGTTGACGTGGTCGATGTCCGACGGTTCCAGGCCGGCGCTGCGGACGGCCTTGAGCATTGCCCGGGACTGGCCCGAGCCCTCCGGGTCGGGCCCGGTGATGTGGTACGCGTCGGCGGTGAGTCCGTGACCGGCGAGCCGGCCGTGGATCGTCGCCCCCCGGGCCCTGGCGAAGTCGGCCCGCTCCAGGACCAGGATGCCGGCCCCCTCGCCGAGCACGAACCCGTCGCGGCCGGTGTCGAACGGCCGCGACGCCCTCTCGGGCTCGTCGTTGCGGCTGCTCAACGTGCGGGACTGCACGAAGCCGGCCACCGTGATGCCGGTGATGCAGGCCTCGGCGCCCCCGGCCACGACGACGTCGGCGTCGCCCTCCTGGATGAGCCGGTACGCCCAGGCCAGCGCCTCGGCGCCGGACGCGCACGCCGACACCGGCGCGTGGACACCGGCACGGGCCCCCAGTTCGAGGCTGACGACGGCCGCGGGGCCGTTGGGCATGAGCATCGGGACGGTCAGCGGCGACACCTTGCGCAGGCCGCCGGACTCGAGCAGGTCGTCCTGGCCGAGCAGGGTCATCGCCCCGCCGATGCCGGTGCCGACGACCGCCGCCACCCGCTCCGGCTCGACCTTCGGCTCGTCGCCGCCGAGCCCGGCGTGCGCCCACGCCTCGCGGGCCGCGACGATCGCGACCTGCTCGCACCGGTCGAGCCGGCGGGCCTGGACCCGCGGGATGACCTCGGTGGGCTCGACGGCCAGCTGCGCGGAGATCTTCACGGGCAGGTCGAAGCGCTCGACGAACTCCGCGTCGGTCCGTCCGACACCCGACTTCCCGGCCAGCAGCGCCTCCCAGGTCGACGCGGCGTCCCCGCCGAGCGGGGTGGTCGCGCCGTACCCGGTGACGACGACCTCGACTGGGGCCCCCGTCACTGGTTCTTCGCGATGTAGTCCACCGCGTCGCCCACCGTCTTGAGCTCGGCGAGCTGCTCGTCGGGGATCTTCACACCGAACTTGTCCTCGGCCTGGACGGCGATCTCGACCATCGAGAGCGAGTCGATGTCGAGGTCGTCGACGAAGGACTTCTCGGCCGAGACGTCACCGGCGTCGATACCGGCGACCTCCTCGACGATCTCGGAGAGGCCGGACAGGATCTCGGCGTTGTCAGCCACTGGGTGCTCCTTCTGGTGGGAAACTCGGGGTGTCGCGTGGTCGGAACGGAATCCTAGGGACAGACCACGACCTGGGCGGCATAGGACAGGCCCGCACCGAACCCGACCAGCAGCGCGACGTCGCCGGAGCGGACCCGGCCGTCGGCACGCATGTGGTCGAGCGCCAGCGGGATCGACGCCGACGAGGTGTTTCCGGAGTGGATGATGTCGTCGGCCACGACCATGTCCTCGCGCGCGCCCTTGGCCCGCAGCCGCTTGGCGACGGACTCGACGATCCGCAGGTTGGCCTGGTGCGGGATGAGCACGTCGATGTCGGCGGGCGTGAGGCCGGCGAGCTCGACGGCACGCAGCGCGACGGGCGCGATCTTCGTCGTGGCCCAGCGGAAGACCGACTGGCCCTCCTGGGCGAGCGCCTGGTTGTGCTCGCGGATCTCGATCATCGAGGACAGGTCGCCCGCGGACCCCCACGCCACCGGCCCGACGCCCACCGACTCCGCGTCGGGGGCCGGACCGAGCACGGCCGCCCCGGCACCGTCGGCGAAGATGATGCACGTCGAGCGGTCGTCCCAGTCGAGCCAGTCGGTGAGCTTCTCGGCGCCGATCACCAGCACCGTGCGGGCCGAGCCCGCGCGGATGAGATCGGCACCGGCACCCATCCCGTAGCTGAACCCGGCACAGGCGGCGTTGAGGTCGAACGCGCCGGGAGCGCTGACGCCGATCTTCTCGGCGGTCTGCGCGGCGGCGTTCGGGATGGGGTAGCGCATCGTGCACGTCGCGACGATGACGGTGTCGACGTCGGCCGGGGTGAGCCCGGCGTCCTTGACGGCGCTGCGGCCGGCCTCGGCAGCCATGTCCACCAGCAGCTCGTCCTCGGCGGCGACGCGGCGCTCGACGATGCCGACGCGCTCGCGGATCCACTGGTCGTTGGTGTCGACGCGCTTCGCCAGGTCGTCGTTGGTGAGGATCTTCTCGGGCTGGTAGCTGCCGACGCCGAGGATGCGTGCGCCTGGCACCGCCGCCGGGAGGGTCAACCGAGCGCTCATGCCTGCGCCCCCGCGTGCTCGGCGACCAGGGCGGCCGCGGCGTCGAGGTCGTCGGGCGTCTTCAGTGCCAACGTGGCCGTCCCCTTCAGCTCGCGCTTGACGAGTCCGACCAGCGCCCCCGCGGGCGGCAGCTCGATCACCGCGGTCACCTCCCTCTCACGCAATGTGGCCATGCACATGTCCCAGCGCACCGGCCGGGTCACCTGCGAGACCAGCCGCGACAGCGCCTCGGCGCCCGAGGTCACGACGGTCCCGTCGGCGTTGGACAGCAGCGGCCGCTCGGGGTCGGCGGGCTCGATGCCGGCGGCGTGCGTGCGCACGGCGTCCTCGGCGGGAGCCATGAACCGCGTATGGAACGCACCCGCGACGGGCAGCGCCTTCACCCGGCTGCGCTCGGGCGGGTTCTCGGCCAGCGCCGCGAGCGCGGACAGCGGTCCGGCCGCGACGATCTGCCCGGCGCCGTTCATGTTCGCCGGTTCGAGGCCGAGCTCGGACAGCCGTGCGAGCACGTCGTCGGGGTTCCCGCCCAGCAGGGCGCTCATGCCCGTCGGTTCCAGCGCACACGCGGCCGCCATCTCCCGCCCCCGGACGGCCGCCAGCGCGACGGCGGCGTCGGTGGGCAGGACGCCGGCGACCGCGGCCGCGGCGAGCTCTCCGACGGAGTGCCCGGCGATCGGCGCCCGCTCGGGCAGCGTGACATGTGCGCCGAGCCGCGCGGCGGCGAGCAGCGCCGTGGCGACGACGAGCGGCTGGGTCACCGCGGTGTCCTTGATCTCGTCGGCCTCGGCGGTGGTCCCCAGCCGGCGCAGGTCCAGCCCGACGGCGTCGGACCAGGCCGCCACGGTCTCCTCGGCGACGGGGTCGTCGAGCCAGGGGGACAACATGCCTGGGGTCTGGGATCCCTGACCCGGTGCGAGCAGCGCGATCACGACGGACAGCGAACACCGCCGGGGTACGCGGACGGCATAGCGGCAGGCTCCAACTCCACGAGCCGATATTGTAGGTTTCCTACAACAAAGAGAACTATGTGACCGCCGACTCCCCACGTCGAGGGACCGTCTTTTGTAGGAGTCGCCCGCCCGGTCGCGCCGATCGCGTGATCCTCAGTCGCAGCTCAGGGTGCGTCGGGCGGACGGGCGGCGGGTTCGCCGGAGGCCTCGGGCCCCGCCTCGGCCCGGGCCATCCGCACCGCGAGGAGCGCCGCGCGCAGCACCAGCGCGTCGCGCGGATCGGTCGGCGTCCGGCCGGTGAGTTCGCTCACGCGGCGCAGCCGGTAGCGCACGGTGTTGGGGTGCACGAACAGCGTCCGCGCGCAGCCCTCGAGCGAGCTGCCGCCCTCGAGGTATGCCGCGAGGGTGCGCAGCAGCTCGCCGCCGGCGTCGGCCAGCGGCGCGACGATCGTCTCCACCAGCCGCCGGTGTGCCGCCGCGTCGCCGGAGAACGCCCGCTCGGGCAGCAGCTCGTCGGCCGGTACCGGACGCGGCGCCTCGGGCCAGCCGGGTGCCGCGCGCAGGCCGGCGAGCGCGTCGCGGGCACTCGCGTGCGCCGTCGCGAGGTCGGGCGCGAGCGGGCCGACGACCAGCGGACCGTCGCCGAAGTCCAGGGCCAGCGCGGCCAGCACGGCGTCGAGGCCGTCCCCGTTGCGGTCCCCGTGTCGGTCACCGGGTCGATCACCGGGTCGATCGCCGCTCCGGTCGCCGTTGCCCGGGCCGGTGTCGGGCTCGCCGTCGCCCGCGCACGAGAGCAGGACGACGAGCCGGTTCCCCTGGGCCCCGACCAGGACCGACCGGCCGGCGCGCCCGGCGCGGCGGCGCAGCTCGCCGAGCCGCTCGGCCGCGTGCTCCGCGGGCGGGCTGCCGACGAGTACCCGCACCGCGCCCGCCGGGTCCCAGCCCAGTGCCGACGCCCGGGAGATCAGCTCGTCGCCCGCGTCGCCGCGGACCACGCCGTCGACGACGAGCGCCTCCAGCCGGGCGTCCCACGCCCCGCGGTCCTCCGCGGCCCCCGCATAGGCGGTCGCCGCGGCGAACGCGACCTCGCGGCCGAAACGCAGCACCGCTTCCGACAGCACGCGGAACTCCGCGTCGTCGGCGGCCAGCGGCGGCAGCCGTTCCTCGAGGACGTCGGTGGCGACCCGCACCAGCTCCACGGTCTGGCGCAACGTCAGCCGGCGCGCGAGGTCGCGTGGGGCGATGCGGAACGCCTCGGCGGTGAGCCGTACCGAGCCGGAACCGGCGCCCGCGCTCTCGGGCTCGGCGTCCTCGGGTCGGGTGTCGTCGGCCTGAACCCCGTCGGGTCGGCCGCGCCGGGGGCGGACGGGTCCGGGCCCGGCTGCGGGGGGATCGGTGGCGGGGGCGGTCGGGTGCCCGGCTCCGGTCGCGACGAGCCAGCCCACGAAGTTCGCGACGCCGGTCTGGGTGACCAGCTGGACGCCCGACCGCAGCGCCGCGGGCAGCTTGCGGAACCAGGGCTGACGGCGGTCCATCGCCGCGAGGCACGCCCCGGCGATGCCACCGGCGGCGAGCTCCAGGCGGCGCAGCGTCGCGGGCGAGACGCCCGCGCGCGGGCCGGTGGGGGTCGTCGGGCGGGCCCGGGTGCCGGGATCGGCACGGCCGGATGCGGGGGAGGTCACGGCGCGGTCCCCGACATGTGCGGCAGCATGGCACGCGAGGGGGTCCGGCGGTGGCCGTGCCTGCCCGCCGGGCCCGTGCAACAGCAGCGCAACGCCCGGATGCGACGGTCGCCGCCCGCGGCCGCCCGCCGAGGACCTGGAGGAGGGAGCAGCCCATGAGCCGGTCCGGCACCGTCGACGGCGTGCTCGTCCGGCGCGCCGACGACCGTATGCACACCGAGATCGACTGGCTCGACTCGCGGCACAGCTTCTCGTTCGGCGCGCACTACGACCCCGACGACACACACTTCGGTCTGCTGCTGGTGAGCAACGACGACAGGGTGAGGGCGGGCAGCGGGTTCGAGACCCATCCGCACCGCGACACCGAGATCGTCACCTGGGTGCTGGCGGGATCGCTCGTGCACCAGGACTCGACCGGGCACTCGGGCGTCATCCATCCCGGTCTGGCGCAACGGATGTCGGCCGGCAGCGGCATCCTGCACTCGGAGAAGAACGACGCGTTCCGCGCGGATCCCGCGACGCCCGCGACCGACGTCCACTTCGTGCAGATGTGGGTCGCGCCCGACACGTCCGGCGTCACGCCGGGCTACGAGCAGCTCGACATCACCGCCGAGCTCGACGAGGGTGGGCTCGTCGTCGTCGCGTCGGGCGTGCCGCGGCACGTCGACCAACGCGCGATCTCGTTGCGGCAGAAGGACGCCGCGCTCCATGCCGCACGTCTGCTGCCTGCGGGCACGGTCCGGCTGCCCGCGGCTCCGTACGTGCACCTGTTCGTCGCCCGGGGCACGGTGGAGGTCGAGGGGGCGGGACGGCTCGCCGACGGCGACGCCGCACGGATCACGGCGTCGGACGGTCGTCGGGTGACGGCCGGCGCCGATGGTGCCGAGATCCTGGTGTGGGAGATGCACTCCGCCCTGCGCTGAGCATCCGTTCCGCCGGGCCCGTCCGGGTACCGCTGTGGACCCGGACGTCGAGCGACGTCCGGGTCGGGGACGGTCGGAGGTCGGGTGTGGCGAAGGAGTGGGCGTGGGGCGGGTGACCGCCTCGGTCAGCCGATGGGCGTGACCTTGGTGGCCTGCGGGCCCTTCTGGCCCTGCTCGATGTCGAACGAGACGCGCTGCCCCTCGTCGAGGCTCTTGTAGCCGTTGACCTGGATCGCCGAGTAGTGCACGAACACGTCCGCGCCACCACCGTCAGGAGCGAGGAACCCGTAGCCCTTCTCGCTGTTGAACCACTTGACGGTGCCCTCTGCCATTCTTGCTCTCCTCGTACCTGGTGCCGGGGCACTCGCCCCCGGCATCGCGCCGCCCAGCTGCTGTTCGCACCCTGGTCGGGACACCGTTCACGATCACGCGAGGTCGGCGTCGGGCGGAGCGTACCGTGACTCGGCTCTCCTGCCGAGAGTCAATGACCTGTGGATTCTCGGTGAGCGACACGTTCGGGGACACCGTTCGGCCCCGATCAGAACGCCCTCGCGCGGGGCGGGCGGACCGCTGTCGCGCACCGTGTCCGGCCGTGCGTCGAGGGTGATCGGCGCCACGTGCGCGACCGCCCCGGAGCCGCGGATGCGGCCCCGGGGCGGTCGGGTACGGCGCGCGTGCGGCGTGTCAGGCGACCCCGGAGTCCGACGTCTGCGGGCCGGCCGCCTGCGGGTCGTCGATCGCGTACTTGGCCGCCGCCTCGGCGACGACGGCGCGGTCGACCTCCCCGCGCGCGGCCAGCGAGCCGAGCGCGGCCACGGTGATCGACTCGGCGTCGACCGCGAAGTGCCTGCGCGCGGCCGGCCGGGTGTCCGAGAGCCCGAAGCCGTCGGTGCCGAGCGTGGTGAACTGCGCCGGAACCCACTGGCGCACAAGGTCGGGGACCGCGCGCATCCAGTCCGACACCGCGACGACCGGTGCGTCGGACCCCTCGAGGGCCGTCCGCACGTACGGCACCTTCGGAGCCTCCTCGGGGTGCAGCAGGTTGTGCCGCTCGGCGTCCACACCGTCGCGGCGCAGCTCGCCCCAGGACGTCACCGACCACACCTCCGCGCCGACGCCCCACTGCTCGGCGAGCATGTCGCGCGCACGCAGTGCCCACGGCACGGAGACCCCGGACGCCAGCAGCCGCACCTGCGGGCCCTCCGGGCGCGGCGACGCCGCGTACCGGTAGAGGCCGCGCAGCAGCGCGTCGACGTCGAGGTCGGCGGGCTCGGCGGGCTGGACGTAGGGCTCGTTGTAGACGGTCAGGTAGTAGATGACGTTCTCGGGGTCCTCGCCGACCATGCGGCGCAAGCCGTCCTTGACGATGTGGGCGACCTCGTAGGAGAACGCGGGGTCGTACGCCGCCACGGCCGGGTTGGTCGCGGCCAGCAGCAGCGAGTGCCCGTCGTTGTGCTGCAGACCCTCGCCGGTCAGCGTCGTGCGGCCGGCCGTGGCGCCCACCAGGAACCCGCGGGCCATCTGGTCGGCCGCGGCCCAGATCGAGTCGCCCGTGCGCTGGAAGCCGAACATCGAGTAGAAGACGTAGACCGGGATCATCGGCTCGTCGTGGGTGGCGTAGGACGTGCCCGCCGCCGTGAACGAGCCGACCGAGCCGGCCTCGTTGATGCCCTCGTGCAGCAGCTGGCCCTGCTCGGACTCCTTGTAGGCCAACATGAGCGACGCGTCGACCGACGTGTACTGCTGCCCGTGCGGGTTGTAGATCTTCTGCGTCGGGAACATGGAGTCCATCCCGAACGTGCGCGCCTCGTCCGGGATGATCGGCACGAAGCGAGGGCCGATCTCCTTGTCCTTCACCAGCTCGCGCAGGATGCGGACGAACGCCATCGTCGTGGCCGCCTCCTGCTTGCCGGATCCCTTGCGCGCCACCTCGTAGACCTTGTCGCCCGGCAGCACCAGTGCCTTCGACGACGTGCGGCGCGACGGCAGTGGCCCGCCGAGGGCCTTGCGCCGGTCGGCCATGTAGCGGATCTCGGGCGCGTCCTCGCCGGGGTGGTAGTACGGCGGCAGGTACGGGTCGCGCTCGAGCTCGGCGTCGCTGATCGGGATGCGCTGCTCGTCGCGGAACTGCTTGAGGTCCTCGAGGGTCAGCTTCTTCATCTGGTGCGTGGCGTTGCGACCCGCGAAGTGCGACCCGAGGCCGTAGCCCTTGATCGTCTTGGCCAGGATCACCGTCGGCTGGCCGTTGTGCTCCAGCGCCGCCGCGTAGGCCGCGTAGACCTTGCGGTAGTCGTGCCCGCCACGCTTGAGGTTCCAGATCTGGGCGTCGGACAGGTCGCTGACCAGGTCCTTCGTCCGCGGGTCGCGGCCGAAGAAGTGCTCACGGACGAACGCGCCGTCGTTGGCCTTGTAGGTCTGGTAGTCGCCGTCGGGGGTCTGGTTCATCAGGTTGATGAGCGCCCCGTCGCGGTCGGCGTGCAGCAGCGCGTCCCACTCGCGGCCCCAGATGACCTTGATGACGTTCCAGCCCGCGCCGCGGAAGAACGACTCCAGCTCCTGGATGATCTTCCCGTTGCCGCGCACCGGCCCGTCGAGCCGCTGCAGGTTGCAGTTGACGACGAACGTCAGGTTGTCCAGGCCCTCCGTCGCCGCGACGTGGATGAGCCCGCGCGACTCCGGCTCGTCCATCTCCCCGTCACCGAGGAACGCCCACACGCGCTGGTCGGAGGTGTCCTTGATGCCGCGGTCGCGCAGGTAGCGGTTGAACCGCGCCTGCATGATCGCGTTCATCGGACCCAGGCCCATCGAGACCGTGGGGAACTCCCAGAAGTCCGGCATCAGCCGCGGGTGCGGGTACGACGGCAGGCCGTGGCCGGGACCGCCGTGGGACAGCTCCTGTCGGAAGCCGTCGAGCCGGTCCTCCGACAGCCTGCCCTCGAGGTAGGCGCGGGCGTAGATGCCGGGGGAGGCGTGGCCCTGGATGTAGACCTGGTCGCCGCCGCCCGGGTGCTCCTTGCCGCGGAAGAAGTGGTTGAAGCCGACCTCGTAGAGCGTCGCGGAGGAGGCGTAGCTCGAGATGTGCCCGCCCACGCTGATCCCCGGCCGCTGTGCGCGGTGCACGGTCATCGCGGCGTTCCAGCGGATCCAGCGGCGGTAGGCCCGCTCGGCCTCCTCGTCGCCGGGGAACCAGGGCTCCCGGTCGGTCGGGATGGTGTTGACGTAGTCGGTGCTCGTCAGCGACGGGACCCCGACATGGCGCTCACGCGCACGCTGCAACATCCGCAGCATGAGGTAGCGGGCGCGTTGCTGGCCCGCGGCGTCGAGCACCGCGTCGAACGAGTCGAGCCACTCCGCGGTCTCCTCGGGGTCGATGTCCGGGAGGTGGGCGGCGAGGCCGTCTCGGATGACGTGGACGCGTCCGGTTCTCTCGGAGCGGTTGTTCGGGCCGGTCAAGGGGTCTCCCTGGTTGGCGGTCGTGCCGTTCGTGGTGCGTGTGCCCCGGCGCGGCGGGGCCACTCGTCGGCTGTCGTTGCTGCCTCTATCGTGCCCCTCGGCGCGAGATCGTGGAACGGCGGTTGCGCACCGCTGGCCCCTCGTGTTCGGATTCCGCATCCGAACACGGGGTCGAGTAGGCCCCACGACACTAGGGGGCGCACGCGTGGTCGCCGCGGAAGATGCCGGACGCACGTCCGACATCGCCGGCAAGCTCGGCATCGAGCCGGGCATGGTCGTCCAGGAACTGGGTTGGGACTCCGACGTCGACGAGGCGGTGCGCGACGCTGTCGAGGAACGCAGCGGCGACGAACTGCTCGACGAGGACGCCCAGGAAGTCATCGATGTCGTCCTCATGTGGTTCAGAGAGGGGGACGGCGACCTCGTCGACGCCCTCGTCGACGCCAGGGGACCCCTCGCCGACAACGGCGTCGTCTGGGTGCTGACGCCCAAGACGGGTCGTACGGGCCATCTGGAGCCCAGCGAGATCGCCGAGGCGGCCCCCACCGCCGGGCTCTCGCAGACGTCCAACGTCAGCGTCACCGACGAGTGGGCCGGTGCCCGGCTCGTCGCGCCGAAGCAGGGGA
The DNA here is from genome assembly GCF_036984265.1 of Pseudonocardia sp. D17. Taxonomy (NCBI): domain Bacteria; kingdom Bacillati; phylum Actinomycetota; class Actinomycetes; order Pseudonocardiales; family Pseudonocardiaceae; genus Pseudonocardia; species Pseudonocardia sp. D17. Next base: position 8,427 of record NZ_BPRG01000035.1, on the reverse strand, counting down.
AAGCCCGCCGCTGACCCGTCCGCCCGCGGCCCGCCGGAACCGGGGTCGCGGGCGTCGGCACCCGGACGGGTGCAATAGGCTCGACCTCGAACCGCGCCCGCGACCGGGTGCGGTGACGCCGACGTGTCGAGGAGAACCCTGATCATGGCGCTCACGGTGGGCTCGCAGGCCCCCGACTTCACGCTGAAGGCCCACACCGGCGACGAGGTCACGCTCTCGTCGTTCCGCGGGAACAAGGCCGTCCTGGTGGTCTTCTACCCGTTCGCGTTCTCCGGTGTCTGCACCGGCGAGCTGTGCTCGGTCCGCGACGACATCGGCGCGTTCCAGAACGACGACGTGCAGGTGCTGGCCGTCTCGGTCGACCACACCTTCGCCCTCGCAGCCTGGGCGAAGGAGCAGAACTACGACTTCCCGCTGCTGGCCGACTTCTGGCCGCACGGCAAGGTGGCCCAGGACTACGGCGTGTTCAACGCCGACGCCGGCTTCGCCCTGCGCGGCACGTTCCTCGTCGACACCGAGGGCGTCGTGCGCTTTGCCGAGGTCAACGCCCCCGGCGACGCGCGGGACCAGGACGGCTGGCGCAAGGCCATCGCCGCCCTCTGACCCACCGCCGGCCCGCGAGGGCCGGCCCCCGGGCGCGTAGCTCAGCGGGAGAGCACTCGGCTTACACCCGAGCGGTCGCAGGTTCGAACCCTGCCGCGCCCACCCCCTCCGACCAGGTCAGACACCTGCGCGACAGCTCAGTGGTCGTGTGTCGTGACACAGTTCATGACACGAACGTTCCTCCCCTCGCGTCATGCCACGTGCTCAGGCAGACCACAAGCGCACCCGCGGCAGCGTCGACCGCCTCCCCAGCGGGGCCTACCGCGTGCGCGTCTACGGAGGTGTCGACGCGGTCAGCGGACGCCGACACGACCTCGTGAGATCATTCCTCCGGGGCTTCGTGCGCACGCCGAGGCCGAGGCCGAGGCCGCGCGAACGCGCACCCTCAACGAGGTCGACGAGAGCCGAAACCCGCGGATGTCGGCCACGGTTGACCAGCTGCTCGACGGCTACCTCGAGATGTCGACGTCAGCGCGAGCACACACCTGGTGTGCACGCGGTACCCGGAGAACCACGTCCGCCCGTGCATCGGCGGGCTCGGGGCCGGCGCCGTGGATCCCGACGTCCTCGAATCCCTGTGCGCCGAGCTGCGCCACTGCGGAATCCACTGCCGGGCGCGGGCGGAGGAAGACGCGGCGGAGGTCGGAAAGCTGCTGACCGGGCAGGCGTACGTCTCCAGCGCCCGACAGCCGTTCGAGACGGTCGCGGCGGTCATCCCTCAGCAGATTCTGTCCGGCGAGCTCGCGGCCGGCGATCAGCTGCTTGCACTCAACGCCCTGGTCGAGCGGCACGAGGCTCGCTTGACGGAATCGATGACCCGGTGCGTGAACTCGAAAATAGGCGTCGAGGATTCGCGGTCATCAGGTCTGCCACGACGCCGGATGTCACTCCATGACGCTCCAGGCGAGGCAGGAAAAGCTTCGGGACATAGCCGAATCCGTTTCCACCGTTGCAGGTCAACATGCTCTTGGTGGCCACATCGTGGCTCAATAGTATTCGTGCGGCGTACCCGTCCCGAATGAGGCCGGCGACCGCGGCTGCGGTCTGGTCAGGGGCGGGGGACTGACCTTCCCCGGGGTAATGGAACGGCATCCCGATCATGTCGAACTCGAGCCAGACGCCATGATCCGCGACGGCGCGCTGGTAGTCCAGATCATGGCCAGAGGGATCCATATGGCACATGACGACCGCCGCAGGGGCAACCCCTTCCTCGCCCAGGACGATGTCGAGTACCTCGAGGGCTCGACGTTGCCAGCCCGGCAGGTGGACCAGGAGCGGAACTCCGAGCTGACGTTGGGCGCGAGATGCAGCGCGCAGCCGGAGCTTCTCCGCGTCCGTGAAGTCAGGTGAGACTCCGATTTCCCCGATGACTCCGGGCGAGAGCCCCGTTTCGCCGACTCCGTCGATGAACTCGGCCAGAAGTTCCTCGGTGAGCTGGTCGACGCCGGCGGAGGTGGTCGTGCTGTCGTGAAACCCGTGGACATACCAACCGGAACCCATTACGACGTTGATTCCCGACCTGTCGGAGATCTCTCTGAGCGCTAGAGGGTCCCGCCCGAAGTCTCCGTTTGTGCAATCGATGACTGTTCGTCCGCCGGCCTCACTGAAGTTCCCGAGTTCGGCGGCCGTGGTGAGCGGGTCGTCCTGACGCCCGTTGTCGAAGCAGCAGAACGGGTTGTCGGCAAGTAGCCAGTTCATCGACGGACCCACGCGGGTGCCGTACAGCTTGCGTTCGGCGGCGCCCTCGGGCGGGGTGAACCGCTTCGTGAAGTCGAAGATGAGGTGCTCGTGGGTGAGGGTCATGCCGAGCTCGTCTACAGGTATGGGGCCTCGAACCGTGTTCACCTGCACGGTCTGCTCGGCTGCCGATGAGGCCATCTGGATTCTCCTTCGTATCGGGATCGGTCGCGCCGGCCCGTACTGGATACCGCGCCAACGTCGATCCATGGGAGCTTGGGTCGTAGCTGTCGCCGAGGGACGCCTGAGTCGTGCGGTCGTTGTCCACTGTCGTTGTCCACTGTCGTCCCGCGATGCCCTGCGTCCGTCAGACCATGCCTCCGACCTCGAGGTCTGTGCCACCTGAACCCTGTGGACAGGGGTGAGTGCGGTACGGCCGCAGCGCACCGCCGAGGACTGCGAGCCCCACATCCCGCGGCGGCAACGCCGCGCTGGGTGCTCGTCGGGCGCCGATCATCGGCGCTCGCTCGAATAGGACTGAGCTGTGGATCAGGGGTCTCCGATGGTGACGGGGAGCTCCGTGATCAGCCATTGAACACGATAGAAACGTTCTAAGTCTTGCTGTGATGCAGCCTACGTCGCTAGGGTTGTCGGCAGCGTCGGACGCTACACGAGTAGAGCAACTGGCATCGAGTAGAAACGATTCAAGCCGCGCGTTCGTCGGGCGGCGTCAGGACGGGAACTACAGGAAGCGACATGGCCTCGACCACTCGCTCCCGACCGCGGTCGGCGAGCACTCGGCTGCTCGAGCCAGGGGGCGCGGCGGAGATCGGCACGCTGAGGGCGTCGGCCGTCTGGGCAGGCGGCGACATGGCATCCGGCACGGGCCGGCACTCGCTGCCCGGGACCAGGGGGGACGACCACATGGCTACCTCCTCCAGGGAGCTTGCGCCCCTCCAAAGGCATCGAGCTCCGGACCTTCGTGGAGAGGCCTCTGCGGCCTCGGCTCGCGTTTGCTCTTCGAGACAGGGCGATCACTGTCTCGCTGCCGTGATGCGTCGTCATCGGCGATACCGGCTCTGTGCCTCTGGAGCCGATCCTTGGTGATGAGGAGCAGAGCACGACCTCTGATTCCCGTCACATGGCAACCATTGACACGAGTGGTCGGGTGTCCGAGGTGATCGACGAGACGACGAGACTCCGATGAGCATGCGGTTCGACGTGACGGAACAGCCGATCGAGTTGACGATCCGGAGTTCGTCGAGCATCTCGTGGATCTGGTGGTCTGGAAGTACTCCCACGTCGGACGCCCGTACCTCGAGTACCGCGTCAGTGTGGGGCGCGGTAGCGGCGCGACGTCGGTACCGGATCATTCATGAGCGCGTCGACGGTCGGAGCATGCATGAGCTGCCCGGCCTCCGGCCCGGCGGCGCCTTTGCTTCCCTGACCGCTTGGTGAACGGAAGCTGATTTCTCCATCGAGGCCGGCCCGCTCGGATCGAGAGACCGCCTTCATGGCCCCGACGACGGCAGGGGCGGGCCGCTGACCACCAGTTGAGCGGCTCCCCAATCCGCCTCATGATCACGGGAGGCGGGCGCGGCGGGGTGGCTCAACGAGCACAGTCCTCGGCTTGGTCCAACCTCTCTCTGACCAGGCCCCCTGCTGTAGGTACACGACCAGGAGAGTAGACATGGGCGAATCGTCCCTGTGGCGCAACATCATCGTGAACGTCGACAGTTACAAGAACGCGCACTACGGGATGTACCCGGACGGCACCGAGTACGTCTCGAGCTACGTCGAGTCACGTGGCGGCCGCTTCCCCGCGACACTGTTCGTCGGGCTCCAGGCTTTCCTGCGCGAGTACCTGACCCGGCGGATCACCCTCGACGACATCCATGAGGCCGAGGCCGTGCACCGGCCGATGGGCATCCCGTTCAACCGGCAGAACTGGATCGACCTGGTCAACGACCACGACGGCTACCTCCCCATCGAGATCGAGGCAGTCCCGGAGGGCACCGTCGTCCCGACCGGTAACGTCCTCGTCCAGCTGGTCAACACCAATCCGCGTTACCCATGGATCACCAGCTTCGTCGAGACCGCTGTGCTCCGGGCCGTCTGGTATCCGACCACGGTCGGCACGTTGAGCTGGACGGCCAAGCAACTGATCAGGGGGTTCCTGGAGCGCACCTCCGATCACCCCGAGGCGATTCGCATGTACTTGCACGACTACGGCAATCGCGGGGTCAGCTCGCTGGAGTCGGCCGGTCTCGGCGGAATGGCACACCTGGTCAACTTCGACCAGACCGACACGGTTCCCGCGTACGTCGCCGCCCGGCAGTGGTACAACGCGGCGGCCCCGAACGGCAGCGCCGTCTTCCAGGAGCATTCCACGGTGGCGGCCGCCGGCAGGGATGCCGAGGCGGACACGTTCCGCAGCCTTCTCAAGTTCCCCGGGGTCGTCGTGGCCGGCCTCCTGGTCGACACGTTCGACCACGACCGGGCGGTCAACGAGATCCTCGGCAAGGAGCTGCACGACGAGATCAGCCAGTTCCAAGGGCTCGTCGCGGTGCGGTGCGACTCTGGCGATCCGATCAAGGTGCCGGTCGACACCGTCGAGTCGCTGATGAACAGCTTCGGGCACGAGACCAACGGCAAGGGTTTCAAGGTCCTGCCTCCGAACATCCGGGTGATCCAGGGCGACGGGCTCACCCTCGACACCTACATCGCGATCTACACCGAGCTGGAGGCGCGGGGTCTGGCCGCGGACAACGTGCTCTGTGGGATGGGTGGCGGCCTGCTGCAGCAGGTCAACCGGGACACGCTCAACTTCGGGTTCAAGGCCAGCGCCATGCGGATCAACGGTGAGTGGCGCGAGACCGTGAAGGCCCCGACCGGCAGCGCGATGAAGCGGTCGAAGGGAGGCAGGCTCGCGCTCCGCTACACCGACGGCACGTACTCCACGGTGCCCCGCGACTCCATCCCGGCGGAGGAGAACCAGCTCGTGCCGGTCTTCCGCGACGGCAAGGTGCTGCGGCAGTGGGACTTCACCGAGCTCATCGAGCGGAGCGAGCGGCCGACTCCGGAGAGCTACTACTCGGGCGTCGTACAGGGAGTTGCCGGGGTGCGCTGAGGCCGGTCGTTGCGGGACCGACCCGTGCTTCCCCGGGTCGGTCCCGCTCCCGTGCGACCCAGCCTGCTCCATCCGCGACTCCGGCCGCTCGATCACGGTCCCGAGCGCCGGGGGCGCTCGGGAGTGAATTGCGACCGACTTCGGACACCCATCCGGAGAAAGACTCCGGACCTACAGTTCAGTCGCTCGGGGGAGGGTGGCCGGAGGCCGAAAAACCGCGGACGACGCGTCGGAGTGCGATGTTCTCGGGCACGGAGGTATCGACGATATTGGACTTTCTGATATGACCCTGAACAAAGTTGGGCTGGCCGGAGCGAAGGTTCCACCGATCGGTCAGGGAACCTGGCGTATGGGTGTGGACGCGCCGGCCGAGATCGCCGCCTTGCAGGCCGGTATCGATCTCGGAATGACCGTGATCGACACGGCCGAGCTCTACGCCGACGGGGCTGCGGAGGAGGTCGTCGGTCAGGCGGTCCGTGGCCGTCGCGACGAGGTATTTCTGGTCAGCAAGGTGCTCCCGCAGAATGCGTCCACGAAAGGCACGGTCGCGGCATGCCATGCGAGTCTCAGACGCCTGGGGACCGATCGGGTGGATCTCTACCTGCTGCATTGGCGTCGTGAGGTTCCCCTCGGGGAAACAGTCGCCGGGTTCGAGAAGCTGCGCGAGGAGGGTTCGATCCGGGCCTGGGGGGTCAGCAACTTCGACCTGCACGATCTGGAGGACCTGCCGGACGGCGCCGTCCCTGCCTGTAATCAGGTCCTTTACAATCTGACGCGTCGCGGTCCGGAGGCGAATCTGATCCCGTGGTGTGAGCGCGTGGGTGCCGCGATCATGGCCTACTCGCCCGTCGAGAAGGGCGCGTTGCTCGGTCATCCCGACCTGCGCCGCGTGGCCGCAGAGCGTGGAGCCACCCCGGCGCAGGTTGCGCTGGCCTGGTCGGTCCGTAGCGGGGGCGTCATCGCCGTTCCGAAGGCTGCCCGGCTTGCCCATGTCGAGGAGAACGCTGCAGCGCTGGACCTCGAGCTCACCGACGAAGAACTCGAGGTCCTGGATCGCGCCTTCCCAGCGCCAGGTGTCGTCCCGCTCGAGACGCTGTCCTAGTCAGGAAATGATTTGTTTCCGGTCGACCCGACGATCGAGTGGTTCCTCTCTGGCGATCGACGTCGGCGCCGAGACCCCTTGTATGTATCCCGCGAGCATCCTCCCGTGTGACCTTCCCGTGAAAAGAGAGCTCATGCCGCAGAGCCCGGATGCCGACATGTCGGACCACGGCCGACGTCTTCATGTCTTCGACATGGACGGCACCCTCCTTCGAGGTGCCGCCACGATCGAGCTGGCCCGACACTTCGGAAAGCCGACCGTCGGCCATGATATCGAGTCTCGATGGCTCGCCGGCTCCATCTCGGACCGCGAATTCTGGGAGACGTTACTCGACATCTGTGCCGACGCGACCGAGGCCGACCTCGACGCTGCGTTCGAGGGTTCCTGCTGGATGACCGGCACCGTCGACGTGCTCACCGATATCCGCGCCAGAGGTGAGATTGCGATCGTCATCACGCAGTCCCCGGCCTTCTTCGTACGCAGACTGCAGCGTTGGGGCGCGCATGAGACCTATGGCTCGGACGTCGAGGTCGGCCGGCCGCTACCGGATGCGGCCACGCTGTCACCGGAGGCGAAGGTCAAGATCACGCAGGATGCTCTGGCCCGACACGGCCTGACTGCGCAGGCGTGTGTCGCCTACGGCGACTCGTCCTCGGACCTCGACCTGTTCACCTGGTTGCCGCACGCAGTCGGGGTGAACCCGAGCCCGGCCATCGCCCGGTTGGCGTCGGCGAGCTACGTCGGCACCGACCTGAGAGAGGCATACTCGATCGGCCGTGGCCTGCTGTCGCCCACCGGCGTCGGCAGGACCTGACGAGGGCATCTCTCGTTCACCGGTACCGATGGCAGGCGCGCCAGTGGATGACCCGCTCGCGGACGTCCTGCCGGTCGCGATGCCTCCGCATGACGACCGCGTCGAGATGTCCGACGGGGTGAAGGTCGACGTCGTCCAGCCGGGGCACCCGATCCTCGGCGGCACGCCTAGAACGTGACCGCCACGCCGCACCGGGCGCCCCCGGAGTTCGCGGAGTGGGGGCACTACCCCGCGCTGTGGGGCTCGACCCTGTCGTGGGCGGCCGGACGCCAGGCGCGGATGCCCCAGGCTGACGGGGAGCGGTGCTGAGGCGCAGCAGCCCAGGGTCTGGTTGACCCGGTGCGGGTAGCAGGGTCAGGCGTCGTAGGCGGTGTCGAACAGTGTCTCGAACCCGACAAGGGTCGAGCGGCGGAGTGTCCTGGCGGCGGCGGTGGTAGGTGCGCTCGATCCAGGACGCGATCATTGCTGCGTCCCATCGGATCCCCCTGCGTGCGGAATCTCGCGCCGACCATTTCCGCGCTCGTCGAACTCGTCGGGCTCGGCCCTGTGCTCCTCAGCTCCGCCGAGCTCGGCGACCGCACACGCGGCCGGGAGCAGCACGGACGGTGCGGCTCCGGACGGTGCGGCTCCGGACGGTGCGGCTCCGGACGGTGCGGCTCCGGACGTGGCGGCCGGCCTGTCGCAGGGCCCGGTCGTCGTGTGCCTGGGGGAGCGGGTGTCCCGGGTGACCGAACCCAGCGATGCGGTGGCGGCCTTGCCGGCCCGCCAGATCGCCGAGGTCCGAGATACGACCGACGCGGGCGACATGTTCACCGAATTGTTCGCCGGTGCCCTGCCACGGGGCAGCGGTTCTGAACGCGAGCTCCCGGGCGTCACGGCCGCCTTGCTGGGTCGGTCGGCTGGGTCGGTGCACGAGCAGGTGCCGCGCAGAGACGCCCTCGAGGGTTCACAGGAGGGCCCCAGACTGCTGCCGGTTCCGCGAGCAGGCACCCTCCTGCTCGACCACACGGCCAAACCTGGGTGTCCCGAGCGCCGGATGTCAACGGCCAGTTCGTGGTCCCCGCTGGTGGCCAGGTGAAAGTCCCCGGTCCGGGGTCGTTC
>NZ_BPRG01000034.1:0-13084 GCF_036984265.1 Pseudonocardia sp. D17 | reverse complement strand
AACCCGGCGAGGTCCGCTACCCCGCCACCAAGACCGACGGCTCGAACATGGACGGCGCCGGCTCCCCGATCCCCGAGGGCGCACGGGTGCAGCTCGACCCGAGCATCGACGTCGACGCCATCCCCGGGATCAGCAAGGGCGCCGCCGCGATCGCCAAGGCCCTGCAGACCTACGGCGCCTACGTCGGCGACAACGGCGGGGCCCGGATGGCGTTCATCGCCGAGTACGCCCCCGACTCCAACGCCTACCAGCAAGCCGGACTGTCCGGGGACTACGTGCCGCTCGATGGCATCCCCTGGGACAAGCTCCGGGTCCTCTCCGACTGGAGCGGCGGGACTCGTCCGACTCCCGGCGGCGGAGCGGACGCGACGAGCGGCCAGGACGACGACTCCGATGCCGCTCAGAGCGCGGACACCGCGCCCTCCCGCTCGGGGGGCACGAGTACCCGCACCGGCACCCCGCAGCCGAACGCTGGGACCTGCGCTCCGACGTCCACCCCGACACCCCCAGGCAGCACCGGGACTGCTCCCCGCACGCCGGCCACTCCCGGGACGAGCCCGACGTCGCCTCCGCCAGCCACAACGCAGGACCCGTCGTCGCTCCCGCTGCTCACCGACCCCGATCCGAAGGAGCACTAACCATGCCGATCCCGACTGTCGGCACCCTCGCTGCCGCAGCGGTGCTGACGTGCTCAGCCGTGGTCACCTCGCCTGCAACGATTCCGGTCGCGCCGACGGCCTACTCCGTGTGTGACGTCCACACCTCCACGACCGGCGGAAGCAGCCAGCTCACCGACGCGCAGGCGGCGCAGCTCGTCGACGGACTGCGCCTGGTCCTGACCGGGGCGACCCTCGACGCGCCCCGCGATCCGCAAGCGGCAGAGATGGCCCGAGGGCTGCGGTCTGCCGGCCTCACTCCCGCTCGAAGCTCGACCGGTTGGCGTCAGGCTGCCTATGACCTCGCCGATGACCTGATGCGACAGGCCACCTCCGGCGACGACGGCGCGGCGGAAGACATCGGAGCCACCCTGTCTCGAGCGGGGTTCTCGCCCACCCCGGCCGACCTGCTCGACGACGACCAGGCCGCCGACGATGACCAGACCTCGGACGACGACCAGGCAACGGACGAGCACAGCAGCGGCAGCGGGAACAGCGGGAGCCAGAACAGCGGGGCCGGCCAGGCGAGCGCCCGCACCGGTGCCACCTTCTCGACGGCCAGCGCGGGCGGCGGGGAGGATGCCGGTGGCCGCGGCCAGCGTGGCGGTGGTGCGCTCGCCGCGGCCATCCAGCAGCAGGACGCGCACGGCGGCGGAGTGACCGTCTGCGGGCAGAACGCAGGCGGCGGCACGACCAACGCCAGCGGCACGAGCGATTGGCGAGCCGCGACCAGCGCCCTTGTCGACGAGCTGCGCACCACCGGGGACCCCGACGCGTCCCAGCTCGCCGACCAGCTCGACGGCAGCGACACGAGCAACCACGTCAACCGCACGACCACGACCCGCGGGAACGCCGGCGCAGACGACCAGCAGCAGGACGACCAGCACCAGGACGACCAGGAACAGAGCGACGACGCGACGACCCGCGGGGAGGGCGACGCCGGGGACTGGCAGCAGCAGGCTCGCGACCTGCTGCCGAAGCTGCGCGCGGCCACCGCCGATCCCGATGCGCAGGCCCTCGCGGCCAAGCTCGCGACGTTCGACGATCCCGCGCCCAGCGGAGACCCCGGCGCGGAGAACGCGCAGCAGCCCACCGACCAGACGGCCGACGACCAACAACCCGCCGGAGAGCAGCCCGCCGACCAGGAGGCCAGGAGCATCGCCGACCCTCCGAAGGATTCCAGCGCCGACGCTCCGTGGACACAACTCGCGCAATGCGAATCGGGCGGCAACTGGGCCACCAACACCGGAAACGGCTATTACGGCGGATTGCAATTCGACGCTTCGACGTGGAAGGCGTACGGCGGCGACGCCTACGCGCCGACCGCCGATAAGGCGACCCAGGATCAGCAAATTGCTGTAGCGGAGAAGGTGCGCGCTGACCGCGGCGACTACGGGGCCTGGCCCGCATGCTCCAAGAAACTTGGACTTTGATTCAACCGTCACTTCAACTGGGGGCCACCATGACCAATTCCGGGCTCTTTCGCCACGGGTGGGACGACGAGCAGGGCAGCGCGCCGGCTCGCCCACGCCCGAGCGCCTCGACCGCAGCACGGCGCGCGGCGCCGGCGCCGGCCACCTCGAACGTCCACCCGCTCCCCGCGATGCAGTGGGCCGGGTGGCCGCCCGGCGGTGACGCTGCCGGCGACGTCGCCGAGCAGAGCACCGAACCCGACACCGAGGATGCCGAGCCCGCGGCAGCCGCCGCTCCCCGCACCCGCGAGACTGCGACCAGCGCAGCGGGCCAGGAGCCGTCTCCTCAGCGTCCACAGGCGCCCGTTGAGGCGGTGACAGCGCAGTCCTCGGTCAGGCCCCCCGATGGCGGAGCGGGCGAGTGGCGACCGGCCTCGGTCGACCTCAGCCACGACACCCTGACCCGCCACCGCGGCGATGTCCCGCAGAGCGGCTGGCGGCGCGCCGTCTACCGCAGGAGCGGTGGCCTGATCAACCCCGGGATCGGCGAGACCGAGCGTGCACGTCAGCTCTTGCGCGCGCGCGTCCAGCGGCCACTGCACCAGAGCCGCCGGATCGCAGTCATTTCCGTAAAGGGCGGAATCGGCAAGACCACGACAACCGCCTGTCTCGGGATGGCCCTTGCCGAGATTCGAGGTGACCAAGTCAGCGTCATCGACGGCAACCCTGACGCCGGTACTCTCGCGGACCGACTCACCGGAAACACGTCAGTGACGATCCGCCACTTGCTGCGCAATATTGACAGCATCAGCACTTTGACGGAAGTCAGTTCCTATATGTCGTTGGCGGGACGGCTAAAAGTCCTCGCCTCAGATCAGGATCCGGCGGTGAGTGACGCATTGACCGCCGACGAGTACGAGAAGGCGATCAACCTCCTCGGACAGTTCTTCAACATCATGATCACTGACTCCGGCACCGGGATCTCGCATCCGACGATGGAGCCCACGCTCCGGATGGCGGACAGCCTCGTGGTGGTCGGGAGCGCCACCATCGACGGCGCCAGCCGCGCCGGCCATACCCTCGACTGGCTCGACTCACACGGTCTCGGAGCCAAGGCGCGCAATGCCATCGTCGTCCTGTCCGGCGATCGGTCCAGCCAGGACGTCGATCAGAGCCGGATCATTAGCCACTTCGCCACCCGCGTGCGGGCCGTGGTCAACGTCCCGGCCGACCCGCACCTCGCCGCTGGCGGCCGTATCGAGTTCGAGCGGCTGCGCATGGCGACCCGTGACGCCTACACGACCGTCGCCGCACACATCGCCGACCAGTTTCCCGACCGACAGGACTGACGCCGACCACCGGGCAGGCCGCGGCCTGGCGGCACCGCGGCCGACGTCCGCCGCCCGAGGGCCCCGATCGCAGATGGCAGACGCGATCGGGGCCCTCCCCTGTTCGGGACGCTCGCCAGGGGAGAACGTGCCTACCCTCGGGCTGTGACTCGGAGCGCTGTGCTGCTGAGGCCGCCAGTGCGGCCTATGGCGGCGCGCCCGGCCGAGCAGCTACCCGATGCCGAGCGCGCCGAGCGCTTCTCGTTCGAGGCGAAGCTCGACGGCTTCCGGTGCATCGCGTTCATCCACGACGGCCACGCCGTCCTGCAGTCCCGACAGCAACGGTCCCTCACCCGCTACTTCCCCGAGATCACCGCCGCCCTCGTCGACCAGCTCCCCGACGGGACCGTCCTCGACGGCGAGCTGGTCATCCGCTCCGGCGGTCGGCTCGACTTCGGCGCGCTGCAACGCCGCATCCACCCCTCCGCCATGCACGCCGCCCGCCGCTCGGCCGTCACACCCGCAACGTTCGTGGTGTTCGACGTCCTGGTCCGCGAGCACACCGACATGCGCCCGGAGCAGTACCGGCGCCGACGCAAGCAGCTACGGCGCCTCCTCGACGAGACACGGCCACCGATCGCGCTCATGCCCGCCACCCGCGACCTGGCCGGTGCACGAGCCTGGATGGCCGAACACGGCGGCGGCATCGAGGGTGTCGTCGTGAAGGACCGCCGACGGGCGTACAGACCCGACCGGCATGCCTGGGAGAAGATCCGAATCCGCTCGGCAGTGGACGCCATCGTCGGCGGGGTGATCGGCCCCCTCGACCGGCCGGAGGCACTGATACTCGGCCGACGGGACGACCGCGGCAGGCTCCGCGTCGCCGGGCGCACCCGCCCGCTACGGGCCGCCGAGCAGGCCGAGCTCGCGCGCGTGCTCGCACCCCCCGACGGTGCGCATCCCTGGCCCCCGGTCATCCCCGCGTCACGGTTCGGCCAGCTCGGCAGCGACCCGATCGTCTACACCAAGGCCCGACCGGACGTCGTTGTCGAAGTAGACGCCGACGTGTGCTGGGAACACGACCGCTGGCGCCACGCCGTGGTCTACCGCCGTGTCCGGGTTGACCTGACCGCCGATGACGTCGCCCGCGGGCGGCCAGAGTAGCGACGTCAGGGCCAGGTACCAGTCCGGCTGCTGCGGAGGTCCGGCGGCGCGGCCTCCGCAGCACTGCAGCGGCTAGGTCACCACGAGCCGCCGCGGTAGACCTCCCGGCGATGCGCCAGGTGCACGACGACCACGAGCAGCCGACCGTCCTCGACGGTGTAGACCACCCGGTAGTCACCCACCCGTAGCCGCAGCAGACCGGGGGCGCCGACGAGGGCCTTGACACCCGCAGGGCGCGGGTCGTCGGCGAGCCGCTGGATCGCGAGCAACACCCGGCGGGAGACCGGGGGGTCGAGCTTGCGCAGCATCTTCTGCGCGGCGGGACGGACCTCGATCGAGTAGCGCTCGGGCACCGGCGATCAGAGGTTCATCTCGCGGACGACCTCAGACAGCGGCACCGAGGGCTCGGGGTCGGCGAGGGACTCGGCGGCGAGCTTCGACAGGTGCTCGTCCTCCAGCTGTTCGAGGTACTCGGCGACGTCCGCGGGGACGATCGCGGCCACTCGGCGGCCGCGGTGGGTGATGTAGGTCGTGTGGCCGGCGTGCTCGGCGCGGCCGACCACCGCCGCGAAATGTGCGCGCACCTCGGCGGCGGAGAGTTCCTCAGGGGCCGGCTCTGGCCGGAAGTCGGGCGCAGCACTCATGTACATAAAGTACTCCAAGTACAGTGTGACGCCTACTGCGGCGGGCCGAGCAACCGACTCGCAACCCCCTCAACCTTGTTTGCTGTTTTATGCTTTTCTTAGTAAGAGGTGTGCCGTACGCTGCCTCTATGTCTGAAGCCGTGTCAGTCGTGGTGCTGTCCGGAAAGGGCGGCACCGCGAAGACCCTGTGGCAACACACGCTGGCCGGTGAGGCTTCGCGGGCCGGAATCTCCACCCTGCTCCTCGATGTCGACCCAGAGCGGAACCTGTCCAACCGGTTCCACGTCCCGGCACACAGCTCCGGACTCGGGACAGTGCTCGAAGCGGCAGGCGTCACGGCGAACGAGGGCGACGCCGAGGCCGGCGCCAAGGCGGTTGCCGACGAAATCCGGTCCACGCCGTGGGCGCACGTGGACCTGCTCCCCGCCGGCGCCTCGCTGAACGGAGTCAGCCAGGTGGCGGTGCCCGACACCTGGCTACTGCGAGACATCCTCACCATCGCTGGCATCTACAGCCGCTACGACCTCGTCCTACTCGACACCGGCGGCCGGACCGGCTCGCTGGCAACGCTGACCATGTACGCCGCCGACGTCGCCTACGCGCCGATCACGCCCACGACCGACGCGGTTCTCAAGGCCCGCGAAGCGCGGAGCCGGGTCGAACGGATCCAGCGCGCGCACCCGCTGCGCTGGGCCGGCGTTGTGCTGACCGGGTTCGACCTCCGGACCTCGGTGGACACGGTCATCCGCGACGCCGCGTTCGAGGAGTTCGGCGACGAGATCCGCGCCGAGGTGCCGCGGCGCGTCACCGTGCACGAAGCCTTCCAGCTCACCGAGCGGCTGGGCGACCGGACCGACGTCATCTCCACCGGTTTGGCCGAGATCTTCAGAGAGTTCCTGCGGCGTGACCTCATGGGCGTCGCCAACAGCAAGGATGGAGTGATCCGGTGATCTCGCGAGCCGACAGGATCCGCGGCCGGCTGAGCATCAACCCCGACGAGCTCCCTCCTCCGCCTCCCGCGCCGACACAGCCCGCGGAGAGCGCGGCTGCCGATGCTCCCGCTGAGCCGGAGCCCGCCGAGCAGCCAGCATCCGAAGCCCCTGCTGCCGCCCCCCGGCAGCCGAGACGGGCCGCTCGTCGCGCGGGAAGCCGCACCAGAGCAGCTGACGCGGACCCGAGCGACGACACCGGGGCCGGGCCAGCGAAGACCACGCCGACGCCGAAGAGCAGCCAGTCCTCCCGCAAGCCAGCGACACGGAAGGCGCCCAGCTCGACGGCCGAGACCACGGCCGCCCCTGAGGGTGGCGTCGAGAACAGCGGGCCTCGGGCGGTCCGGGTCCCGAAGGTGTCGACCGCCGACGCCAGCAAACAGATGATCTACCTGCACCCCGACGAGTTCCGGGCACTCGGCCTCGCCAAGCTCGACGACCACGTCAGCGTCAACATCAGAATCCGGGCAATGATCGCCCTCTGGGAAGCTAACCCGCGATTCCGTCGAGCCGTCGACAAGATTGCCTCAACGACGCCTCGTGGAGGTGGATGAATAGGCTCACGTTCCATACAAAGAGGTGCTATCGGCGCAAATTTTGACTAACTGGTAGTTGCTTAAGCCCGCCGACTCGTAACTCAGCTGAAGGGCCCGGAGGCGTAGCCTTGACGGGGTGTGCTCCGGACGAGCCTGAGGCCCACACCGCTGGACAGACGGTCAGTGGCAGAGCAGAATGTGACTGCAGACACACTGTGATCTATCTCACTTTTGCTGACCTGCAGAAATGGGCGAGATGCTGTGATGACCGACACTAGATGGTCACGCAGTGTGATCGAAAAATCATGCTCCGTGACAGGCGCTTTAGCCGCTGGGCGCCAAACTATGCTTGACTGCCACTCGCGGTGGGTGCTGAACATACGTTTACGAATGTTCGTCACCGCAGAAGAAATTGAATAATTGCAGTGCCTCACCCGAGGCAACCTAGCCGACGTTTACACGTCCTAAAGAAAGAGGCCCCGCCGCACGTCTGCGGCGAGGCCCCTGTCCCGGCTACTCGCTCTGCGCCTGGAAGCTAAGAAGCGAGCTGCCGAAGGATGAGGATCAGCGCCAAGATCAAGACGATCTTGGCGCTGTCCTGCGTTCCGGCCACGAAGGCGGCCAGCTGCAGGAGCTCGCTCCAAGGGATCGGCTCTCGCTCCGGGTGCTGCTCGTCACCGGACTCGTGCTCCTGAACGTCGAGGTCGTTGTCTGCCACTGGGGCAAACCTCCGTCTCTCATCGGTGGCCCCGGGGCGCCCCGAAGGCTCTTCGTGGTTGCGACCACGCGACGAGCGACGCTCTGAAGTTGGTGTCCAGCGACTCCTGGGCCGGCTCCCGTACGGGTGTCGGCTTCGGACTCAACGAGGAGGGTATCCGCCCGCACCCCCAGGGACGTCCCACCGGTAGCTGCCGGGCGTGGTGTCGGCGGCCCCGTCGCGGACTAGCCAATGGATCTTGGTTACGCCACAGAACTTGGATCAGGGGTGGATCTTTTGCGGTGAGCGGTCGACCCTTGCTGGTTGATTAGGCTGAATAGCGTAACATCACTAGGCTATATGGGTTAGCAACGTTCAGGATGAGCGCCGCAGACAATCTTCTACATGGTGTCGAAGAATTAGCGAAGTGTGTCGAGTCTCACGTTTTCGGCCGACCATTTTCCTATTACTTGTCAGTAACTTACGTTCGGCGGCCACATACTACTCAGGAGTAACTTACGTTCGCCGGACGCCCGTATCTACGTAAACTCCAGCAACGGGGAAACTCGTTCACTCAAAGAGATGGACGTTCGTTCCCAACAACGTTTGTCGCTAAGTCGTCGGCCGAACGCATGGAAGGAACCCAGGGCGACAAACCAGCGCTTGATGGGGAAACTCCGCCACACGAGACGACGCCCGCTCCTCCCCCAAGGAGCGGGCGCCGTCTCGTCGCAGCGACGAGACTCAGCCGACGGGCTGGTCCGCGTCGGAGGCTCCGGAATCGGATGCCTGCGGAGTGACGGAACCCGAGCGCGGCAGTCGGGAACAGTCCACCGGGGCAGAGCCGGTGTACGAGCCCCACGTCGCGGTGACCGTGTCATTCTCACAGCTCCACGAACCCTGGGCGGGTGCGGCGTTCGCGGAACCTGCGGCGAGAGTGCCGACGGTGGCGGCGGTAAGTGCTGATACCGCGAGGGCACGACGGATGAACGACACGGAGTCCTCCTAGCAACGGTGTTGATCAATCGGGACGCTAGCGAGGGGGCCGATCGTTCGGGGCCGTTCTGATCACGTACCCCCGGCCGAGGGGCTCGGATCACCCGAAACTCGGCGGCGGCGCACACGCTCTGTCAATCCATCACTCACCCTGACTCGCCACGCACGCTCGCGACGAGCTTCGAGGCGGTGGTCGGGGAGATGCCGAGTTCCCGGCTCACTGCGCGTGCGCTCAGCCACCGGCCCGTCGCCGCCGCCTCGGTGAGCAGCGTGCGCACCCTCTCCTCGAGTTCATCGGTCGAGAGGCCCGAGCGCGATGGACGTCCACCACCGACGCCTTGCCCGACTCTGTTGGCCTGCCAGCCGGTGAGCGTGGATCGTCGCCAGTGCGGCATGCCGCGAATGGTCGCGTCCGGTGCAGGCGCCAGCGGTCGGGGACGGTTGAGGTAGGACAACCACGTAGCCTGAGCGAGCCCGACGAGGGCCGCCGCTTCTTCCGCGTCGAGCAGGTCGTCCGGGTCGTCGACGTCAGGAAGGGCGGGCACCGGCTCCCCCGCGATGTAGGCGAGGACCTGCTCCCGGTCCCACAGTGCGGCACGGCGGCCCTGCGGGTTGTTGACCGGCCGCGGGTGCCCGTCAGCCGTCCACGGAGGTTGTCGGCGCGCCTGTCCGGCGCTGAGTCCGTGCGCCACGGTCAGGTCCGCTAGGTCCATGACGCTTCGACCTGCTCGAATCACGGGTCTATCCCCTCGTTCACTCGCAGTGTTCAGAACAATACTTGGTTGATAATCCGGTGATCCGGGAGCCGGCGGGCCGGGCTACGCCGAGGGGCCGGCGCGAGGCCCCAGCCTTTACGCCGGCCCAGGGGTGGCCAGGCCCAGCACCGCTCTCGGCGCCGGGCCCGGATCGTCAGTCGGCGTGCTCCCCGTCGTCGCCTGCGCAGTCTCGGCACGCCGTCACTCGTCCGCGACCCGGCCAAAACCACGCTGGGGCCGCAGCGTCGCGGGGGGCTACGGCCCGGTGGCAGTAAGCGCAGGGGATGGTTTCTGCACCCTCTCGGTCCGCGACCTTGCCCCACGCTGCGCGTACGTCGTCCGGGCGGACTCCGGTCAGCAGCTTCGTGTTCACGGCCGCGGCCAGCTCGGCGAGTAGCTCCCGTGCCTCGTCGTCGCTCGTCTCGATGGTCGGGCCGTTGAGCACCCAGTACAGCGCCCTGTTGAGCGCGGTGGCCTGCCTGATCGTCAGCGTCATCGCTCACTCCCTCTTCGGTGCCCGGCTCCCGGCTTGTCCACAACGTTGAGTTGAAGTTGGTCGGCGGGGCGCGCTTTCGGTGCGCGCCCCGCCGGTTGTCACCTGGTCAACACCCTCACGACAGCGACGTCACGGCGGTGCGTCTCGTAGTCGATCTCGTCTCCGTACGCCTCCATGTCCGGCAGGTCGTCGAGCTGGAAGCGGCCGTCGCTCGCGAGGTCGAGGGCCTCGATCAGCGGGACGCCCGCGAGCCAGTGCAGGGCGGCGGCGTCCGCGCCGTAGTCCTTGCCTGCGAGCTCCACCGCCATCCCGTAGGTCACGGTCTCCTCCGTTGACCACTCCACCCGCACCTTCATCTTTCGATCCCTTCGATCTCCGTCTCGGCGTCCACAACCTTACTCTCTTGTCTCGACAATGTCCACTACTTTAGGTTGTTTAAAGGTGCGAGGGCTGGCCGTGGCCCCCCGCCCGACTACGTCAGCACCCGAGAAGCTCTCGAATCGCAGTCCGTGCCGACTCGCTCAGCGACGTGGTGTCCCCCTCCGCGTCATGCTCGGCGAATACCGCCGTCCCCACTATCGCCGCCCCGACGTAGCCGAACGATGCCAGAACCGCCATAGCACCTCGATTGAGCTGCGGTTCTGGCTTCCAGAGCCCCTCGTCGTCAAGCCATATGTCGAGCCGTGACGACAGCTGGATCACGTCGACGCAGGCGCATCCGATCGCCTCCTGCAGACCGCGCAGCGTGTCACCGGCGGGCAGCATCGCGTCGGTGAGCTCTCCCGCGGGGGTGAGGGTCAGGACCTGGACTCCAGCTTCCGTGTTCATGTCCATAACCTTACATGTTTTCACCGCATGCGTCCACAACTTTAGGCGCTTAGTTTCTCAACCGGAGCGGCGTCGAGCCGTACGTCATACTCGAACACATGTTCGACCAGGAGGGAAGCGCGCCAGACGTGCTCGACAGCTCCGACCCCGCCGTCCGGCGCTGTGATCCACCGGTGCCGGTGCGGGTGGACCTTGCGGCCCTCACGCAGCAGCAGCGACATGGGCGCGGGTATCGGTCCGGCGGGGTGTTCGTCGGCGGCGTCGTTCGGGCTGTCATGTGGGCCCAGGTCATGACCGACCGCGCGTTCTGGCTCGGGATCGTCACCTGCGAGCTAGAGCGCCGCGGGGCCCCCATCCTGACCGCGCCTGCCGTTGTCCCTCAGTGGGCCGTCACCCGGCGCAGGCCCGGCTCTGAGCGCCGCCATCAGGGCAAGACCAGTAATCGGCCGACCCTCTCGCAGCCGGGCCATGAGGGCGGCTCTGCCTAAGCGCTCATTTCCCACGTGCCGGGGCGCGATGCCACGGTGACGTCACACTGCTCCCCTACGCCCTACCCTCGCCCGCTCCGGGAACGCCGGCTCAAAGGTTGGGCTTCGTCGACATCGCGCGGTCAGGAAGCCGCGATCACGATGCGGCTCCCGGGCTCCGTGGGCATGTTCAGGTCCTCGACGACCACACCGTCGACCATCAGCAATCCCCGCTCGAACGCGGCTGCGGTGCGCTCGTCGCTCATCCCCGCCCGTGCGCACCGGTCCCGGACCGTCAGACCTGCGGTCTCCTCGTCGCTCACGCTGTCACTCCCCCGTCAGCGTCTCGCGCATCCGCTCTACCGCGAGCGTGAGGCCGACGGCATCGGGCGCTCCGCTCTCGTCCTCTCCCGGGATGACGAAACCCTCCTTCTCCCCCACCCTGATCCACAGCTGCGACGGCCTCGGCTGCTCCCACGCCCGCCGCTCGACGACGTCCAGCGCCGCCGCCCACGCTGCACCATCGTCACCTGCCTCTCCCGCGCCCAGGGCCGCCGTCACGCGGCCCTCCCGCCGGTCCCTCACGTCCACCGTCCACGCCACCATGCCGACATGGTGACGGCCGGTCGCGCCGCTGCGCCACCGGCCGTCCCGGGTCCCCTGATCTCAGGCCGTCGCCGCCCGAAGCACCCGCAGCGCGCGCTTGAAGCCGTGCGACATCGCCGCCCACGCCGTCCAGTCACAGACCTCGAACGTCAACGGGCCCACCATGATCCGCGCGTGACTCGGGGTGTCGTTACCCGGACGGCGGGTGTACGGCGTGCACGTGATCGACGGCAGGCCACCGAGGCGGACTAGCGCCGAGACCTGTGAGCCCATCGCCCGCTGCAGCCCTCCGCGCGCCTGCATCGGCCGCGCCGGGCCGAGATGCTCGGCGATGACCGCGCTCGACGACCACCCGTCTGCGACGTGCTGTGCGGTGTGAACGTCTCGCATGTAGATCAGGACCGTGCCCAAGGTCAAGCCGACCTCTGCCGCGTGCTCGTCGATGCTGTGCGCGTCGACGCGGACCGGGACCATGCCCACCATGCGTACCGTGCTGGCCAGGATCGCGGAGTAGCCGTTCGGGGCCTCGCTCGTCATGTCCATAACACTACATAGTTTTGGACACTAGATCTATATAGCAGCAGCCTAGATCGCTCGATCGTGTTTTTAACGATGTAGAGATATGGACAGTACAGCTAGCAACGCGCTAATGTTATGGACATGAACACGGAGGCCGCTGACCAGTACGAGGGTCTGCTCTGCCACTGCGACGTCGACCCGGACGGCCACCCGCTCGGGACCCCCGGGTGCGGCTTCACCATCAAGCGCGGGACCTACCGCAGGACCTCCGCAACCCCCCGAGTCACTGGCGCTAAGGGCACCTGCCCCGAGTGCGGTCGCACCGGCGTGAAGGTCACCGCTCCCCTCGTCAAAGGGCGGACCCCGGCCTCCGCCGAGCACACGGTTCCGCTCGGTCGAACCCTCCAGCTCGGTGCTCACAGCCGCCCGAAGACGAACAGCCCGTGCCCCGGCGCCGGACAGCCTCCGCGCGAAACCCGGTTCACTCCCTCGCCCCCCGAGACGGGCCGGATTCGCACCTCGCGAGGCCCCCGTGCTGGGCCTGATGCGGGTGCTGATGCGGGTCTGATGCGGGTCTGATGCGGGTGCTGATGCGGGTAGCGACACCTGCCCTGAACTGCACTGATGCGGGTGATGCGGGTGGCCGAGCGGAGCAGGGCACCCCCCGAAGGGCATCAGTCCAGCGCAGGTGGAGAATTTCAGCGCAGATATCGCGGTAAGAATTGCTATTTTACTAATTCGCCAACATTAAAAAAGCGCGTGCTCTTTTACTAATTTGAGTATTTGCAGGCTAATTATTTTGCTAGTAAACTAGCAAAATGCCAACCGGCAAGAAGTGCATTAAAATAAGGAAACCGGTAAACAAGTCTTTCAATTTACAAGTTTTCATGTTTATTAGTAAACAGTATGGACTAGCAGGGGAAATAACCCTACTGCGACGGCACAGCCGTCGCACGCCGGGCGCAGCCCGGCCCACCCCGCAGGGGGGGCG
>NZ_BPRG01000033.1:0-116518 GCF_036984265.1 Pseudonocardia sp. D17 | reverse complement strand
GCCGGCGCCGCGGCCGGCGGTGCCGGCCCCCGGCCCGCCGAGGCTGCGCCCGCCGCCGCCCGCCCGGGCCGTTCGCCCGCCGCACCGGCCACCGGTCGAGCCGGAACCCAGCATCCTGGGGCTGTCCCGGCACACCCGCAGCAGGCTCGGGTCGCGGCTCTTCACGCTGTTCTTCGTCGCCGTCTTCACCGTGATCCTGGTGCAGCTCATCGTGTCGCTGCTCAACCCGTGATTGCAGGCGGCGAGCGGCCGTCGAACGGCTCGCGGGCCCGCGTTCCCCGACCGTCCCGACGCGCGGTGTCCGGTTCCGTCTACCCTCGTGAACCGATGACCGGTTCTCTCTCGCCGATGCCGGTACAGGTCCCGGCAGCCGGCCGGACCCCGCCGAGGAGGTGAGGAGCGATCGCTTCCGAGGCCACCCCGGTCGGTGACCCGGCGCTGTCGGCCCCGACGTCGCACCGTGTCCGGGCCGTCCTGTCGATCCCTGCCTTCCGCAGACTGTGGCTGGTCACCGCCGTCTCCTCGACGGGCGACTGGCTCTCGCTGCTGGCGCTGACCTCGCTCGCGACCCAGCTGACGACCGGCTACCAGGCGCAGAGCTTCGCGCTGGGCGGCGTCGTCGCCACGAAGCTGTTCCCCGCGCTGATCCTCGGTCCGCTGGCCGGCGCGCTGGCCGACCGTTTCGACCGCAGGCACGTCATGGTCGTCTGCGACGTCCTGCGGTTCTGCCTGTTCGTGTCGATCCCGCTCATCGGCTCGCTGCCGTGGCTGTTCGCCGCGACCTTCCTGATCGAGATCTGCTCGCTGTTCTGGATCCCGTCCAAGGACGCGTCGGTCCCGAACCTGCTGCGGCGGCCCGACCAGGTCGAGACGGCCAACCAGCTCGCGCTCGTCATGACCTACGGCGTCGCGGTGATCACGGCGGCAGGCCTGTTCTCGGTGATCTCGAGCGCCGGCTCGTTGTTCGACTCCCACTCCCCGCTGACCACCGTCTACGTCGCGCTCGTCATCAACGGCTGCGCCTACCTGCTGACGGCGACGACCGTGTGGTTCCGCATCAAGGAGATCTCCGGCCGGACCGCCCAACGGCAGGGCGAGAGCCCGCCGGGCCTGTTCTCGCTGCTGCGCGGCGGGTTCGCGTTCGTCGGCAGCACGCCGCTGATCCGCGGGCTCGTCATCGGCATCATCGGCGCCTTCGCCGCGGGTGGTGCGGTCATCGCGTCGGCGAAGCTGTACTCCTCGAGCCTCGGAGGTGGCGACGCCGCGTACAGCGTGCTGTTCGTCGCGATCTTCGTGGGGCTCGCGGGCGGCATGGGCACCGCGCCGCGGCTGGCCCGGCGCCTGCCGCACAACCGGCTGTTCGGCGCCGCGATCGTCGCCGCGGGCGTCGCGCTCGTGCTGGTGGCGTTGTCGCCGCACCTGCTCGTCGCGATCGTGACCGTGGCGCTCGTCGGCGGCTTCGCGGGCATCGCGTTCCTCGCCGGCCTGACGATCATCGGCTCGCAGGTCGCCGACGAGGTCCGCGGCCGCGTCGTCGCGTTCGTGCAGTCGCTCGTGCGGGTGGTCCTGCTGGGCTCGATGTCGCTGGTCCCGGTGCTGGTCGGGCTCGTCAGCGCGCGGCGCATCGACCTCTTCGGCTACCCCTTCGTGATCGACGGCACCCGGACGGTGATGTTCGCGGGCGGGCTCGTCGCGGCCGTCGTCGGCATGCTCGCGTACCGGCAGATGGACGATCGGCGCACCGAACCGCTCCTGCCCGATCTCCTGGCGGCGCTGCGCCGCGGCGACCGGCGCGTCGGCTCCGGCGTGCTCGTCGCCGTCGAGGGCGCGACGCCCGCCGAGACCGCCGAGCAGGCCGGGCGCCTGGTCGCGACGTTGCGGTCCGAGGGCTACGACGTCGTGGAACCCGGTGACGACAGTGTCCGCACCGCCGAGGCCGAGTCGCAGCACTCCGGCGTCCGGGCCAAGGCGCTGGCCGTCGCGGCCGTGCGTGCCGACACGATCGAGCGGTTCGTGCGGCCCGCGTTGGCCGGGGGCTCGGTCGTCGTCATGGACCGGTTCCTCGCGAGCCCGCTCGCCCAGTACGGCGTCGAGTCCGAGCGCGACGACGCCGTCCTCGATGCCGGCGACCTCGAGAACCTCGTCTCCTGGGCGACCGGGCGGTTGCGGCCCGACGTCTCCGTCCTGCTCGACCGCGCGCCGAGCAGCACCGCGGCCCCCGCCGGCGTCGCGGGCGAGGAACACGTCCGGGTGCAGCGGCTGCTCACCCGGATGGCCGCGGCCGAGCCGCACCACTACGTCGTCGTCGATGCCGACGGGACGCCCGACGACGTCGCGGCGCGAGTGCTCGACGGCCTGCGACCCCTGCTGCGCCCACCTGCCTCCGGCGGTCCGACGGTGCCGCTGCAGAAGACCCGCGCGGACGGGTCGACGGAGCGGATGAGGCCCGAGCGCAGCGGCCCCGAGCCGACGGGCCCCGAGCGCGACGGCCCCGAGACGACGGGCCCCGGGCGGATGGGCTTCGAGTCGACGGGCCCCGGGCGGATGGGCTCCGGGCGGATGGACCCCGGGCACGTCGATCCCGAGGCGACGAGCACGGAGCGGATGAGCGCCGACGGCGCATCGGCCGGGCAGGCGCCGACCGAGCCGTTGGCCGGTCGTCCCCTCGCGGCGACCCGGGACGACGACGCGGCGGCGTCATGACCGTCTGGCGCGACGTCGTCGGCCAGCCCGCCGCGGTCGCCGAGCTCTCCGCGGCCGTCGCCGACCCGTCCTCGATGACCCACGCGTGGCTGTTCACCGGCCCGCCCGGCTCGGGCCGTTCGACTGCCGCGCGCGCCTTCGCCGCCGCCCTGCAGTGTCCGCAGGGCGGGTGCGGGGAGTGCAATTCATGCCGGACCGTCCTGGCCGGGACGCACGCCGACGTCCGTGAGGTCGTCCCCGAGGGACTCTCGATCTCCGTCGCGGAGATGCGACGCCTCGTCCAGCTCGCCGCCCGCCGCCCCAGCACCGGGCGACGGCAGATCCTGATCATCCAGGACGCCGACCGGCTCGGTGAGCGCGCCGCGAACGCGCTGCTCAAGGCCGTCGAGGAGCCCGCCCCCGACACGGTGTTCCTGCTCTGCGCGCCATCGGATCATCCCGAGGACGTCCCGATCACCATCCGGTCCCGCTGCCGTCCCGTCCCGCTGCGCACGCCGTCGGCCGAGGCGATCGCCGAGGTCCTCGCGACGCGCGACGGTCTCGACCCCGAGACCGCGACCTGGGCCGCGTCGGTCTCGGGCGGGCACGTCGGGCGTGCGCGGTGGCTGGCCCGCGACGAGGAGGCTCGCCGTCGCCGCGCCGAGGCCCTCGACCTGCCGATGAAGATCCGCGGCATCGGCGACGCCTTTGCCTATGCGGGCAAGCTCGTCGCCGCGGCGAAGGCCGAGGCCACGGAGATCGCCGAGGGCCGGGACGCCGCGGAACGCGAGGAGCTCGCCGTCGCGATGGGCGCGGGAGGCGTCGGCAAGGGCATCGCGGCCGCCGCGCGCAGCGCGAAGGCCGCCGAGCGGGAGTTGGAGAAGCGCCAGAAGTCGCGCACCACCCGCAACCAGCGCGACGCCCTCGACCGCGCGATCATCGACCTCGCCGGCTTCTTCCGCGACGTCCTCGTCACCCGCAGCGGCGCCCAGGTCCCCCTGACCAACCCCGACCGCCTCGCCGACATCCGGCGCGCCGCCGGGGAGTGGACGCCGGAGTCGACGCTGCGCCGCCTCGAGGCCGTCCTCGCGTGCCGTGAGGCGTTGAACGCCAACGTGAAACCCGAGATCGCCGTCGAGAACATGCTGCTCTCCCTGCATCGGGGTTGACGCCCGCCCGCCCGGGTACGCGGCCCCGATGGACTTCGAGCAGTTCGAGGACAACCACATCGCCGACGCCACCGTCCGCCGTTTCGTCGCCGAGCTGCGCCGGTTCGAGCAGGACGGCGACGTCGACCCGCTCGCGGGGCTGTTCACCGACGACGCCGTCCTGCATCGCCTCGACGGCCGCGGCGGCGTCGCCGACGCCCGCGCGTTCTGGGCGCAGTACCGGGCCCGGTTCGGTGAGGTGCGGACCGCCTTCCGCAACGCCGTCGAGAGCACCGACCCCGCCGGTGCGGCGTTGGAGTGGGAGAGCCGCGGCTCGCTGGCCGACGGCACCCCGATCGACTACGCCGGCTCCACCTTTCTGACGCTCGCCGGCGACCGCATCTCCGGCCTCCGCACCTACTACGACACCGCCGCCTTCGTCGCCGTTCCCGCAGGTCGGGGGTGAGCGGCGGGGGCCTGTGGGGGCGGAGGCAGGGGTCGGTAGACTGACGACGCAACACGCCGCCTTAGCTCAGTCGGTTAGAGCGACGCACTCGTAATGCGTAGGTCTGGGGTTCGACTCCCCAAGGCGGCTCCATATTTGCAGGTTGGCGACCTGTCGATTCCTGCCCCGACGGCTTCGTGGCCTCCCGGGTGCGTAGCTCGGCATGGGCTCGTCCGGCAGCACTGGCATGTCCGGTCTGCGCCCCCGGATCCAGGTGTCTCGCGTCTACGGCCATGCGGCCAGGAAATGCGCGTTCCGTCCCTTGCCGTCGCCTCGTACGAGGACTCCGTCGGCAACGAGACGGTCGAGGTGGTTCAGCGAGCCGGTCTGGGTGAGGCCGGTGAGCGTTGCGTAGTCGCCGGATGTGATCCGGGAATGGGCGGCCAGCCAGAAGCGGGCGACCATTCCGGGGTCGTCTGGGCGTCGATATGTCAGGATTCCACGGGCCCGGCGGTCGGCAGCGGGGGCAGCGCTCTCGACGACCCGAATCGCGGCTGGGGACAGGGTCCGGACGTCCTTGAACCGTGTGAGAAGTGGTGAAGACCCGACGCGGCATTCGGTGGTCGCGGTGTCGAGGGCTTCCGCCGCTTCCTGCGGTGTGCGCTGAAGGAGGTCGGCGATGAGGTCAGGGGTGGCGAACGGCTGGCGGAGAAGGTGGTCGACGATGAGAGCGACTCGGACGTCGCGTCGTCGGACGGCAGGCTCGATGCGGTCGGTGAGGGCCATGACCGGGACGACGGGGCGGCCGCCGACGAGCCGCGTCCTGACCCGCGGCCCGTCTTCTTCGACGATGACGGGCGGTCGGTGGCCGAGCGCGACCATCTCCCGGTACATGCGGTCGACGCCCATGCCTTGCTTCTCGACCAGGTTGAGTGCTCTGAAGAGGTCGGCGAGTGCAGGGTGGCGGGCGTAGCGCTGGGCGAGGACGGTAGCGGCCGTGATGCCGCCCGTGAAGCCGCCAGGACTGATGACCTGCAGGGCCGAGTCGGCGTCGATCCACGTGATCGTCACCGGGTCGGACGACAACCAGTCACGGTGCACCAGGCCGTTGAGAACGGCCTCGCGGACCGCCCGGGGTGGTAGCCGGCGGACGGTCGACTCCGCGAAGCCGCCCTGGAGGGTGACCTCCGTATTGAGTGAGCTCAGGCGGTCCTCCACTGCTGACAACTGCTCCAGAACGCTCAAGCCCGTGAGGTCCGGGGGGCGAAGGAGCACGTCTCCGCCCTCTACGTCGATGGCCGTCACCGAGAGGTAGGTGCGGTCAGCAGGGCAGAACAGGAGAGCGCCCGCTTGGGTCAGGTGTCCGTCGGGATGGAGGACACCCAGTCGTCTCAAGAGATCGGCGACGGGCTCGCCGGCATGGTGTTCGAAACCGGCGTCGCGAAGGTAGCGGCGAGCCGCCACGATCGCGCCGTCACTCACGTCGACGACGGTGCGACTCGTGACGGCGGCCATGCGGTCGTGCCCGGCCTGGTTGTGGCGATGCAGCCACCACTCCGAGCGGTCTACCGGGACACAGTTGGCTCCCACCCGCCAGCGGATCCGACCGCTGGTGTCCTCGATGGGCTCGTGAGCTGATGCGACGTACAGGATGAGGAGACGGACTCCGCTGACCTCGCGTTCCTCGACGTCCGGGGCGAGGTCGACACGGGTGTAGATGCCGTGTCGGAGCCAGTCGCGGTCCAGCGCGGTTCCGAGCAGGTCGCCGGTCTTGTTCTCGATGCCGACGATCAATGCTCCGCCGCCCGGGGTGTTGGCGAAGCAGGCGACTTCGTCTGCGAGTTGCGCGGCGGCGGCGGTGTTCTGCGCTTGACCTGCCAGAAGTGCCCCTCCGCTGCCACGCCGTCCGGCTTCTTCCTTGATGTCGACATGCTCGAGCTCGGCGTCGTCGGGCAGTACTCCGGTCCGGAGCTTCGCGAGGACCGCGTCCACGGCGTGCCGGAGTGTGGAACGGGCGTCGACGAGGTCAGGCTCGGGATGAAAGGGCAACACAGTCGGACACCCGCTCACACACTTGAAGTTTCTGGTCTGCGTAATCTACAACTGAGAGGTGCGGGCGCTGATCCGTGGGGGTTTCGACTGCTGCGGTGCGCGAGGTGAAGGGCGTGACTGTCGGTGCTGTGTGTCACGCTCTCTGCGCAGGATCTCAGGAGGTCTGGATGACGGTGGTGGCCGACGCTCGCTGGCGTCCCTCCCGTGCCGGGATCCTCAACGTCTATCAGTACGAGGACGAGACCCTGCACTTCGCCGGTGGCCGGCTGCTGCTGCGCGGGGTGAACGGGTCGGGCAAGTCGACAGCGATGAACATGCTGCTGCCCTTCCTGCTGGAGGCGGACACCCGGCGGATCGACGCCGCGGGCGAGCAGACCGGGGTGCTGAAGTCCTGGATGCTCGCCGACAACGACGAGACGCAACGAACCGGCTATTTGTGGATCGAGTTCGCCCGGCCCGATCCGGAGGTGGCTGGCGGTACGCGCCATCACACAGTCGGCTGCGGGATCCGTGCGAACCGCAGCACGGACCGCGCGACAACGTGGTGGTTCTCCACGCCGCGACGTGCGCGGATCGACTTCGCGCTGACCAACGGCCGCGTGCCCCTCGCCGTCGACGCGTTGCGGGCCGAGCTGGGAAGCGAGGCTGTGTTCACCCAGAGCCAGGTCAGGGAGTACCGGGCCGAGATCGCCAGGCGGTTCTTCGGCGGGGCAGACCCGTCAGGCTACTTCGCCCTGCTGCACCAGGTGCGCAACCCGAGGGTCGGCGACCGGATCGACGCGGACCTGCCCCGCAGGCTGCTGGACGCCCTGCCACCGGTCCCGGAGGACGCCGTCGCCGACGCCGCTCAGCCCCTGGAGGACCTGGAGAGCCATCGGCTCAACGTCCGCGCCCTCGCCCAGACCGACCGGGCGTTGAACAGCATGCTCGAGACCTACCGGCACTACGCCCGCCGGGTGCTGCGTGCGGCGGACCAGCGCACAGCCGCGGCGGTGACGACCGCGCGCTCCGCGCTCCAGCTCCGCGGCAGGCTGCGCGCCGCCAGCGACGCAGCGGACGCGACAGAGGCTCGGCTGCGTGACGAGGTGGGGCAGTTGGAGCGAGAGCACGCCACCGCGGACTCCACCCTCGCCGGTCTGCTTGACTCCGACGCGTACAAGCAGCTCGCCGCGCTCCTCGCCCGTCGTGACCAGGTGAGAAGCCTCGAGTCGGAGGCGGACACGGTCGAGGAGGTTCGCAACGAGGCAGCGCGCCGAGTGCGCGCTGCCGTTGACCTCGTGCGGTCCCGGCGGGGCCGGGTCGACGGTGATCTCAAGATGGTGAGCGACGATCTCGCGGCTGCGGCCCGACACGGCCGGGCCGCCGGTGTGGTCGCCCCGCTGCCCGACGCTCCTGCGCTCCGCACTCGGACCCTCCGCGGCGGCGTCGAAGGACCGGAACCGGACGCAGAGCCGCTCGCGCACGTGACGACCACCGTGGTCTCTGACGCGGTGCGGCGCCGACGAGTGGACGTCGCCCGAGTTAGTGACCTGCTCGCGGAGTCGGAGAAGCAGACCGAGGCGGCATCCCGGGCGGAGCGCGAGGCGCGTGCGGCCGAGCAGATGGCTGACGAGGCCCGTACTGCGGCCGCGGAGTCCCGAGCCACCGCTGAGGCGGCGGGTGCAGACCATCGAGCCGCGGTCGCCGCATGGTGGGGGCGGCTGACCGAGCACGTCCGAGCGATCCCACCCGCCAACCCCGCCGGCAGCGCGAGCTGGCTGACCGTCCCCGCGGCCGTGGATCCGGGAGGTGACGAGCTGCGCGAGTCGGCGCGGTTGCGGCTCGCCGGGGCCGCCGCGGCGGTCGCCGAGACGGAGACTGAGCTGGAGCCGGCGCTGGCCGCGGCGTCGCTGCGCCGGGAACGAGCCACCGCGGACGTAGCCGCGCTCAACCGGGAGCTTGTGGAGGTGCGTGAGGCCAGGGAGCTCCCACTCACCCGGCCTGTATGGCAGGGCGCGGAGCCGCCGGATGCCGTCCTGTTCGCCTCGGTCGTCGACTTCCTCCCCGGTCTCGACGACGGAGCGCGGGCCGCTCTTGAGGCCGCCTGCGAGGCAGCAGGCCTGCTCACCGCCACGATCCGAGCCGACGGCGAGTTGATCGCCGCGGACGGGGAGCTGCTCCTCGGGCCCGGCCCGGCCGTGGAGCCGAACCTCGCCGAGGTCCTCGGTGCGGCACCGCCGGAGGGTGTGGACCCGGCGGCGGTGGCGGCGGCGCTGACCAGGATCGGGCTCGGGGCGTCCTCCGCGGCTGCGCTGTGGGTGGCGCAGGACGGTCGCTTCGGCGCGGGCCCGCTGCGCGGGCGCCACAGGAAGCCCGCCGCGGAGCTCATCGGGGCCGGATCCCGCGCGGCCGCCCGCCTCCGGCGCATCGCGGAGCTGGAGGCCGACCTGGCGGTGGCAGTCGATGGACGGCGCGCCCACCAGCAGGTGCACGATGCTCTGGTCGAGTGGCGCCGTGTGTTGCGCGGCCTGGGTGGCGAGATCCCCGACGCGCGGCGGGTCGACGACACCGCCGCGGTCGCCGCAGGCGCGGTGCAGGATGCGGTACGTGCCGGCGAGCGTGCCGCGCGGGACCGCACGCTGGCGATCGAGGCCGAACGCACGGCCGAGCGCGCATGGGCCACCGCCGAGACCGGTGCGGCGGAGGCAGGCCTGCGGCTGGAGGCGGAGGCTCTGGACGAGATCCGGGGCGCGCTCGTCGAGACGGACGCGGTCCTGCGCAGGCTCCCCGACCGGGTCGACACGGCTCGGCGGTCCTTGGAGGACTGGACATCGGCCGTCGATGCGTGGGAGGCCGAGTCCGAGAGCCTCGAAGCCGCGCAGGACCGCGCCGTCGAGGCCCGCGACCGAGCCACGGCGGCGCGTACCGCACTCTCGGCCACCGAGGCTTCGCTGGGCGAGGAGCCGGAGCGGGTCGCGGCGCAGGTCGACGCCGCCAAGGCGCGGCGCGACGGTCTCGCCGAAGAGATCAAGGCCCGCCGCGCCGCGCACAACCAGGCCATCGGCGCCGCCGCGACCGCTCGCAGTACGGCCCTGTCCGCCGAGGGGGAGGTCGAGCGCTCCGAGCAGGGGTGCAGAGACGCGCGGGCAGCTCTGCTCGAGGTCACTCGGGTGCCGGGACTGTTCTCCGCAGCCCGCGCGGACGATACCGACGACCTGCCCGACCTGCCGGACACCGTGGAAGGCGCCGCCCAGCTGGTGGCAGCGGTGCGGGCCGCCGTCCCCGACCCGCAACGGCCGGTCGACGAGGGCGCACTGGACCGCTCGCTCCGCGGTGTGCGGGACTCGCTCGGGGCCGGCTGGGACGCAGGCACCAGCCGGTTCGGCGACGGCGCGCCCGTCGCCATCGAGGTCTCCGGTCCCTACGGGCGGCGGGTACTGCTCGCCGCGACCGAGCAGGTCGCGGCCGACCTCCGCCGGTCTCAGGGCCTGCTCACCGCCCAGCAGGATCAGGCGCTGCGCAACCTTCTGCACGGCCGGGTGGCGCGGGAGGTGGCCCGGGCCCTCTTCGAGGCTGATGAGCTGGTCAGGGGCATGAACACCATCCTTCGCGCGGTGACCACGAGCCTAGGGATCGGTGTCCGACTGGACTGGCGTCACCGCGGGGACCTCGACCCGGACACCGCCACGGCACTGCGGCTGATGGCGAAGGATCCCGACGCGCGCAGCGACGAGGAGGACGCCGCCGTGCGCGTGGCGGTGTCCGGGCTGGTCGAGGACGCCCGCGCCGCCGACACCGACGCGTCCTACCGGGACGTCATCGGGCGGGTTCTCGACTACCGCAGCTGGCACGAGCTGCGGGTCTACCTGCGCCGCCCGGGCCGTCCGGACGAGCTGCTCAGCAGGCGCTCCCGGCTGTCGGAGGGGGAGAAGAAGCTCGTCACCTACCTGCCCATGGCCGCGGCGGCGTCCGTGTCGGCCACCGCACACGACCCGAACGGGATCGGTGCGCCGCGGCTGATCATGCTGGACGACGCGTTCGCCAAGGTGTCCGAGGACAACCACGAGGGCCTCTTCAGCCTGCTCGTGGGACTGGACCTGGACTTCATCGTGACGAGCGAGCGGCTCTTCGGCACCCACGCGAGCGTCCCGGAGCTCGCCATCACCGAGGTCCTGCGAGACGCGGACCTGCGCACCATCGCGCTGCTGCACTACCACTGGGACGGTCGCCAGCGTACGGAGCTGGCGACGGCATGAGCCGCACCGAGGTCTTCGCCTACGTCACCGAGAGCCCCGACTACCGCTCGATCCTCGGGATCTTCGCCGGGACCTTCTTTGCTGAGCTCACCCCGGAGGACGTGGCCGCACGCCTCGCCGCGACCGGCATCGAGCTGCCGGTGGATACGGTGGCGGTGCGCCTGGAGAGCCTGCGGAACTGGGGCAACCTGGAGGTGTCGGCGTCGGTCGGGGCGGTGAGCACCGTCGCCGACTACTACAAGCGCCGCAACCGCTACCTCATCACCCGCGTCGGCCAGGAGGTGCACGAGCTCGTCGAGAACGTTCTGGCCCAGGTCGACGACGTGCGTGACGTCTCGCTCGGCCGGCTGGACGTCTTGGCCGCCGCTCTGGAGGCGCTGCTGCGGCTGGACGTGCGGGCGGCCTCGCCGGCCACGTTGGCCGACGCGGTGCGGGCGGTGTTCGACCCACACCGCGCCTTCTCCGCCGAGATCACCCAGTTCTTCGCCGCGATCAACCAATGGCAGGCCCGCTTCGATCTGGACGAGTCGGAGTTCGCGTTCTTCTCCGAGGTGCTCGTCGGGTACGTCGGCGAGCGGTTGGAGTCGTTGGAGCGCAAGGCCCGGCCGATCGGGAGGCTGCTGGCGGAGCTGGAGCCCCTGATCCCCGTGGTCGTCGCGAGGGCGCGTGACGGCCTGGCCGCTCGGGTGGCGGAGGCCGGTCTCACGGACGTGCAGGTCCGCTCCGGGCAGGGCGGCACCCCGGCCGACTGGGAGAACCTCGGCAACTGGTTCCGGGGGCGTCCGGGCGTCCCGAGCAGGGTGGCGACCCTCGGCCGTGACGCCGTCAACGCCGTCCGGACCCTGACACAAAACCTCACCCGGCTGTCGCGCTCCGGCGTGGCCGGGTCGTCGCGGCGCGCCGACTACCTCCGCCTGGCCTCGTGGCTCGACGCCGCGGCCCGGGAACGGCCCCACGAGCTCCATCGGCTCGTCGGAGCGGCGTTCGGCCTGTTCGGCAGCCGACACCTCGGGGGTGCGCCCGGAGACCAGGACGATCCGGTGCCGTCGGTGACCTCGTGGTGGACAGCGCCGACCGCGGACATCCCGGTCAGCCTGCGGGAGCGAGGGGACACCACCAACCGTGGCCGCTCCGGGCAGGTCGCGGACCGGTCGGTGCAGCGCGCGCACCTCCTGGCCCGGCGTCGTGCCAAGGAGGAGGCGACCGCTGCCGCGCGCGCCGAGCTCCTCGCCGCTGCCGCATCGGACGGCACCCTCGCGAACGGCACGGCGATGTCGACATCGGCACTGCGCGCGCTGCAGCGGCTCCTCGGTCCTGCGGTCGCGGCGATGGGCCCGACCGGGGAGAAAGGCGAGGCGGAGGCCGACGGGACGCGGTGCATCGTCGAACGCCGAGCGGGCGAGGCCACTACGGTCAGCACGCCCGCCGGCACGCTGGTCGTGCACGAGCTCGGGATCGCCGTGATGGCCGCCGATGCGTGACGATCCGCATCGGCCCGCCGAGCGCATCGCCGCCGCTCGGGCGTTGCTCGCTGACCCCTGGCGGCCCGCTGAGACCGACCCGTCACTCTTCCTGCTCATCCGCCGGCATGCCGAGGTGCTCGACCGCTGGTTCACCCAACGGCTCGGCTATCGCCTCGTCGTCGACGCCGACACTGCGCGGCTGACGAAGAGCGGGCACCTGCCGCACGATCGCCCGCTGCGCACGCGGACGGGCCGCCCGTTCACCGGTCGGGAGTACGTGGCGCTCACCCTGGTGCTCGCGGCCACCGCAGCGGGCCCGGACCGGATCAGCCTGCGTGACCTCGTCCTCCAGTTCCGCTCCGCGGCCGCCGACGCCGGGATCACCCTCGACGGAGGGTCCGCGGAGCGGCGCACGCTGGTCACCGCCCTGCGGTGGCTCATCGAGCGTGGCGTGGTGCGCGAGCTGGACCGATCCGTCGCAGCCTACGAGTCCGACGGCCGGTCGGACGCCCTGCTGGAGATCCGCAACGATCGGTTGCTCATGCTGCATACCCCTGCCCTCGTTGGCGCCGAGTCGGCTGCCGAGCTGATCGAGCGGAGCACCGACCCGGGTGGGCGTGCTGCGTTGCGCCGCAGGCTGGTGGAGGACCCGGTGCTCTACGCCGACGACGTCAGCGCCGAGGACTGGGCCGAGCTGCGCAGGCGGGTCGGCGAGGAGGTCCGGTTCCTGGACGAGATGTTCGGGCTCCGCATCGAGGCTCGCGCCGAGGGCCTCGCGGCGATCGACGTCGACGGCGGTCTCAGTGACATCGTCTTCCCTCGCTCGGGAACCACCGCGCACGTCGCCCTGCTCCTCCTCGCAGCGCTCAGGGACCACCATCGAGACGGCGCCGACCAGAAGGCACTCGACGACGAGGTCGGGCACCTCGTCGGGCGCTACGGACGGTTCTGGCGCAAGGACGCGGTCGCCGACCCCACCGCCCTGCGGCAGGAGGCGGTGGAGCTCCTCCGGGCGATGGGGCTCGTCGCCGTCGACGCCGCCGGGATCGTCCGGCCGAAGCCCGCGGCGGCGCGCTTCGCCCCCGCCGTGGTCGTCGACGACGAGGACGACGATCCGCCGATGATGTTGCTGTGACCGACTTCCTCGCCGTCTCGGAGCTGACGCCGCTGTGGGAGGCCGTCCGCGCTGCGCTCGACCGCAACGGCCTGGAGTGGCGTGGCCGCCTGGCCCTGCCCCTCTTGCCCGCCGAGGGGCGCCGGCGCCTGGGAGTCCTCCTCGAGCGGCCGATCCCCGCGGATCGGCGCTCGGTTCCGCTCGCCGAGCTCGCTGCCGCCGTCGAGAGGCTCTCCCGGACCGATCTCGTCAGTGCGCTGACCGACCTCGGCCATCGGCCGTCGGGGCGTCGGGAAGCACGACTTGCTCATCAGGAGGCCACCCGGCTCCGTCGCGCGGCCGTCGACACCGCGGTCGAGGCCGCCTTCCCGGATGCGACATGGGCGGTCGGGTGGGGCGACTCGGCCTGGACCGACGGGTTGTTCGCGCGCCAGTCACCCGAGGAGGTCCGGACGCTGATTATGGATACCGCGCGGGTACTCCGCCACGCAGGGACAGGCCGTAGTCGCACCGAGCTTGCAGCGCTGCTCCTCGGCAATGCGCACGCGCTGGACTCCTCCGAGCGCATCGCCGTCCTCGTGACGAGGGCTCTGATCGCTCGGGACGGCCCCGAGTCCGAGCGAGTGGTCTGGGAGCGGGCCGGGATGCCTCTCGACCTGGTGTCCGCACCCGTCCTGACCTGGGGACTGCCGCTGCTCGGGGAGGGCGCCGTCGCGCAGTCCTCGCGCGCGATGCG
Source organism: Pseudonocardia sp. D17 (assembly GCF_036984265.1). Lineage (NCBI taxonomy): Bacteria > Bacillati > Actinomycetota > Actinomycetes > Pseudonocardiales > Pseudonocardiaceae > Pseudonocardia > Pseudonocardia sp. D17. Next base: position 102,643 of record NZ_BPRG01000033.1, on the reverse strand, counting down.
TGGCGCGGGCCTGCCCTTGCATCTGTCGACCGTCGCCTTGCGCGCCGAACCTCTGCGCGTGCCGGACGGGACTCGGGTGCTCGTCGTCGAGAACCCGCGCCTGGTCGAGGCCGCGGCTCAGCGCCGCCTTCCTGCCGCGGTGATGTGCACGAATGGGAATCCGACCACGGCGCCGTCCGAGTGCATCGCAGGTCTGCGCTCGTCGGGCGCCGACCTGCGCTACCACGGCGACTTCGACACCGCGGGCCTGGCGATGGCAGCCCGCGTGGCTGCATCGGGCTGTGCTCCGTTTCTCATGAGCGCGAAGGACTATCGTGCGGCGCTCGTGGTCGCGTCCTCGAACGGGGTCGAGCTGCCACGCGACGGCGGAGTGACTCCGGCGACCCCATGGGATGCGGCGCTCGCGACGGCCTTCGAGGCGTCACGGCTGATCGTCCACGAAGAGCGGGTGATGGACGATGTGCTGGCCTCGCATGCGGCCCGCTGAGCCTGCGGCTCGGGGAATGGTCATGGCCTCTGTCGTGGCCTCCAACTGCGTCCGACGATGCCTGCCGTGTTCTCTTGCGAGCGTCTGAACTGCACCGATGCGACCGACGCCTGCGGCGCCTCCATGGAAGAGATTTCTCGTAATGCGTAGGTCTGGGGTACGACTCCCCAAGGCGGCTCCACCTTCCGCAGGTCCGCGGCCTGTAGAGCGATCTTGAAATCCGTATGGCATGGTGCGTGGAACGTATTGACGTTGTTCGCGCAGGTCAGCGCAGCTTTTCATGCAACGGAGGCGTGGTCGGTTCCCGCCCGGCCTTGGTCGTCTGACCCCAGCGGAGTTCGAGATACGGCTCGACCGCCTGACCGTCCTACCGAACTGGGTCGACCAAGGTCTGGGCAGTCTCATCGGTGACGATGGTGTCGGACGGCAAGAAGCCGAATCTGCGCTGGTAATGCTGTGCGAAACGGCCCAGGTGGTGGAACCCCCAGCGGTGGGCGATCTCGCTGATCGGCACACCCTCGGGGCGCGCGAGCAGGTCCTGACGGGCCCGATCCAGGCGCACGTTGCGGATGTACGTGCCCGGCGACACACCCAGTTCCTCACGGAATCCCACCTGCAGCGCGCGCATGCTCACGCACGCGGCCCGGGCCAGGTCAGGTGCGGTGATCGGCTCGGCGGCGTGCTCGTCGGCGTACTCCATCGCGATGCGGACGTGGGTGCGGCCTGCCGCTCGGCCGGTGGGTGCGAGCAGGTCCTGGTGGTCGTGTGGGATCACCAGCAGCATCTGGCTGATGACGTAGGACTCCAGTTGCGCCCGGACGAGGGGGAGCTCGGCCGTGCCGCCTGGTCGCGCGAGCTCGGCCTTCAGGTGGCGCACCGCGGCGAGCAGGCTCTGCCCGTGCGCGGAGCTCAGGTCGAAACCCAGGTCGAACCGGATGGGTGCGTCGACCGGTCGGCCTGTGAGGGCCGCGAGCTGGCCCTCCATGGCCGTCCGGGGGATCTTGATCGCGTACTGCACCGCGTCCGGGTTCCACCGCACGAGGTAGGGCTCGGCGAAGCCGAACGCCGCTCCACCACGGCCGCCGTCGGTCGCCGCCGAGCGCTTGCCCTGGCGCACCTGCGTGCTGCCGGCCAGCGTGAGGTTGACGTGGTAGCAGGAGAGCATGGGTGGACAGAGGAGCTCGACGTCGGCTCCATAGCGCAGGTGCCCGAGGGTGAGCTGCCGCGAGTGGAGGTAGGCGAGCCTGAAGTCCAGTGGCCGGCTGTCGTGCGAGGTCAGCTCGTGGGGGATGTAGACCGTGGTGATGTGGTGCCTGGCTTCGGCGAGGTCGTGTGCCTCGCGGATCGGCGCTGGGTCTGTTCCCGGGATCACTTCTGCCTGCTGTGTCATCGTGACCGGACTCCGTCGTCCCGACCTGGTGGCGGTCCGGCCGACGCTAGCACCGGAGCACTGCTACCGGGCCGCACGTGCGTTTCCCGGACACGACCGGTGCGTGCAGCGGACATCCCGGGTGGGCGTGCGCGTGGTGACCTCGGATCGTGCGTTTCCGGGATACTCGGCCCACGGGTGTGCGCCGCAGGCTCTCCTGCATGCCGGTTGACGAGCAGCAGACGGATGGCGGGGCAGCGGGTCCGTTGGCCGGGATCACCGCACACCGGGCGCGTTCGGCGCCAGCGGGAGCTCGACGAGCTCGTGGCCGGTTGGACCCGGACGCTCGATGCCGACGACCTGCTGGGTCCGCTGCACGAGGCCGGCGTGCCTGCCGGCCTCACCTACACCGCCGCCGACATGGTCGACGACCCGCACTTCCGGGCCAGGCAGGCGATCGTTCGGCTCGACCGGCTCGGCTCGTTCCCGACGCCGACCGTGGCACCTGGACTGTCCGGCACGCCGGGCGAGGTCCGGTGGCTGGGACCGGAGCTCGGCAAGCACAACGAGGAGATCTACGGCGGCCTGATCGTCGCCGGGGAACAGCGCGGGCAGTGGGCCGCGCGCGGAACATCCGAGGAGAGAAGTCCGATGGGAAAGCTCGATGGCAAGAACGTCGTCATCACTGGCGCCACCGGTGGGCAGGGACAGGCCGCGTGCCGCCTGTTCTGCGAGGAGGGCGCCCGGGTACTCGGCACTGATCTCGACGAGCAGGCCGGTACCCAGCTCGCGGAGGAACTACGCGGCAAGGGGTACGACTTCGCATTCGTGGCCGCGGACCTGTCCGGATCGGCAGGGTGCGAGCGGTTCGCGGGTGAGGTCGGCGCCCGGTTCGACCAGGTGGACGTGCTCTACAACAACCACGGAATCATCCTGGGCAAGCCGCTGCTGGAGACGACCGAGCAGGAATGGGACCTGGTCCACGACGTGGACCTCAAGAGCGTCTTCCTGCTCACCAAACAGATCGCCCCGTTGATGCTCGACCACGGCGGCTCGATCATCAACGTGTCGTCCGTCGGCGGGCTCGTGGCGTTCGAGAACATGGCAGCCTACGGCGCCGCCAAGGGCGGGCTCGCCATGTTCTCCAAGGCCGCGGCGGTCGACCTCGCGCCGTACGGCATCCGCGTCAACGCGATCTGCCCCGGCGTCGTCGACACCCCGATGCCCCGCAACTTCATCAGCGGGCTGGCGGAGAAGGACGCGATCTGGCAGGGCTTCGAGGACGGCCACCTCGTGGGCAGGCTCGGCCGTTCCGAGGAGATCGTCTCGCTCGCGCTCTACCTCGCGAGCGACGACTCGACGTTCATGACCGGCGCCGCGATCCCCATCGACGGCGGCTGGTCCGTCCGATGAACCGATTCCCCATCCGAGGAGCAGTGACATGACCGATGTGACCAGGACCGCCAGCGTCTCGACGATCACCGCAGAATTCGCCCAGGAGCTCGTCGTCCGGGCGGTCGAGGCGGCAACCGCGAACGGCAGGCCCATGGTGATCACGGTGTGCGACCGGGAGGGCACCCTCAAGGCGTTCGTCCGGATGGACGGGGCGCCGTTGCTGTCGGTGCAGATCTCGCAGGACAAGGCCTACACGGCCGTCGCGTTCGGCATCCCGACCGACCAGTGGCACGAGTTCATCAAGGACGACGAACCGCTTCGGATCGGGATCCCGCACACACCCCGCCTGGTGACCTTCGGCGGCGGCTACCCCCTCGTCGTCGACGGCGAGATCGTCGGCGGCATCGGCGTCAGCGGTGGGCACTACAACGACGACATGGTCGTTGCACAGGGCGCGCTGCGGGCCGTCGGCCTCGCGGACTGACCTGCATCCCCATCAACTCCGCACACCCGAGGAGCACCCCCGTGAGCAGCGCAGCAGAACGTCTGGGTCTCGCCCCCGCCACTCCACGGCCGGAAAACCAGCGCACACCGGTCGCCGACGGTCGCACCACACACCCGATCTTCAACGACCAGCCGCTCAAGCTCGGGCTGTTCGGCACCAACTGCTCGTACGGGCTGACCATCAGCCACGCCGAGACCACCTACGAGCCGACCTGGGAACACACGCTCGAGATCGCGCAGAAGGCCGACAGGCTCGGCTTCGAGGCCCTCGTGCCAGTAGCCCGTTGGCGCGGCTTCGGCAGCACCACCAACTTCAACGGCACCTGCTTCGAGACCTATACGTGGGCGACCGGCCTGGCCGCGCTCACGGAGAACATCGGCATCTTCGCCACCTCGCACCTGCCCACGGTGCACCCGATCGTCGCGGCGAAGATGGCGACGACTGCCGACCACGTTTCCCACGGCCGCTTCGGGCTCAACCTCGTCATGGGTTGGTTCACTCCGGAGATGGAGATGTTCGGCGCGGAGCAGCGCGAGCACGACCAGCGCTACGTCTACGGCCAGCAGTGGATCGACTTCGTGAACAAGCTCTGGACGGAGGAAGGCTCCTTCGACTTCGTCACCCAGGACTTCACCAGCCTCGACGTCGAGTCCTACCCGAAGCCCTACCAAGGCCCACGCCCGGCGCTGATCAATGCAGGAAACTCCAAGTCCGGCATCGACTTCTCCGCCCGCAACGTCGACGTCAACTTCGCCGCGATGGACACGGTCGAGACGATGAACGGTTACACCTCACAGCTGAAGGCAAAGGCGCGCGACGACCACCAGCGCGAGATCCAGACCATGACCTACGGCCTGATCGTCTGCCGCGACACCGAGGACGAGGCCAAGCGCGACTTCCAGCACATCGTCGACATGGGCGACCGCGACGGCGCGAACAACGTGATGAAGGTGCTCGGCATGCAGAGCGAGTCCTTCGCCTCGCAGCTCGCGTCTTACCAGGAGCGCTTCATCGCCGGCTGGGGCGGCTACCCGATTGTCGGCACCCCAGAGCAGGTCGTGGAGGACATGCAGCGCATCCACGACATCGGCGGGATGGACGGGATGATCATGGGAATGCTCGACTACAACCAGGAGATCGACTACTTCGGCGACAACGTTCTACCCCTGCTGAAGCAGGCCGGCCTGCGTCACTGAGGAGATCGCCCATGTCTGTCCCGATCTGTGAGGTGGGCCCCCGGGACAGGCTGCGGAACGAGCCGGTCGGCGGCATCGAGCGCTGCCCGTTCACCCCGCGAGCCACCGGCAACATCGCCGCCGAGGAACTGCTCGATCCGCTCGACGAGGAGGGCGGCGACACCGGTATCGACATCGACGAGGTCACCGGGTCGCGGAGTGGCTCGAGACGACACCACGTGACGCGGTCGAATGCGCTGCCGGCGGCGTCGAGGATCGTGCCGCGGAGCGGGTCTCAGCGACCGGCGCAACGATCTTTGCCGCGGAACGGTTCGTGGAACGAAACGACGGCGCCCGGTGTCCAGGTGTTCACGAGGAAGGGCGTGACGTGCGCCGATGGACTCAGCGGGCACCCTGAACACACCGATCGTCATTCTCCTAGTGCGTAGGTCTGGGGTTCGACGCCCCAAAGGCGGCTCTCATCAGGGCGTTTCACCCTCGGACGAATTGCCCCACTGGGGCGCGTACGGTCCCGTTGGACCTGCCACCGGCAAGCGGATTGCGCGGTGACGGCCTGACGGTGCGCGTCAGTAGAGGGACCACCAGAGCGTGTTGTCGCCGGAGACCCCCTTCCACATCATGAAGGTGCGGTCGTCGAGACTACCCAGACCCGGGCCGCGGCTGGTTCCGACGTCCTCGACGCGGATCTGCGGAGAGAACTCGCGACCGTTGAACGCGCACCAGTAGATGCCGGAGTCGCCCTCGACGCCCTTCCAGGCCAGGAGGATCCGGTCGACGTGGTGCGCGGCCGCCGGTCCGTGCGTGGACCCGGGGGTGATCCAGACGCCTCCGCCGATGTCGAGGCTGAAGTCCTCGGCCTGGATCAGCCTGCGGGGCTGCCAGAGCTGGTCCTCGCCGGAACCGCGGGAGCTGTACCAGAGGGCGTGGTCGTCCCCGACCCCGCGCCAGAACAGGTAGAGGCGGCGGTTCAGCACCGCCAGGGCGGGGCCGTGCCCGGATGCCGCGTCGGGAACGCGTTGCTGCGGAGCCCAGCCGCCCGCCTGCCACAGTGACCAGTAGATGCCGGTGTCGTCGCCGGCACCCTTCCAGGCGGCGACGGAGTCGGTGAAGGAGGCCAACGCGGGGCGCGCGCTCGTGCCGGCGCCCGGCATCTGCCGGGGTTGGCTCCAGCCGTTGCCGGGGTTGACGTTCCACCACAGCGTGGAGTCACCGGCGGCGCCCTTCCAGAGCATCATCAGCCCGGTCGACGGCGTTCCGTCACGAAGGTCGTAGGACGCGAGCGCCGGCCCGTCGGTCGAGGCTGCGCCCGCGATGCGCTCCTGCGGTGTCCACGAGCCGGCGCGGAACCGGGAGTGGTAGATCGTGCGGTCCCCGTTCGACCCGCGCCAGACGGCACTGAGCTCGCGGCTGCTGCCGCCGAAGCTCGCGAACCCCGATGCCGCGAGCGCCGGCCGGTCGTCGGTGGCGCGGTCGCCCAGCTGAGCCTGCGGCGACCAGGGCGCGTAGACGTCGTTGATCGCGTCGCGGCTGTCCTGGTCGATGACCACCACGTCGAGGCCGAACGGGTACATCACCGACGCCTCGTCGCCGGAGTGGGTCAACCCCAGGGCGTGACCCATCTCGTGGATCGCCGTGGCCTTCATCGAGGTCGCGGTGAAGTTGCGCGCGGTCGTGAAATGGATCGTCCCGTCGGGTGGGAACTCGCCGTTCCCGACGCTGCTGGTGTCGAAGAAGTCGGGCTGGACGTCCGCGCCGACGAAGGCGGCCCTGATGTCGGCGGGCGGGTTGCTGTCGGGCGGGACGCGGGTCAGGGTGAGCGGGGACCACGCATCGGCCCACAGTTCGAACGCATCGGCGATCCAGTCGGCGATGTTCTGTGAGGAGAGTCTGCCGCCGGCGTCGTACTCGACGCCGCCGCCGGAAGGGTCGACGGAGTAGGTCAGGTCGGTGCCGGGCCAGCGGCCCGCGGGCGGGCCGTAGGCGCTGGGGTGCAGGCCGCTGCTCCCGGGAGGATTCGCCTTTCGGCAGCGTGGCGTGCCGAGTTCGGCTCCTCCGAGCGGAAAGGCCATGACGTCCCCCCTTGGCGCACCGCATCGGATTTGCGGCGTGTGGCGGGTTGCTCGGTCGTGCACTGCGCGTCGTTACCCGGATGCGGGGTGTCAGTGTTGTGTGTCGGGTTCACGGCCCGCCGCGGATGGCGGAGCCCGGCCCATCGGTGGGCGCGGTGTCGGCCGATCGGAGGGGTGGGGGATCCCCCTGGGCGGGGTCCGATCGAACGACGGTCGCACCTGGCCGTCTCGGAGATGGTGGTCACACCGGACGCCCCGACACGGAGGGCGCCGGACGGACACACCCACCAGGAGGAGCCATGACGAACCAGGAACAGACCCCCGGGCGCGGCCGGCGCTGGCGCCGGCGTGCAGCGGCCGTCGCCGTCGGCGTCGTCGTCACCGGGGTGCTCGGCGCGACGGCGGCGCAGGCGAGCACGCCGTCGCCGACCGCGGCCTCCGGGACGATCACTGTCGACGGCGAGTGGCGTCTGATGAAGGGCTGGACCAGCGAGTCGGTCCCCGCCTACAGCTGTCCGGCCGACCACCCTTACCTCACCAAGGACAAGTACGCACCGGACTTCACGACGCTGCCGCCCGGGCTCGAGATTCTCGAGAGCCCCTGGGACAGCAGCCGGCCGTGGCCGATCGGCGTCTCGATCACCGGGTGGGAGCTGACGCCGGATCCGAGGGACCCGCAGCACTGGAGCCTGATCACGGGGACGAAGACGGGGCCGCTGAACTCCAGCGCGACGAACTGGCTCACGACCGATGCCTACTACAAGGTCCGGCTCCACTGCACCGACGACCTGGCCGAGGCCGGCCGGCGCTGAGTGACGCCCGGCCGGCCCCGGGGCGGGTCGGTACCCCGGGCCCGGCGCCTGCGCCGCCGAGGAGTCGCGTGATTCGGCGCGACACCGGCGGCGCCTTCAGCCGCGCATCCGCTGCGCCGCGTCGAGCACCGAGCGCACGATGGAGTCATAGCCCGTGCAGCGACACAGGTTGCCGGACAAGCCCTCCCGCACCTCGGCCGCGTCGGGGTCCGGGTTGTCGGCCAGCAGCTCCGTCGCCGTCATCAGCATGCCCGGCGTGCAGAACCCGCACTGCAGGCCGTGGTTGTCCCAGAACGCCTCCTGCAGCGGGTTGAGCGCGTTGCCGGCGGCCAGCCCCTCGACGGTGGTGATCGTGGCGCCGTCGGCCTGCACCGCCAGCATCAGGCACGCCCGCGCCGAGCGACCGTCGACCAGGATGGTGCACGCTCCGCACACGCCGTGCTCGCAGCCGAGGTGGGTGCCGGTGAGGCCGCACGTGTGCCGCAGGAAGTCCGCCAGCGTGACCCGGGGCTCGCAGTCGGCGGTGTAGGCGTGCCCGTTGACGGTCACCGTGATCGACTCGGTGTTGCGCTGTGACGTCGACTCGCTCGCCAGCTCGCGCTGGGACGTCGACCCGCTCGCCAGTTCTGTCATCGCTCCACTCCGCTCCGCTCGACGGCCGCTCCCAGTGCCCGCTGCACCAGCAGCCGGGCGACGTGTCGCCGGTACGACGCCGGAGCGTGGACGTCGTCGGCCGGATGGATGCTCGCGTCGACGGTGGCCGCTGCGGCCTCGAGGACATCTGCGGTCGGCCTCGCCCCGCTGAGCGCGGCCTCCGCGGCGTGCAGCCGGACCGGGACGGAGTCGACCCCGCTCGCGGCCAGCCGCACCAGGTCGACGGTGCCGTCGTCGGCGAGGTGGACCGCGGCGACCACCCCGACGACGGCGAAGTCGCCGTGCCGGCGGGCCAGCTCCTCGACGGCGACACCGGTGCGGTCGGGCAGCCGTGGCAGCCGGACGCCGACCAGCACCTCGTCGGGTGCCATCACCGTGGTGAAGGTGCCGGTGAAGAAGTCCTCGGCCGCGACGGACCGGGTGCCGCCGGGGCCCTCCAACACCAGCTCCCCGCCGAGCGCGGTGACCACCGCGGGCAGCTCCGCTGCAGGGTCGGCGTGCGCGAGGCTGCCGCCGACGGTGCCCCGGTTGCGGATCGTGACGTGCCCGACGTAGCGCAGCGCCTGTGGCAGCAGTGGCACCGCCGCCGCGGCGACGTCGCTGAGCTCGACGTCGCGCTGCCGGGCCATCGCTCCGATCAGCAGGCTGCCGTTGTCCTGCTCGATGCGGTCGAGCCCGCCGACCCGGTTGATGTCGACGAGGATCGACGGTCGGGCGAGCCGGAAGCTCATCAGCGGCACGAGGCTCTGGCCGCCGGCGAGCACCTTCGCGTCGGAGCCGTGCTCGGCGAGCAGCGCGACGGCCTCCCGGACGTCGCCGGCCCGGGCGTAGCGGACGGCCGGTGGCTTCATCGCGCGTCCTCCTCGGTGCGGGCCTGTCCGGTGGGGGTCTGCCCGATGGGGGTCTGGGCGGCCTGGATCAGGTCGAGCAGCCGCGGCGGCGTGATCGGGAACCGGGTCACCGTCACCCCGAGGTCGCTGAGCGCGTCGTCGACGGCGCTGGCGACGAGCGAGACGCCGGCGATCGTGCCCGCCTCCCCCACCCCCTTGATCCCGCCGGGAATGTCCGGGGCGGGCGTCTCCTGGTGGAAGAAGTGGAACGGCGGGATCTCCATCGCCGTCGGCAGCAGGTAGTCCATGAAGCTGGCCGTGCGCAGCTGGCCCTCCTCGTCGTAGACGAGCTCCTCCAGCAGCGCCCCGCCGAGGGCCTGGGCGAGCCCGCCCGCCAGCTGGCCGTCCACCAGCATCGGGTTGATCACCGTGCCGCAGTCGTGGGCCTGCAGGCAGTCCAGCAGGGTGACCGCGCCGGTGCCCCGGTCGACCTCCACCAGCAGCGCGGTGCATCCGTAGGAGGTGGCCATGTTGGGTGGGTCGAACACGTCGACCTCCTCCAGCGTCGGCACCTCCGACTCGGGCATCTTGTTCAGCAGCCTGCGGTAGGCGGCGTCGCCCACGTCGCGGGTCGTCACCGAGCGCGACGTCGTGCCCTTGACGCTGATCACGCCTTTCTCGATCTGCAGGTCGTCGGGCGAGGCCTCGAGCAGCTCCGCGGCCACGCGGAGGATCTTCGCCTGCAACCGCTCGGTCGCCCGCAGGATCGCCGCGCCGCCGAGCGGGGCGGCCCGGCTGCCGCCCGTGCCGTAGCCGGTGTAGGGGCAGGAGTCGGTGTCGCCGGTGACCACGACGACGTCCTCCATCGGGATGCCGAGCCCGTCGGCGGTCAGCTGCGCGTAGATCGTGTGCGTACCCTGACCCATGTTGATCTGTCCGGAGTAGACCGTGACCTTGCCGACGGAGTCCATCCGCACGGTCACCTCGTCGAAGCCGGAGTGGGCCAGGCCGACCAGGTTGAGGATCCGGCTCGGCCCGTAGGCGCTCGGCTCGATGTGGAACGAGTAGCCGATGCCGAGCGAGCGCCCCTCGGCCCGCGCCGCGGCCTGCCGGTCCCGCCAGCCCAGCTCGTCGACCTTGCTCATCGCCAGGTCGAGGCAGGCGGCGTAGTCGCCGCTGTCGTAGGTGAACGCGACCCCGCTGAAGAACGGGAACTCCTCGGGCGCCGGGAAGTTCTTGCGGCGGATCGCCGCGCGGTCCATCCCCAGCTCCCGGGCGGCGATCTCGATCAGCCGCTCGTGCACGATGTTGGCCTTCGGCACGCCCCAGCCGCGGTAGGAGCCGTACGGCGACCGGTTGGTGACGACGGCCTTCACCGTCACGTCCAGGTTCGGGATCTTGTAGGGGCCCATGCAGGTGAGCACCGACGCCCACGGCGGCCCGGCGCCGACCGTGCCCAGCGCTCCGCCGAGCACGCCGTAGGAGATCCCCCGCAGCCCGAGGATCGTGCCGTCGTCGCGCAGCGCCATCTCGAAGTCCAGGCGCTGGTCGCGGGAGTGCGAGGTGGCAACGAAGCTGTCGAGCCGGTCCTCGATGAGCTTGACGGGGCGGCCGGTGCGCCGCGAGAGCACCGCGGCGATCACCTCCTCGCCGTAGAAGTCGAACTTGTTGCCGAAACCGCCGCCCAGGTTGGGGGTGCGCACCCGGATCTTGTGCACCGGCACCCCGAGCACCTCGGAGAGCAGGTCACGGGCCAGGTTCGGCGACTGCGTGGACAGGTGGACGTCGACGGTCCCGGCGAAGTCGTCCCACTCGACGATGCAGCCCCGCGGCTCCAGCGGGCAGCCGAACGCCCGGCCGTGGGTGAAGCTCTCCCGGACCACCACGTCGGCCTCGGCGAAGGCGGCCTCGGCGTCGCCGGCGGTATACGTGAGCGAGCCGCTGACGTTGTCGGGCCAGTCGTCGTAGAGCTTCGGCGCGTCCGGGGCGAGCGCCGCGTCGAGGTCGGCGACGACCGGCAGCGGCTCGTAGTCGACCTCGATCAGCTCCAGCGCGTCCTCGGCCACGTAGCGGTTCACCGCCACCACGGCCGCGACCGCCTGGCCGACCCAGCGGACCCGCTCGACGGCCAACGCGTGGGTGCGCGCGATCCGCTGGTCGGGGATCGGGAACCAGATCACCGGCTGCTCGCCCGCGACGGCCGCCAGGTCGCGGCCGGTGATGACGTCGAAGACGCCGGGCAGCTCGCGGGCCCGGCTGACGTCGATGCCGGTGATCCGGGCGTGCGCCAGCGGACTGCGCAGCACCGCTGCCTCGATCATCTTGGGCACCGTGACGTCGTCGACGTACTGGCCGCGGCCCGCGAGCAGCCGCGGGTCCTCGGTGCGCCGCACCCTGGTTCCGGTGTAGGTGGTCCTGTCGGGTTCAACGATGGTCATCGCACGTGCTCCTCGTCGTTCCTCAACTCGGCTGTCTGCAGCGCCGCGAGGACCTCCTCCGGCGTGATCGGGATGTTGTTCAGCGGTCGGCCGATCGCGTCGCTGACCGCGTTGGCGATGACCGCGGCGGGCAGCAGGATCGGGCCCTCCCCGACGCCCTTGGCACCGTGCGGGCCGTCGGGGTCGGGGTGTTCGAGGGGGAAGAACTCGACGCGGGGCACGTCGCCGGCCAGCGGCAGCCGGTAGCTCTCCAGCGTCCGCTCGCGGTAGCGGCCGTCCTCGCCGATCCGCAGGCTCTCGTGCAGCGCGTACCCGATGCCCTGGGTCACCCCGCCCATCACCTGGCCGTAGGTGCCGTCCGGGCTGATCACCGCCCCCACCTCCTGCGCGACCAGGTAGCGCAGTACCTGCACCGTGCCGGTGACCGGGTCGACCTCCACCTCGGCCAGGTGCACGTGGTAGGTCGGCGTCGGGAACGACGGCAGCATCAGCCCGGTGGCACAGCCGGGGTTGAAGTCCGGGAACGGGGTGACGAACGACCCGGTGCCCTGGATCGGCCCGACGGTGTTCGTGGCCGTCGCGGCGACCACGGCGATCGGGACGCTGGTGCCCGGTGCGCCCTTGACCCGGACCGTCCCGTCGGCGACCTCGAGGTCGTCGGCCGCGGCCTCCAACAGCCCCGCCGCGACGTCCTTGAGCTTCGTGATCACCTCGTCGGCGGCGATCTGCGAGGCCTTTCCGACGATCCGGGTGGTGCGGCTGCCCTGCGACCCCGCGTCGAACCCGGCGACGTCGGTGTCGGGCAGCGTGACGAACACGTCCGACGGCGGGATGCCGAGCCGTTCCGCCACGATCTGCGTGACGCCCATGGACACCGCACCCGAGCCGTTGTCCGTGGCCGCGGTGATCACCGCGGCGGTTCCGTCCTCGTGCAGCTTCACCACGGCCGTGCCGGGCATCGGGTTGGTCAGCCACCAGGCCGCGGCGATCCCGATGCCGCGGTAGGGCCGCCGCTCCGCCTCCAGCTTCGCCCACGGCGCCGCCGCCTCGATCGCCTCGAAGCCCTCACGCAGGATCCCGGCGTCGGTCAGCACCTGCCCGTTGAGCAGCTCCTCGCCGTCGTCGAACAGGTGGCGCAGCCGGTACTCCCGCCGGTCGACGCCCAGCTCGGCGGCGATGTGGTCCATGTGCCGCTCGACGGCGTGGTACAGGTAGGTGCCGTTGACACCGCGGAACGCGCCGGTCGGGGCCGTGTTCGTGTAGACGAGCCGGGCCGTCACCCGCGTCGGGCCGGCCCGGTAGACACCGCGCGCGCAGTGCAGCGCGATGCTGGCCAGCCAGGGCATCTCCCCGCTGTAGGCGCCGTTGTCGGCGATCACCTCCAGCTCGCGGGCGATGATCGTGCCGTCCTCGTCGAGTGCGGACCGCACCCGGGTGATCGCCCCCTCCCGGCTGGGGCAGGTGATCAGGTCCTCGGTGCGGGTGTTGACGAGCTTGACCGCCCGCCCCCGCGCCGCCTTCGACAGCAGCGCGGCGTACGGCTCCAGTGCCGCGTCGAGCTTGGCGCCGAACCCGCCGCCGATCGTGTGTCCGACGATGCGCACCGCGGACGGCCGGACGTCGAGGAACTGCGACACCCGGTCGCGGACGTTGTAGGGGAACTGGTGCGCCGTGTGGACGGTGAAGCGGCCGTCGCGGTAGATCCCGACCGCGCTCTTGGGCTCGATGTAGGCCTGGTACTGGCGCTGCACCACGAACTCGTCGGTGACGACCCGGTGGGCCCTGGCGAAGGCGTCGTCGACCCCGGGCGGGTCGGACACCGACTCGGCGGCGAGGTTCCCGTGGCGCGGGTAGTCGGCGTCGGGGCCGAGGGCCGGGACGTAGCTCTCCCAGTCGGGATGCACGAGAGGCGCGTCGGGGCGCAGCGCCGCGTCGAGGTCGACCACCGCGGGCAGTGGCTCGATCTCGAGCACGACGGCTGCCGCGGCCTCCCGGGCCAGCTCAAGGGTGTCGGCCGCCACCGCGGCGACCGGCTGGCCCTCGTAGAGCACCCGGTCGGCGGCGAACAGCCGCTGGTCGCGCAGCACCCAGCCGGCCCGGGTGTCGGGCGCGTCCGCCGCCGTGACCACGGCGTGCACCCCGGGCATCGCCAGCGCCGGCGCGGTGTCGAGCCGGGTGATCCGGCCCGAGCTGACGGGCGAGCGCACCAGCGCGCCCCAGATCATGCCCGGCTCGGCGTGGTCGACGCCGTACTCGGCCTCGCCGCTGGCCTTCGCACGCCCGTCGCTGCGCGGGACGCGCTCGCCGATGACGCTCATCGTCGGTTCCTCCCGGAGATCGTCGCGGCGACCGCGTCGAGGATCTGGCTGTAGCCGGTGCAGCGGCAGATGTTGCCGGCCAGCGCCTCGCGCAGCTCCGGCTCGGACGGTTCGGGGTTCTCCCGCAGCACGGCGACGAGGGTCGTCAGGAAGCCGGGCGTGCAGAACCCGCACTGCACGCCGCCGGCGGCGACGAACGCGGCCTGCAGCTCGCGACCGAGGTCGTCGTCGGCGAGGCCCTCGACGGTCTCGACCGAGCGCCCGGACGTGGCGGCGGCCGAATAGATGCACGAGTCCACGGGCAGCCCGTCGACCAGCACCGTGCACGCGCCGCACTCGCCCTCGTTGCAGCCCTCCTTGGTGCCGGTCAGCCGCAGCCGCTCGCGCAGCATCCCCAGCAGCGTCTCGGCCGGCTCGATCTCGACCTGCGCCTGCCTGCCGTTGACGGTCAACGTGACGTCCACCGCGCTCATCCCTCCGCTCGCTGTGCGCAGACCCGGACGGCCCTACCGAGCAGCCCGGGGATCACGCGGCGCCGGTAGTCCGCGGTTCCGCGCACGTCGTCGATCGGGTCGACGTCCTGCAGCAGTGCCTTCGCGGCCGCGTGGACCGACTCCGCGTCCCCGGTGCCCCCGACGAGGGCCGTCTCGGCGCCGACCGAGCGCAGCGGGCGTGGTCCCACCGATGCGACGGCGATCCGGGCGTCGGTGACGACGCCGGTGCCGTCGAACGTCAGCCGTGCCGCGAGCCCGACGATCGCCACCTCCATCGCGCTGCGCCTGCCGACCTTGAGATAGACGTCCCCGGTGCGCGGTGCGGGCCGGCCCAGGGTGATCGTGGTGAGCAGCTCGTCGGGCGCCCGCGTGGTGACCCGCCTGCCGACGACGAACTCGGCCAGCGGGACGGTCCGGCTCCCCCGCACGCTGCGCAGCGTCACCTCGGCGTCGTGCACGAGCAGCGCGGGCAACGTGTCCGCGGCGGGCGAGGCGTTGCAGACGTTGCCGCCGATCGTGCCGACGACCTGGGTCTGCAGGCCGCCGACGGTGGCGGCCGACTCCGCGACCGCGGCGTAGCCGGGTCCGAGCCGGCCGACGGCCAGGTCTCGGTGGGTCACCAGCGCGCCGAGCCGGGTGCTGCCGTCGGTCTCGACAGCCCGCAGCTCGCCGAGCCGCTCGACGTGCAGCAGGTGCTCCGGTGCGATCTCCCGGCGGGCGAGCTGGATCATCACGTCGGTGCCACCCGCGAGGACCCGGCACCGCTCGCCGCGCCGCGACAACTCGTCGAGGGCCTCGTCGACCGAGTCCGCTGTACTCAGTTCCATGACACCTCCTTTCCGACGGTCGTGTCGGCCGAAGTTGGGAACGGTCAGCCGATGGGCTGTGTGCCGGCTGCACGAGGTCGTCGTCCTACCTGTGCGGCCGGCACAGGTCAATGTGTCTTCAACGGCCCGGCGGCCTTCACCCGGACCCTGGCGACCGGATCGGTGAGATAGGCCAACGGAACCTCCTCGATCTCGACCACCTCGACGTGCCCTGGATCGGCGCCCGCGCGGATCGCCTCGTCCCTGGCCAACCGGACGGCCTCGGCGATGGCCTCGTCGCGGCCGTCCTTGCCATAGGCGAAGACGCGGTCGAGCTCACCGGACACCGACGCGATCGCCGCACCGATCGCGTTGGCGACGTCGTAGTTCTCCGGCCGTTCGACGCCGGCCACCCCGGCCAGCGAGTCGGGGATGAGCCCGCTGCCCCCGCCCACGGCGATCAGCGGCAGCTCACGGCCGGACGTCTTCACCCGGTCCACGCCCTCCTCGATCCGGGCGTCGGACGCGGCGACGGCCCGGCGCAGCAGCCGCTCGTGCGCGGCGGTGCGGGAGGGGTCGCCGATGCCGTGGGCCCGGCCGGCGGCGACGATCGCGTCGGTCAACGTGGGCACCGTCCCGCCGAAGACCAGCGCCTCGGAGGTGAGGCGGTACCCGACGCTGCCCGGCCCGAGCTGCACGTCGTCGCCGGCCGGGCCGACGATCGTGCCGCCGCCGATGGCCAGCGAGACCAGGTCGGGCATCCGGAAGTTCGTCCGCACCCCGCCGATCTCGACCGCGGTGGACGACTCCCTCGGGAAGCCGGCGGTGAGGATGCCGATGTCGGTCGACGTGCCGCCCACGTCCACGACCAGCGCGTCGGTCGCCCCGGTCAGGTAGCTGGCCCCGCGCATGCTGTTGGTGGGACCGCTGCCGATGGTGAGGATCGGGTAGCGGCGCACGTAGTCCAGGCTCATCAGGGTGCCGTCGTTCTGCGCGATGTAGGCCTCGGCCGAGATCCCGTTGACGGTCATCGCGTCGCCCAGCCCGGCGGTCACCCTGGCCGCCACCGCGACCAGCGCGGCGTTGAGCACGCACGCGTTCTCCCGCTCCAGCAGCCCCAGCGAGCCGATCTCGTGGCTGAGCGAGACCGGGACGTCGCCGAGCACCTCCCGGACCAGCTCCTCGACCCGGTACTCCTGGTCGGACAGCACGGGCGAGAAGACCCCGGAGATCGCCACCCCCTCGGCCTGCTCGGCCACCTCGTCGAGGAAGCGGCGCACCGCGTCCTCGTCGAGCGGGACGATCGGCTCCCCGGTCATCTCGACCCCGCCGTCGACGATCGTCGCGCCGCAGGAGACCGCCGCGCGCAGATCGGCCGGCCACGCCGCCAGCGGCGGGACCGAGTGCGTCGCAGGGCCACCGAGGCGGATCGCGGCGACCCTGTTGAGGTTGCGGCGCTCCAGGATCGCGTTGGTGGCGTGGGTCGTGCCCAGCATCACGTGACTGATGCCTGCGGCGGCGCCGTCGAGCTGGGCGAGCACCAGGCGCAGCGCCGAGAGGATGCCCGTCGTGACGTCGGACGTGGTGGGGTGCTTGACCTTCGCCAGTAGCTTGGCCTGGTCGTCGACGATCACGGCGTCGGTGTTGGTGCCGCCGACGTCGATGCCGACGCGCAGCCGGCCGCGCTCAGCCATGGCGAACCCCCACCGCGACGTAGTCGAAGTCGTAGCCGAAGGCCCGCGGACCCACCGCCGAGAGTCCCTCGGGGCTCGTCCACACCTCGGGCGAGGGGAACGCGACGATCTCGATCCGCTGCCCGTAGCGGATGCCCTCGGTGACGATCCCATGGCCGGTGTGGAGGTCGAGCAGCGTGATGATGTCCGGGACCGTCGCGAGCGGCTCCCCGTCTTCGAGCACGACGAGGTTCTCGTTCTGGAACTCCAGCCGGAAGAGCCGACCCTTGTCCGCGGCGAGGCCCTCGACCAGCGCGGAGCCGCGGACGAAACCGCCGCTGGTGCGCCGCTCGATGTCGACGACCTTGCCCTGACCGAGCCGGGTCAGCGGCGCGACCTGCCCGATCGCGGAGAGCGGGTCCTCGCCCCCGCGCCGGATCGCCTCGCCCATCCGGATGGCCCGCGTCACCGTGCCGGTGATGGCAGGCCGGCGCGCGGCCCCGGCCGTCATCGGGTAGAGGCCGCCGCAGGCGGACCCACCGAGCGTGGCCACGCAGTTGCGGACGAGCCGTTCGAGCCAGATGTTGTCGCGGGTGTTGAACACGATGGTCTGCAGCCGCTCGTCGGTGATCACCGCCGGCGAGCCGGACATCCCGTACAGGTGCGGGGTGAGCATCTGCAGCTCGGGAAAGGCGCGGCCCATGAAGTCCGCGTCGAGCAGCGGCAGGCCGGCGTAGGCGGCCCACGCCACCGGCAGTACGCCGTTGATCCCGCCCATCTCGAACGGCATCACCGCGGCGACGTGCCGGCCGAAACGGCCCTCGTAGGCCTCGCGGATGACCCGCCCCTCCGCTCCGTTCGGAATCTTCTCCACCATCACCGTCGGGGCCCCGATCATCCCGCACGGCATGATCAGGTCGTCGTCGTCGAGCGCCTCCAGCGGCAGTACCTCGACGGGTCCGAGCCGGTGGATCGCCTCCATCGCCATGAGCTCGCCGATGCGCGGGTCCCCGCCGCCGCCCCCGGCGAAGACGGTGCAGCCCAGGGAGAGTGCCGGCAGGTTGTCCAGGTCGATCTGCATGCCCACCTCGACCGCCGTCACCGGCTCAACCGCGGCAGCACCTCGGCGGCGATCAGCTCGAGCTGGGACCCGACGGTGTCGGCAGGCTGTGGCGAGAGGACGACACTGTCGGCGCCCGCGGCCCAGTACTGCTCGATCCGCTTGGCCACCTCGTCAGGGGTGCCGCAGATCGCCAGTCGGTCGACCCACTCGTCCGGCATGCCGTCGACGAGCGCGGCGAAGCCGCCGGCGGCCAGCTCGGCGACGGTGTCGTTGATGCCGATCGCGCCGGTCAGCGGGGTCGGGCCGATCGCGTCCAGGTAGAACGCCAGCGACTCGCGCACGGCTCGGCGGGCCCGGTCGCGGTCCTCGTCCACCGCGGTGAGCACGTAGGTCGGGACGCTGAACGTGCCCGACCGGCCTGCCGCGGCCATCCCGCGCTGCCCGAGGTCGCGCGCCCACGTGACGTACTCGGTCGGCGCGAGTACCGACAGCACGTTGCCGTCGGCGATCCGGCCGGCCAGCTCGCAGCCCTTGGCCCCGATCACTCCCAGGTACAGCGGCACCTCGCCACCCGGCGGGTGGAACAGGGCCACGTCGCGGAAGGTGAAGTACTCGCCCTCGGTCGTGAACGGCTCCGAGCTGGTCAGCAACGTCCGGATACCGGTGACGGCCTCGGTCAGCGCGCGCATCGGTGACTTCGGGGTCAGACCCATCTGCGCCACCCAGGCCGGGACGCCGTGCCCGATCCCCGGCAACAGCCGACCCGGGAAGGAACGCTCCAGCGACGCGATCTCCATCGCCGTCGCGGCCGGGTGCCGGGCGACGCAGGAGATCACCCCGAGCCCGACCCGGATCCGACCGGTGGCGGCGAGCGCCTGGGCAGCGGCGTTGAAACCGCCGTAGAAGAAGTAGTCCTCGGCCAGCCACACCTCGTCGAAACCGAGGTCCTCGCACCGAGCGGACATCTGACCGATGCGCTCCGGCGCGGTGGTGCTGAGCAGGAGGATGCCGAGACGCGATGCTGCCACCGAGTGTCCTTTCCACGTCCGGTCCGTTTCGCGTGATCTGCGACGACGTTAGTGGTGTGGACCACCCGCGGCCATGGCGCCGTGCACAAGCTCGGAGCCTTGATTGTTCCGGCTGCACAATGGTGAACTACCGGATGCAGGGAGCCCGATGGGTGCGCCTGACCGTGTCGGACGTGCTGGCCGAGCTGGAGCGGCGCGAGCCTGCGCTCGTGGACGTGCTGGCGGGTACCACCGACCGTGACGTCCGGGCTGTGTGGCTGGCCGAGGACCTGCACGACATCGGCGAGAGCCCGCCGCAGGCGCTGGTCGTGCTCAGCCGGGCGGCGTCGCGTGACGCGCAGGGCTACAAGCTCGACGTCGCGCTGCGCCGGCTGGGCGCCGACGTCGCGGGCCTGGTCCTGCAGTCCGACGCGCCGCGGCCCTCGCTCAGCGCGGTCGCGTTGGCCCGCCGCGAGGAGCTGTCGCTGATCCGTCTCACCAGACCGGCCGACGTCACCCGGCTGCTGACGACCGTCGTCCGGATGCTCGACGCGCAGTTGCCGACGCTGCTGGATCGAGCCATGGGCGTGTGCGCCGAGGTCGCCGCGCTGGAGTCCGAGCAGCTCACCGACGCCGCGCTGCTGCGGCGCAGCGGCGCCGCCCGGACGTTCGGCCTGCAACTGGTGGCCAGGGACCCGCGGCTGACCGGGATCCCCGCCGTGCTGACCGACCCGGAAGGCCCCTGGCTGCAGCGCGAGCCGACGACCGCCGCCGAGGACGCGCTCGCGCAACTGGCGATGTGGCGGATCGCCGCGGCGATGACGCGGCGCTCGATCGAGACCGAACGCGCGCACGAGCTGTCCCTCATGTCCGCGGGCGAGCTGCTCAACCAGTTGCTCGACGCCACCACCGAGGAGGGCGGACCGCTGATCCGCCGCGCCGCCGACGTCGGCGTCCGGGTCGAGGCATGGCACCAGATCGTGCAGCTGGAGTTCGCGAACCTGCCGGCGCTCGCGCAGGACGACCCCGTCGCCGGCTACCACCACACGCAGACCCTCGGCCGGGTCGCGGTGCAGACGGCGGCCCACCACGAGGGGCGGTGGACGATGGCGCCCCGCGCGGGTGGCGTGCTGCTGCTGCGCAGCAGCAGCCGTCCCGACGGGCCGGCCGAGCTGCGCAGGCTGCGGACCGCGGCGCAGACCGTGATCGACGCGATGGTCGCGTCGCTGCCCGGCCTCGAGGTGCTCTGCGGGATCGGCGGGTCCCACGAGGGCCTGCAGGGGATGCGCGCCTCCCGGGCCGAGGCGGACTCCGCCCTGCAGAGCGCCCGGCTGCGCGGCGCGCTGAACGAGCCGGTGCTGTTCGATGCGCCGGGGCTGAGCAGGCTGCTCGTCGAGTGGTACTCGTCCAGCTCCGTCCGGCACAGCATCGACGACCTGATGGCCCCGCTGGCCGGACTGGGCAAGGCCAAGCAGAAGGAGTACGCCACGACGCTGCGGGTCTACCTGGAGAACAACCGATCGGTCAGCCGCACCTCCGAGCAGCTCTACCTGCACCGCAACACGGTGGCGTACCGGATCCGGCGGGTGCTCGACGTGCTCGGCGTCGACCTCGACGACCCGAGCCAGTTCCTCGCGCTCTACCTGGCCTGCTACGCCTCGACGATGCAGTACGGATCCGGAGGCCCCCTGCGCGCCGCGGACCGCCGGCCGCGCAGCGCCGGCCCCACGACCTGAGCGGCCTACCAGCGGCGACACCGGATCGCGCGCGAACGACGCCCTTGTGCGGACCTACCCCAGGACAGCGCCGCTCGGGTGGGTCGGGAGCGTGGCGAGGAAGGCCTCGATCGCGTCCCGGTAGGGCTCCGGGTGCTCGTAGGCACCGAGGTGCCATCCGCCCGCGACGGTGACCGTCGTCGTGTCCCGGCCGGTGCGGGCGAGCGTCTCCGCCGCGTCGGGGGGCAGGCTGATGTCGGCGTCCCCGGTGAACACCAGGACGGGCAGGTCGAGGGCTGCCAGGCCGGCGGCGACGTCGAGCCGGGAGATCGCGTCCCAGCATCCCGCGAAGGACCCCGGGTCCCGGGCCCGGCGGCCGCTCGTCCGGCGCTGCCCGCGGGGTCGGTCACGTCAACCACCCCTCGGGGGTGATGAGTCGCGGAGACCCGTTGCCTAGCGTCGCCCGCTGGTCGGCCCGTCGGTCGGCCGCGGCCGGGTGCCACGAACGTCCGACGGGAGGAACGCTCGTGAAGATCGTCGTGATCGGCGGGACGGGGACCACCTGTGGGAGCGGATGACGATCCTCCGGGCCGGTGGTCCATCCGGGGCGACCCGGCCCGGCTGGAAGAAGCGGCCGCAGCGCTGCGTGGCTCCGCAGCCGAGTGGATCTTCGGGGCGCAGTTCCCCGGTGAGTACGTGATGTCAGGAATCGCCCGGCTCCTCGACGGCCTCGCCGGACAGATGCGCGAGAACCCGGAGGCGCTCGGTCCCGGAGTGGTGTCAGCGGCCACGGACCTGTCGGGCCATGTACTGCGGTACCTGCCCGAACTCGTGGACCGACCCGGCCGGACGTCGAACCGGGATGACCGATCCGGGTGACATCGACGAGCAACGCCGATACGGGGCCCGGGTGAGTTCCCGGACCCCGCGGGGTCGGCGTGGAACCTCCGCGACCTGCGGAACCCCGGCCGTGTGTGACGACGCCCGGTCTGCCCTGCGGCGTCCGCGACCGCGCGCCGTGACTGTTCGACACCGCCATCCGGAAGGGAACGCCATGAGTCGCCGAGTCAACATCGTCCTGGTCCACGGCGCGTGGGCCGACGGCTCCAGCTGGAGCGCGGTCATCGAGCGCCTGCAGGCCGACGGTTTCACCGTCACCGCGCCCCAGTTCCCGGAGTCGTCGTTGGCGGCCGACGTCGCCCGGCTCCGCCAGGTCCTGGCCCGTCAGGACGGTCCCACGATCGTCGCGGGCCACTCCTACGGCGGCCAGATCATCACCGCGCTGGGCACGGATGCGCCGAACGTCGTCGGCCTCGTCTACGTCGCCGCCTTCGGCCTCGACGAGGGTGAGTCGATCGGTCAACTGTTGGCGCAGGCTCCCCCGGGCCCCGCGCTGGCGCACCTGGACGTCGACGAGCAGGGCTTCGCCTGGCTGCCCGAGGAGGACTTCGTCAACCATTTCGCGGCCGACGTCGACCCGGTCAAGGCGCGGGTCATGCACGCGGTGCAGCAGCCGCTGGCGTGGTCCGCGGTCGAGGAGGTGATGGGGGTACCGGCGTGGCGGTCGCACCCGTCCTGGTTCCTGGTCGCCCACGGCGACCAGGCGATCCCGCCGGAGGCCCAGCGTCAGTTCGCCGCCCGCATGAACGCCACGACAGTCGAGGTCGCGACGAACCACGTGGCGATGGTCTCCCACCCCGACGACGTGCTGCAGCTCATCTCGACCGCCTCCAGGGCGGTCGAGCCCGTGGGATGAGGCGCACGACGACGTTCCCGGTCACCGTGTGGTGCCCGACGGATCCGGACAGCCACTCACGGGCCGGCTTGCGCGATCCTCGGTCCATTCGGGGCGAGACGGCCTGACCTGCCCACCGGGCCGACCGGGTCGGGTCGTCACCCCTCGGCCCGGCGGCGGCCGGGTCGACGTGGAGGAGCCGCCGGTCTCCGGAGTGGACGGCGTCTACGGTGGCCGGGTGACGGAGGACGTCGAGCGGGGTGGCAACGGCCGGGGTCCCCGGAAGCAGGCGCCGCGGCGCAAGCTCATGATGAGCGAGATCCTCGAGCAGGCGATGCAGCTCTTCGCCGAGCGCGGCTACGAGGGCACGACGCTGCAGGACGTCGCGGACGCGGTGGGTCTGAGCAGGCCGAACCTCTACAACTACGTGCGCAGCAAGGAGGAGCTGCTCGTCGCGATGGTCGAGGCGACGAGCCAGGAGGCCGCCCTCACCCTCCGCGCGGTGCGGGAGCGGGTGGACCTGGAACCCGCCGAGAAGCTGCGCACGCTCGTCCACACGCTCGTCATGCAGCGAGCGGAGCAGCCGGCGCAGTTCCGGACGCTCGACCGAAGCGAGCAGTCGTTGCCCGCCGAGATCGCCGAGCGGCACCTCGACTCGCGCCGGGCTGTGCTGCGCGAGGTCACGGCGGTGCTGGACGAGGGCGTCACGGCGGGGGTGTTCCGGCCGCTCGACAGCCGGATCACGGCGTTGTCGATCATCGGCATGTGCAACTGGGTGGCCTGGTGGTTCCACCCGGCCCCCGCACATCCCGCCGAGCCGGTGGCCGAGCAGATCGCGGCCAACGCCCTCGCCATGGTCGCGCAGGTCGACGAGCGACGCCCCACCGCGCCCACGCCGCTCGGCGCGGTCGCCCTGCTGCAGCAGGACCTCGACTACCTGGCCCGGCTCCTTCGCGAGGAGAGCTGATCGATACTGGCTCGTCAGTTTCTTGACGTGTCTGACACCCTCGTCCTACGCTCGTGCCCGCATCGTTCGACGCGGGAGGAGCAATCCGGTGTCCATCTCGGAACAGGCGCACGTGGTCCGCGGGGTCGACCACGCCGCGTTCCCCACCTTCGACCCGCGCGCCACGATCACCTTCTACCGGGACGTGCTGGGGTTCCCCGTCGTGCACGCGACCTGCGCGCTGGGGTGGGGCCCGGGCGACCACCCGGACTTCATCCACTTCTTCTTCGACATCGGCAACGGTGACCGGCTCGCGTTCTTCTACTACTTCGGCGTCGCGCCCTACCGGGACGCGGCGATCCCGGAGCTGATCCACCGCGCCCGGCACCTGGCGATCCACGTGGACTCCGAGGAGCACCTGCTGGAGTACCGGCGCCGGCTCGACGCGAGCGACTGGCCGTGCGAGCTGCAGGTCCGGCACGAGACGGTCGAGTCGATCTACGTGACCGACCCCAACGGCTACCTCATGGAGATCACCCGCCCGTTGCGGGCGATCACGATCGAGGACGACATCGACGCCGACGTCAGCGTGGACGCCCTCATGGACGTGGCGGGCGAGGACGAGCCGACGCTGGAGAAGTTCTTCGCGCGCAAGGCGACGCTGATCGCCGAGCGCTACATGGGCGAGGCCGAGCAGGTGACGTTCGCATGACGGTCCTCTACGTGCTCGACGTCGCGGACTTCCGGCCGCTGGCCGAGGTCGCGAGCAAGGAACCGGACACGACCGTCCACCGCCGCGGGCCGTACCTCGAGGTCGAGGCGGCCGGGGGGATCCGGATCGAACGCGGTGCGACCGGGTGTCGGAACGCGGTCTGGTACAGCTCTGTCGCCGCCGTCGCGGGTGGTCGCGTGGCGCGGTGGGACAAGGTCGAGCTCGTCGTCGAACCGATCGACGAGGCGCCGTGAGCCCGATCGCCGTCGACCGTCTCGGCGCCGGGCGCGATGTCGACACCGCGCCGCCGCCGCCCGGCGTCACGATCTCCGTCCATCGGCTCACCACCGCGGACGGCGCCACGGTCGAGGGGGTCCTGCACGCGCTCGCCGGCGCCACGACGGTCGTCACCGTCATGCACCCGCGGCAGTCGCTGACCCACCATCCGATGGTCCCGCTGTTCCTGCGGGCGGGCGTGTCGGTCTGGACCCAAGGCACCCGATCGCCGAACAACGACATCGCGCTGGTGCACGAGCAGGCCCTGCTCGACGCCGCCGCCGGCCACGCGCGGCTGCGCGACCTCGGCTTCACCTCGGTGCTCGTGTTCGGGCACTCGGGCGGCGGCCCGCTCGCCGCCTTCTACATCGAGCAGGCCGCGCTGGAGCCCGAACGGCGCATCGACGTCACGCCCGCCGGCCGGCCGGTCCCGCTACCGGGCACACGGATGCCCGTGCCGGACGGCGCGATCTTCCTCGCTCCCCACCCCGGGCAGGGCCAGGTGCTGCGCCACTGCATCGACCCGTCCGTCGTCGACGAGGCGGACCCGATGTCGGTGGATCCCGCGCTCGACATGTACTCCGCCCGCAACGGGTTCGCGCCGCCCCCGGAACCGAGCCGCTACCCGGCGGACTTCGTCGCCACGTACCGCGCCGCGCAGGCCGAGCGGATCGCCCGGATCGACGCGCGGGCCGTCGCCGCGGCGGAGGAGGCGACGCAGGCGCGGGCCCGGCACAGCCGCAGCCGCGACCCGGAGGATCGGCGGGCGGCGCTGGCCCCGCGGATCATCACCACCTACCGGACCGACGCCGATCCCGCCTACGTGGACCCGACGATCGACCCCAACGACCGGCACTACGGATCGCTGTTCGGGCGCCGGCCGGACCTGATCAACTACGGGCTCGTCGGGTTCGGCAGGATCACCACCCCCGACTCCTGGCTCTCGACGTGGTCGGCGAACCACACCCGCGCGGACTTCGTGCGCTGCGCCCCGGGTGTGACCGTGCCGACGCTGTACGTCGAGTTCAGCGGCGACCAGGCGGCCCGACCGGCCGCCGGCGCCCGGATGGTCGCCGCCCTCGGCGCCGCCGACCTCACCCACCACGTCGTACGCGGACAGCACTTCGGCCAGCCCGTGGCCGACGGCGAGCCGACCGGTTACGCCGCCGCCGCCGTGCACGTCGACCACTGGCTCGCGGAGCGCTTCGGCACCGCACCACCACACGGAACGAGGTGACCCACGTGGGCTCCGTCGGAGTCGTCTACGACAGCGGCTACGGCCACACCGCCGCCCAGGCCCGGGCGGTCGGGGAGGGCGCCGCCGCGGTCCCCGGGACCGACGTCGCCCTGTACTTCGCCGAGGAGGTGGCCGCCGATCCCCGACAGCTCGACGGGTGCGACGCGCTCGTCCTCGGCACCCCCACCTACATGGGCAGCGGCTCCGCCGTGTTCAAGACGTTCATGGAGGCGAGCTCCAAGATCTGGCTCGACCAGGGTTGGAAGGGCAAGCTCGCCGCCGGGTTCACCAACTCCAGCGGGCACTCGGGGGACAAGCTCAACACCCTGACGCAGCTGTGGCTCTTCGCGATGCAGCACGGGATGGTCTGGGTCGGGCTGGGTCTGCCAGACGGCAACGGCCGCAGCACCGGCTCGGACGCCGAGCTCAACCGGTTGGGCGCCTACGCGGGCGCGATGGCCCAGTCCAACTCGGACCAGGGCCTGGAAGGGATGAAGGACAGCGACCTGCGCACCGCCGCGTCGCTCGGCGAGCGCGTCGCGCGGCAGGTGGCGCTGTGGAAGGGAACCGGACTGTGAGGATCCTGGTGGTCGGCGGCGGGCCCGCCGGTCTGTTCTTCTCGCTCCTCGCGAAGCGGGCGGTCCCCACGGCGACGGTCCACGTCCGCGAGCAGAACCCGCCCGGCGTGACCTACGGCTGGGGCGTGGCCTTCAGCGAGAGCGCCGCCGAGGCGCTGCGGCCCGCCGCGCCGGACGTCGTCGATGCCCTGACCGCAGGCATGAGCCACGAGCAGATGGTGCTCAGCCTCGACGGGACCGACGTCCCGGTGCACGTCGGGCGCAGCTACCTCAACGCCCGCTGGGCCCTGCTCGCCGCGCTCGAGCGGATCGCCTGCGAGGCCGGCGTGACCGTCGAGCACGAGTCCGAGGCGGCCGTCACCGAGGCGGACCTCGGCGACTGGGACCTCGTGGTCGGCGCCGACGGGGTGAACAGTCGGACCCGGACACGGTTCGCCGAGCACTTCGCGCCGACCGAGGAGCTCGGTTCGAACTGGCTGGCCTGGTACGGCACGCCCAGGGCCTACCCGCCGTCGATCATCCTGCGGAACAGCGACCACGGCCTGCTCATGAGCCACGCCTCGCAGTTCTCACCCGACCTCAGCAACTTCACCGTCGAGGTCGGCCAGGAGACCTTCGACCGGCTCGGCTTCGGCGACATGACGGAGGAGGAGTCGCGGGCGCTGTGCGAGCAGCTGTTCGCGGACTCGCTCGACGGCGCCCCGCTGCGGAGCAACCACTCGCCGTGGTTCCGGACGACGTTCCTCAGCTGCGGCCACTGGACCCACCACAACCTCGTGCTCATCGGGGACGCGCTGCACACGGTGCACCCGTCGATCGGATCGGGCACCCGGTTCGCGATGCGCGACGCGGTGTATCTCACGCAGGCGCTGGCGGGCTCCGGCTGGGACGTCGAGGTGGGCCTCAAGGAGTTCGAGCGCGCCCGCAAACCCGTCGCAGACGCCTTCCAGGCCGCGGCCAAGCGGAGCATCGACTGGTACGAGGGCCTACCCGGCCGCACCATCACCCACCCGACGAAGTTCGCGCTGGAGTACCTGATGCGCACCGGCCGGGTCTCCTACCGCGACTTCCGCCGCCGGAACCGCGACGTGGTGCTCGGCTACGAGCGCGACCTACGCTGACCGCCTCACGAGAGAGACGTGCGATGACGCTCGCTTCCGACGCCAGGATCGTCCGCTACCCGCCCGAGGTCGAGGACCGCTACGTCCGCGAGGGCTTCTGGCAGCGGCCGACGATCGCGGAGCACCTGCACTCGATCGCGCTCGAGCACCCGACGACCGACGCCGTGGTCTGCGGTGCCGACAGCCTGACCTTCGCCGAGCTGGACCGGGCCAGCGACCAGCGGGCCGCGGGGCTGAACAGGCTGGGGCTCGTACCCGGCGGCGCCGTGCTGCTGCAGGTGCACAACACCGTCCACACGGTGGTCGCCTGGTACGCGCTGCTGAAGGCCGGACTGGTGCCGGTCTGCACGCTGCCGCTGCACCGCGGCCACGAGATCGCCGAGATCGCCCGTCAGACGGCACCCGTCGCGCACCTGGTCGCCGCCGCGGACCCGCGTTTCGACCTGGTCGCCTTCGCGTTCGAGCAGGCGGCGGGCGTGGAGCGGACGGTCCTGGTGTCCGACGGCGCCGCGTCCGACCCGCGCGCGATCGAGCTGGACCACCTCGGGGACGACATCGATCCCGCCGAGGCCCGCGCGTTCGTCGAGGGGGTGCAGGCGGGGCTGGGAATGCAGTCCCTCGCGGCGTTCCAGCTGTCCGGCGGCACGACCGGCGTGCCCAAGGTGATCCCGTGCCTGCAGGCTCCCTACTGGCACTACGGCGCGAGCCTCGCCCGGGCGATGGGCTGGGGCCCGGGCGACCGCATGGCCTTCATGATGCCGATCGTGCACAACGCCGGCGTGATCATCGGGCTGCAGGGCCCGCACAGCGTCGGCGCGACGCTCGTCCTCGGCGTGCCCGACGCGCGGACCACGGTCGATCTCGTGGTCCGCACCCGGGCCACGGATCTGCTGCTCGGCCCGTTCGCCTACGACGTCGCCCTCGACGACGGGCTCACGGCGGGCGGCGCCCTGCGGCGGGTCCTCTTCAGCGGCAAGAAGGTCCCCCGCACCCACGTCGACGCGCTGGACGCACGCGGTGTCTGGGCCGGCCAGATCTTCGGGATGAGCGAGGGCCTGTGCCTCACCACGCCGCTCGACCACCCGCTCGACGCGCGGGCCGACAGCGTCGGTGTCCCGATCTCGAGCGGCGACGAGGTCCGCCTGTACGAGCCCGGGACCGAGGACGAGGTGGTGCCCGGCGAGGTGGGCGAGCTCTGCACCCGCGGCCCGTACACCCTGCTCGGGTACTACGACTCGGCCGAGCACAACCGTCGGGCCTTCACCGCCGACGGGTTCTACCGCACCGGGGACCTGATGGCGGAGCGGACCATCGCGGGCGTGCGCTGCTACACCGTCGAGGGCCGGATCAAGAACATGATCAGCCGCGGCGGTGAGAAGATCAACACCGAGGAGATCGAGCTGTTGCTCGGCTCGCACCCCGCGATCTCGGAGGCGGCACTGGTCGCGATGCCCGACCCGCGGCTCGGCGAGCGCGCCTGTGCCTTCGTCGTCACGAGGAAGGGCGCGGAGATCGATCTCGACGCCGTCCGCGCCCACTTCGAGAGGCTCGGGGTCGCGAAGTACAAGTGGCCCGAGCGCATCGAGGTGCTGGCCGAGATGCCGCGGGTCAGCCAGGTCGGCAAGATCGACCGAATCCGGCTCCGGCGGCTCGCCGAGGACCTGGTCCCGCAGGCCCGCACCTAGCAGGGACCCGCCCGGCTCGACGATCTTCGTGAGGGTCGACGGAGGACCGCCATGACGACGATGTCGCCGCACCTGCCCCTGCGCAGGCACGCCCGACTGCAGACCACCGCCCTGGACGAGGCCGAGGAGGTGGCGGGCCGGGTGATGTCGGCCCACCGACTGCGAGCGTCCCGTCCGAAGGAGTTCGGGTCCCGCGTGTACGCGGTCGCGATCGGCGCGTCGACGCTGCTCTCCGCGGTGTACGCGGGCGAGGCGGAGGTCACGGGCCGCGTCCCGATGGACTACTACACCGTTCTGCTGGTGCTGGGCGGTGGGATGGACGTCGCGACCGACCTCGGGGAGCACCGGGTCGCCGCCGGTCGGGCCTGCGTGATCTCCCCCGGGGAACGGCTGCGCCTGCGGTTCGCCCCCCGGACCGCACAGGTCGCGGCCAAGCTCCCGCGGATCGTCGTCGACCAGGCGTACTCCCGGATCGGGACCGCGCCCGCGCGCGGGCTCACGTTCGACCTGGGTGTGCCGGGAGACTCGCCGTGGCCCGCGGTGCTCCGGCTGGCCGCATCGACGGTGGACCGCTTCGACAGCGGCGTCCTGCCGCCGGGCGCCGGCGCCGAGCTGGAGCGCATGCTGGTCACCACCCTGCTGCTGGCCCAGTCGCACGACCACGCCACGGCGCTGACCCGGGGCGGGGGGACGCGCGGCCACCGGGCCGCGGGTGTCGTGGCGGAGATCGTCGCGGCGGACCCGATCCCGCCCCTGCGCCCGGAGGACCTGGCCGCGAGGGCGGGGGTCTCGCTGCGCACGCTGCAGGAGGGCTTCCGGTCGCGGTTCGGGACCTCGCTCACCGGCTTCCAGCGCGAGCAGCGGCTCGTGCGCGCCCACCGGATGCTGACCGGTCCCCCGGGCGAGACGACGGTCGCGGACGTCGCGCTGGCCTGCGGGTTCGTTCACCTGGGCCGGTTCGCGCAGGACTACCGCGCCCGCTACGGCATCACGCCGTCCGTCACGCTGCACGGCGCCCGTCGTGTCGCGCGGGACGGGCGGCCCGGCACGACGAGGGGATGACGACCATGGCATTCACGACGCCGGCATTCACGACGCCGGCACGTACGACGGTGCAGCTGCGCACCGCCGCGGGCCGGATCACGGGTCGGGGCACCGGACCGGGCGCCGAGGACTCGCCGCTCGTGGTGGCCCTGCACGGCGGCGGTTACCACTCCGGCTATTTCGACGTCCCGGGACACTCGCTGCTCGACGTGGGCGTGGCAGCGGGTTTCGAGGTGGTCGCGCTCGACCGGCCGGGGTACGGCGGGAGCGACGCGCTGCCGGCGGGCGAGCTCACGTTCGCGCGCTCCGCGGAGGTCCTGGACGAGGCGATCGGTGCGCTGTGGAGCGAGCGCGGCGGCGCCCGGCCGGGTGTCGTCGTGGTCTCGCACTCGATCGGCTCGGCGATCGCGGTCCACCTGGCGGCCCGCAGGCCGGAGTGGCCGCTGCTGGGGATCTCGTTGCACGGTGTCGGGGACCGGTCGCCGGCCCACGTGGTCGACGCCTGGCACGGCGTGCCGCCCGATGCGGGGCCGGTGGAGCTCCCGGCTCCGCAGCGGCGGGCGCTGCTCTACGGGCCGGCGGGCACGGTGGACGAGGAGGCCGTGGACGCGGCCAGGGCGGGTGTCGCGCCGCTGCCGCTCGCGGAGATGCTGGAGATCGTCGACGGATGGCCCTCGACGTACGTGCGGCCGGCGGCCGACGTGGTCGTCCCCGTCCAGTACACGCTCGCCGAACACGACGGGCTGTGGATCGTCGACGAGGAGCGGCTGGCCGCGTTCGCCGTGGCCTTCACCTCGGCCCCGTGGGTGCACGCCCGGATCCAGGGCGGCGCCGGCCACAACCTCGACCACCACCGGCTCTCGAGGGCGTTCCACCTCGGGCAGCTCGCCTTCGCCGCCGAATGCGCCGCGCGCCGGTGAACGACGTGCAGCCCTCGACGGGTCGCGTCCTGCGGACATCGCCGCACCGACCGGATAGACCGCTCGCGTCCCCCGGACGACGCTGGGCGGGCCCGTCAGCGAAGACGAAGGAGTCGCCATGACCACCGCACCCGCTGCCTTCGACCACCTCGACGGCACCCTGCCCGCCGCCGAGGTCCGCCGGGCCCACGCCGAGATGCGTGAGCGTTGTCCGGTGGTGCACAGCGACCGTCACGGCGGCTTCGACTACCTGACCCGCTACGAGAACGTCCGGGCGGCGCTGCGCGACGCGGCGTCGTTCTCCTCGGCCGACGGCGTGAAGATCCCGTCCAACTCGCTGCTCCCGCCGGTCCCCGCTCTGGAGTTCGACGGGCCCGAGCACGCCGAATGGCGCCGGGTCCTCGACGGCCCGCTCACGCCGCGGGCGGTGCGGGCGTTCGAGCCGGTGATCACCGAGGTCGTGGACCTGCTGATCGACGGCTTCGCCGGATCGGGGAAGGCCGACCTCGTCGACCAGCTCGCCGAACCCCTGCCCGCCATCGTGATCGGCCGGATGATCGGACTCGAACAGTCGGAGGCCGTGCGGGCCCGTGCCATCGCCGCCGCGCTGTACGCCGCGATGGGGACCCCCGAGTTCCCCGTTCGGTACGCCGAGTTCCACGACACCACCCAGGGATGGTTGGCAGACCGTCGCCGGCACCCGGGCGACGACATGCTGACCCAGCTGGCGAACGGCGTCGTCGAGGGCAAGGAGATCGACGAGGCGGGCGCGACCGGGCTCCTGGTGGCCTACATCCTCGGCGGCCACCACTCCACCGGGTCGGCGCTGGGTGGGTTGATCCGGCACGTCCTCACCGTGCCCGGACTGCGGGACGAACTGGTCGCCGACCGCAGCGCACTTCCGGCGGTGATCGAGGAGAGCCTGCGGCTGACCACGCCGCTGCAGTTGTTCGCCCGCAGCGTCCGGTGCCCCGTGCAGGTCGGTGGGTACGAACTGCCGCAAGGCGGGCGGGTACTGCTCGATCTGGCGGCCGCCAACCGCGACCCCCGCGAGTTCGGTGATCCCGACACCTTCGACCGCGGTCGCACGCGCAACCGGCACCTGGCCTTCGGGACCGGCGTGCACGTGTGCCAGGGACAGCACCTCGCTCGCGCGGAGCTGCGGATCGCGATGGGCAGGCTCCTCGACCGGCTCCCGGACCTGCGGCTCGACGGGGAGCCCGTCGAGAGCGGCCTGGTCGGCGGATCGCTGATGACGCACTACGCGCTGCCCGTCGCCTTCACCGCGGAGAACCCGGGATGGCGGGCGTGATCGGGGTCGTCGTCGCTGTCCCGGCCCCCGGCTCGTACCCGAATTCCGACACCCACCCCCGAGAGGACGACGATGTCTGAAACCACCTCCCCGACGGGGACCGGGCGTCCCTGGCGGGTCGCGATCGCCGGGCTGATCGGCACCACCATCGAGTGGTACGACTTCTTCATCTACGCACTGGCGGCGACGCTCGTCTTCGCCCCGCAGTTCTTCCCGAGCACGTCGAGCCTGGCGAGCACGCTGGCCGCGCTGTCGACCTTCGCCATCGGCTTCGTCGCCCGCCCCATCGGCGGCGCGCTGATCGGCCACTTCGGTGACCGGGTCGGCCGCAAGAAGATGCTGGTGCTGTCCCTGCTCGTGATGGGGATCGGGACGGCGCTCGTCGGACTGCTCCCGACCTACGCGACCATCGGCGTCGCCGCGCCCATCCTGCTCGTGCTGGTGCGGCTCGCGCAGGGGCTCGCGGTCGGCGGGGAGTGGGGCGGCGCGACCCTGCTCGCGCTGGAACACGCCAGGACCCCCGCGCAGCGGACCCTGTTCAGCTCGCTGCCCCAGGTCGGCCTGCCGCTCGGCGTGGTGCTCTCCAGCATGGTGTTCCTGGTGGTGCGCCTCGCCGTCGGCGACGGCGGGTTCGTGTCCTGGGGCTGGCGTCTCCCGTTCCTCGCCAGCGCGGTGCTCGTCGTGGTCGGCCTGGTGATCCGGCTGAAGCTCGACGAGAGCCCCGAGTTCGAGCGGCTGCGCTCGGCGCACACCGTGCGGCGCGCCCCGATCGCGGACGTGTTCCGGGCCCCGCGGATCTGGATCCCCGCCTCCGGGGTGACCATCGCGGCATCGGTGCTGGGCAACCTGCTGCTCGCGTTCGTGCTCGGCTACGCCGCACAGGCGAAGCTGCACAGCGCCTCGACGATGCTGACGGTCACGATGGTCGCGGCGCTGCTCTGGACCGTCGCGCTCCCGCTCGCGGCGGTGCTGGCCGGGCGGTACGGCCGCAGGCCGGTCCTCGTCGCCGGGATCGTGGCCATGGGCCTGTGGGCCTTCCCCTACTTCGCGCTGGTGGAGTCGGGCTCGACGGTCGGTCTCTTCGTCGGGTCGACCGTCGCGGCGCTGACCATCGCCCTGATGACGGGCCCGTACGGCGCGTACCTCGCAGAAGCCTTCCCGGCCGAGGTCCGGTACAGCGGTGCCTCCGTCGCGTACGGCATCGGCGGGGTGCTGGGCGGTGCCTGCGCGCCCATCGTCGCCACCCTGCTCGCGAGCTCGACCGGGGGGCTCACCGCTGTGGCGGGATATGTCGCGGTCGCTGCGCTCGTCAGCCTGGCCGCCGCGCTCGCCCTCCGCAGCCCGTACCGCCCGGCCGCCGACGACGCCGTCTCGACGACCTCTCCGGCCACACCTGCGGCCAACGCGTAACGCGTACCGACACGCGCGGTCGGACGATCCGTCCGGGCGTGTGCGCCTGCCCGTCCGCGGCGTGCGGTCGGGCCCGGCGGGGTGGACGATCGCCGCCGCGCCGACGCCCGACCGGTCGGCGCATCCGACAGGAGGTCAGGAGCGCGGACGCGCGTGCTGCGTGCGGAGCCGGCCCTCGACGTCGACGTCCAACGCGCCGGTGCGCGTCCATCGCCAGAGCGCGCCGGTGTCGGGCACGCGCCGGGTCCCGCCCGAATCGAATCGCACCGCCATTGGCCACTTCTGCGCCGACCGCTGGTCTGCGACCCTGCTCACCGGGACGGAGGCAGACCATGTCCACTGACATCGCCCCCCGCATCGCCGGGACACTCGACGAGCTCCTTGCCGGCGCCGACGACCGGGTCGTGGTCCGCCCCTCCGACGCGAAGTCGGGCGCGTGCTTCGAGCGGCTGCGCGTCGACGGTGTCCCGCACTTCCTCAAGGTCGTCTCCGCCACCGACGACTGGCTCATGCGGGTGGCCGGCAACGACTCGCACTGGGAGTTCACGGCCTGGAGGGCCGGCCTCTACGCGGAGATGCCCAGGGTCATCGACCACACCGTCGTGGGCATGGCGCTGGAGGACGTCCCGTCGGATGCGGGCCCGGTGGCCCGGCTGTCGATCCTCATGCTCGACCGCGCCGCCGACCTGGTGCCGCCCGGTGACGACCTGGTCCCGGCCGCGCACCACGCCGGCTGGATCGACCACATGGCCGCCGGCCATGCCCACTTCATGGGCTGGCACGACCTGCTCGGGCTGCAGGACCTCTCCCGACGCTGGATGTTCTTCGCCCCCGAGACCATCGCCCCCGAGCTGGACGCGCCGGAGGTGCCGGGACCGATCGCAGTGGCCCACCAGGGCTGGGCCCTGCTCCCCGAGCGGGCGCCGCGGTTGCACGATCTCGTCACGGCGGTCCACCGCGACCCGGCCGCGCTGGCGCAGGCGCTGCGCACGACCCCCATGACGTTCGTCGCGGGCGACTGGAAACTCGGCAACGTGGGCCGTCGTCCCGACGGGCGGACCGTGCTGATCGACTGGGCCTTCCCCGGTGAGGCGCCGCCGACCTGGGACCTGACGTGGTACCTCGCCCTCAACCGGGCCCGCCTTCCGGAGGGCAAGGAGGCCACGATCGCCCGGTACCGCGACCGGCTCGAACGGCACGGTGTCGACACGACCGGGTGGTGGGACCGGCAGCTCGGGTTGAGCCTCGTCGCCACGGCGGCGCTGTTCGGCTGGGAGAAGGCCGTCGGCGACGCGGCGGAGCTCGACTGGTGGGAGCAGGCGGCGCTGGCCGGCGCGCGGTGGCTGTGACCCGCCGTCGTGCCCCTCTCCCGCCGGACTGCTCCGTTCGGTGAAATAGCGTGTGGGGCAGCCCACACGCGATGTGCCGGTCGTAGCATGATCGCGAGACACGCAGGTCGCACCTCGCGAGGACCGTGGCCCTGGTGGGCGCGTCGCGCACACCTGTCGTCGCAGGCATTCGGGGGTGCTGTGCTCATCAAGGTCACGACTCGCCGGCGCCGGTACGACGTACCTCTGGTTCCTTCGCCGGCAGCATCGTCCGTTGCCGGCACCGACCGGGCCGTGACCGTCCGATCAGGAAGGAACGGCTCATGAGTGAGGCAATCCGGTCGGCCGCCGACGCCGTCGTCCAGAAGGTTTCGGACGGTCCGCCGTCCGGCCAGGGACGGGTGCCCGGCGTCGTCGCCGGTGTCACCGACCGCGACGGCGAGGTGTACCTGGGCGCGTCGGGTGTCCGGGACCTCTCCGGCGACACCGCCATGACCACCGACACGATCTTCTCGCTGTGGTCCACCACCAAGGCCGTGGCCGGCACAGCTGCACTGCAGCTCGTGGAGTCGGGCGACCTCGACCTGAACGCCCCTGCCAAGCAGTACGCCCCGGCGATCGGGGAGCTCCAGGTCATCGAGGGTTTCGACGACTCGGGCAAGCCGATCCTGCGCCCGCCGGCCCGCGACGTCACCACCCACCACCTGCTGACCCACACCGCAGGCTTCGGCTACGACTTCTTCAACGAGACCTACAAGCGGCTCGCCGACGAGCACGACCAGCCCAGCGTGGCCACCGCCTCGCAGCGCGCCCTGCGCACGCCGCTGCTGTTCGACCCGGGCGACAAGTGGGAGTACGGCAGCAACATCGACTGGGTCGGCCAGGTGGTCGAGGGCATCACCGGCAAGCAGCTCGGAGAGGTGTGCCAGGAGCGAATCTTCGCCCCGCTCGGCATCACCGACATGACGTTCGAGGCGTCCGAGCAGCAGCTCGCCCGGGCAGCCCGCACCCACCAGCGCGAGGCCGACGGCTCGCTCACCCCGAGCGACTTCGCGCTGCCCCCCGACCCCGAGGTGCACTTCGGCGGGCACGGGCTGTTCGGGACCGTGTCGGACTACCTGAGGTTCATCCGCATGTGGCTCAACGACGGGCGCGCGGACTCCGGTGAGCAGGTGCTCAGGCCGGAGACCGTCGAGCTCGGCGTGCAGAACCACCTGCCCGACAACCTGCAGGTGAAGGTCCTGCCCGGGGTGATCGAGTGGCTGTCCAACGACGCCGAGTTCTTCCCGGGCCAGCGCAAGACGTGGTCGTACACGTTCCAGGTCAACGAGGAGGTGGCACCGACCGGCCGGCCCGCCGGTGCGATCGGCTGGGCCGGTCTGGCGAACCTGTTCTACTGGATCGACCGTGCCAACGGGATCGGCGGCTACTGGGCGACGCAGATCCTCCCGTTCGGTGATCCAGTCTCGTTCGGCGGCTACATGGACTTCGAGACCGCGGTCTACAAGGCCATCGCCAACGACTGACGGGTCGTCGTCGGGTGGTGCCGCCGGGTCGGGCCCGGCGGCACCAACGCGGCGTCGGTCGACACCGGTCCTCGGGTCACCAGGGTGGTCGGCCCGCCCGGGCCGGGACCGGTGACGCGTCGGTACGGTGCCGATCGTGCGGACCACACGGCTGCGGATCAGGATGCGGGACGTCGAACCGGCGGTCGTCCGGGTGATCGACGTCCCCGCCGACGCGACGCTGGCGGAGCTGCACGATCTGCTCCAGGCGGCAATCGGCTGGACGGACAGCCACCTGCACCTGTTCGAGGCCGAGGGAGTCCGGTACGGCGTGCCGGATCCGGACTGGGTCGACGAGCTGCAGGTCCGCGACGAGGCCGTGGTACGGCTGCGGGAGCTGCCGTCGCGGTTCGAGTACGTCTACGACCTGGGTGACGGCTGGGAGCACGAGGTCGAGGCGCTCGGGAGGGGCGGCGAGGCCCCTGCCTGCGTGGACGGCGAGGGTGGCTGCCCACCCGAGGACTGCGGCGGCGCGCCGGGTTACGCGCACCTGTTGGCGGTGCTGGCCGATCCGGGGCACGAGGAGCACGAGCATCTTCGCCGGTGGGCGGGGGACTTGCCGACCTTCGAGCGCGATGCGACGAGCCTGCTCGTCCGGCAGACGGTCGGCGAGGTACCGGAGAGCGTGCGGATCGTGCTGGACCTGCTCGCCGGTGGGGTCAAGCTGACGCCCGGTGGGCGACTGCCCCGGTCGTTCGTGCGGGCGGTCCAGGAGCGTCGCCCGCACTGGCGGCGGCTGGACCGGCCGGCGTCGATCGAGGAGCACCTGCCGCCGCTGGCCGTGCTGCACGACATGCTGCGCGATGTCGGGCTGGCCCGGCTGGCAGGCGGGGTGATGAGCCCGACCCGCGCGGCGGGCGACGACACCGAGGTCGTGCGGCGCCTCCGCAGGTGGTTCGAACCGGGCGGGTTCGGGGAAATCCTGGCGACGACCGCCGTGGCGGTCCTCGCCGCGTCCGGTCCGCTGCCGACGGCGGAGCTGGCCCGTCGCGTCATGCCGCTGATGGGACACGGGTGGAGCGTCGACGGCCGCCCGTTGACCGAGCCGGACCTCGAGATGGACCTGCATCGGGTGTCGGCGGAGCTGCGTGCGCTCGACCTCGTCCTCGGCGATTGGCGGACCTGGGAGGCCGGTCCGTCGGCCGCGACGCTGCTGCCCCGGGCGACGGGCCTGGCTGCGCTGTGGTCCCGCCGACCTGCCTGGTAGCTCGGCGCGCCCCCGACCTCACGGTCAGGAGCCCCCGCAGAGCTCCCGAGCCGCCGTCCCCGCTCCTACGACCAGAGTCGCGCCGAGGCGATCCGCGCACCCTCGGCCATCGCCTCGAGCTGCATGCGGTGCGCCTCCAGCAGTCGGTCGATCGAGGACGGGCTGGTGGCGTCGGCTCCCGAGGTCGTCGTTCGGGCCGTCGCCCGCCACCGA
Organism: Pseudonocardia sp. D17; assembly: GCF_036984265.1. Taxonomy (NCBI): domain Bacteria; kingdom Bacillati; phylum Actinomycetota; class Actinomycetes; order Pseudonocardiales; family Pseudonocardiaceae; genus Pseudonocardia; species Pseudonocardia sp. D17. The sequence goes on along the minus strand of NZ_BPRG01000033.1, from coordinate 64,523 downwards.
TCCGGTCGGCGAGGACCTGTGGCGGCAGCTGCGCAGGCACAGTCCGATCAGCGTGTGGTGGCTGCCGGTCCGGGGGTGCCGCGGGCGGTGTCGACGACGCTGCGGACGGAGTCGACCACGACGCGGGGGTTCTGCAGGTTGATGGGATGTCCGCTGTCGGTGTCGGTGACATGGGTGGCGTGCAGCTGGTCGGCGAGCCGGTCCTGGGCCGCGGTCCAGGCAGGCCACGTCGGCGGCTGATCGCCCAGCGACAGGTTCCACGGTTGGTCGGCGGTCAGCACGACCGCGGGCACCGAGGGCAGCGCGGGCGCCGCGCGGATCTCGGCGACGGCACCGTCGTAGTCGGGTATCTCCCCACCCGGCGGCACGGGCGAGGTGGCGACCGCCTGCATCCAGGCAGCCCACTGGCCGGGGGTGAGCGTCTCCTCGAGGAAGTCCGATGCGCCGTCGACGAGGACGAGGGCGGCCACGTCGGCGTGGTTCTCCCGGGCGAACAGGTTGACGAGCATCCCTCCCCAGGAGGCCCCGACGAGCACGTACGGTCCACGCTCACCGGCGGCGGACATCAACGCGCGCAGGTCGGACGCGGCGGCCTGCGCGGTGGTCGGCTGGGGCACCGGGGTGGAGGGGGACAGCTCGCCGGTGAGTCGAGTGGTCCCGGGCCTGTCGTAGGCGCATACCCGGGTGAAGCGGGAGACCTCGGAGAACACCGCAGCGTCATTCTGTGACGGTGCGGCCGCCGGGTCGGCGTCGTTCAACGTGTGGGTCCAGTCGTCGTGCGCACCCACCGCGCCGGAGACCAGCAGGACCGTCGGCGTGCCGGTGCCACGGCACTCCAGCCAGATCGTGCGGCCACCGCCGATGTCGACCAGTCCGGCCGTCGGTTCCTGCGAGCCGGGACCGGCGGTCGGGGACGGGCTCGTGCCGGCGGCCGACGGCTGCGAGCACGCAGCGGCGATCAGCAGCGCGACACCGACGACGGACGAGGCCGTCTGCCGAGCTCGCCGACGGACGGCGCATCGCTGCCTGCCCGTGGCGCGCACGCCGGCCCCGGGGGACCGTCGGGCTCTGTTCACCCGGCGCAGTTTGTTCCGTATGCGGGCCGCTGTCCACATCCGTGCGGGATGATTCGGTCGGCTCATCGTCGGCGAGGAGGCAGGTCACCGCACGCCGGCTGCGTCGTCCACGCCCGGGTCAAGGGGTCGCCGTCCCGTGGATTCGACGAGCACGTCGCGCGTAGATCCGCGGCGCGATCACCGGGAGCAGGGCACGGGGCACGGGTGGCGCCGAGGCGAGCATGGCACGCAGGACCGCGGCGTCGCCCTCGTAGGCGAACATGCCGAAGACCAGCGGCATCGTGGCCTTGGGCAGTTCGGCGACGGCCGCTTCTCCGACGGCGTGCCATTCGTCCGCGGTGAGGTTCGCCGCTGCCAGTGGGAGCACTGCACGCTCCTCGAGGTCGAAGTGCACCGCGAGCAGGGTGTGGAGATCGGTGAGGGTCGTGGTCAGCGCGGCACCGTGGTCGGTACCGGGAGTGTCTGCCCAGGCGAGTCCGAGGTCCCGGACGCGCTGCACGAGCTGGTCGACGGCGTCGTGCTGGGAGTCGACCTCGTCGAAGACCCGCGACGTGCTGGTTGGGGTACGGGCCCGCAGGACGGGCCAGAGCAGGGTGTCCTCCCCTCGGTGATGGTGGTGGAGCAGGTCGCACAGCAGTTGCAGGTGTCGGCCGACAGCCCGAGCCCCGCGCCGGTCGGGCGCCGGCACGCGCGCGACGGCTCGGGCGGCGAGCCGGAACTCCCGCAGCAGGGCGGTGTGGACGAGGAGCAGGTCGCGGACGTCGGTCAGCGGTGGCTCGGGCTCGCGGGCCGTCGCGGCCCGGTCGGCGGACTCCGCGCAGAACCACCCGGCTTGGTCCGGGCTCCACCAGCACCGTGGGCCGTGGGTGTGCACCCAGGTGCTCGCCGGTGTCGAGGGATCGGGCTCCGCGTGGTCGGGCATGTGGGAAGGGTCGTGGCGGAACGCGTCGGTTCCCATCCCAGGTATGTGGGGACTTCGTGCCGGGGGTGTTCCCTCGCGAGCACGTCGTCCTCCACGATGGCGGCATGCGCGGCGTGCGTCCCCGGTCGTTGGGCGACAGGCTCGGTGCGGTCCTGCCCGGCTGTCGCGACGTCGACGGTGTCGCAGAGGCCGTGTTCGCCGCCGTCGGCGCGCACGTCCCGTTCGCATTCGCCTGTCTGGCGACGATGGATCCGAGCAGCGGCCTGATCGCTCGCGCCTTCAAGTCCCACCCCCTCGCCGTCGGGGACGAGGAGTTCGCCGCGGCAGAGTACGGCGGTCCCGACGTCAACCAGTTCGCCGACATCGCCGGGCGTCGAGCGCCGGTCGGTGTGCTCTCGGTCGACACGGATGGCCGGCCCGAGCGTTGCCGACGGTTCCGGGATTTCCTGCAACCACACTTCGGCTTCAGCGACGAGCTGCGACTCGTGTGTCGCGCGCGCGGGGTGTCGTGGGGTGCGCTCGCGCTCTACCGAGGTGCCGGGGACGTGCCCTTCACCGCCCGCGAGGCCCGCGAGCTGTCGGACGTGCACGAACTCCTTGCGCTGAGCCTGCAGCGTGTGCTCTTCGCGGCGTCCCCACCGACGACCGGGTCCGCGACGGGTGCGGCGGTGATCATCGTCGATGATCGCGACCGGGTGTCCGACATGACGGCGGCGGCGGACGAGCAGATCGTGGATCTGGGGGGCTGGGACGGGGAATCGTTGCCGTCGAACGTCCTGGCCGTCGTGGCACGCGCGCGCACGAGCGGGCAGCCGGCAACGACGCGAGTGCTGGGGCGGTCCGGAAGGTGGTCGTCGCTGCGCGCCATCGCTCTCGACGGAGGGCCGACGCCGACGCGCTCCGTCGTCGTCACCATCGAGGAGGCGCCCCGGTCGGCCGTCGGCAGGATGACGCTGGCCGCGCGCGGGCTCACGGCGCGCGAGCAGGACGTCGCGGTCATGGTCCTGAAGGGCGCGTCGACCAAGGTCATCGCGAGCGCGTTGCACCTTTCGCCGCACACCGTGCAGGACCATCTCAAGGCCGTCTTCCGCAAGCTCGGTGTCTCCAGTCGGCGCGAGATGATCGCCCGACTCGTCCTCGACGACAGCCGACCCACGCGGGCGTGACCCGTGCCCGGACTGCGGTGACGTCGCATCCAACAGGTTCGTGACGCGCAGGCCCTGCCCTCCCAGGACGAGTCCGACCGATCGCAACCGGCCCGGCCCACCGCCACCGGGATCACGGTCGCGTATGCCCTGGTGCGGACCAGTACGAACCGGGAGAATCCGGCCGTGCCGTCGGCAGCGCGGGTCCGGCTGCTCGGACCCTTCGACATCCGGCTCGGCGCCGCCGGTGCCGCGCCGGGATCGGCCCGCGCCGAGGCGCTGTTCGCCTACCTGGTCCTGCACCCCGAGACGGCGCTCCCGCGTGAGCGGGTCGCGTCCGCGCTGTGGCCCGGATCCACGGGCACGCAGGCCCGCACCAACCTGCGCCATCTCCTGCACACCGTGCGCAGCACCGTTCCCGAGCTCGACCACTTCGTCGAGATCACCGGCCGCACCCTGCGCTGGCGCCCCGGTGCGGAACTGTGGCTCGACGTCGCCGAGTACCAGAAGCTCCTGGCCACCGAGGACGACGCCGCCCGGCGGGACGCGTTGCGCGCGGCGGTGGCCCTCTACGGCGGCGAGCTCGGCGAGGGACGGGACGACGAATGGCTGGTGGCGGAGCGTGACCGGCTGGCCCGGCTCCAGATGGACGCGCTGGCCGAGCTGGTGGAACTGTGTACGGCGGCCGGCGACGTCGTCGAGGCGACCACGCACGCCGAGCGGCTGCTGCGGCTGGACCCGCTGCGCGAGCAGACCTACCGGACGCTGATGCGACTGCACGATGCCGCCGGCGACCGGGCCCGGGCGGTACGCGCCTACCACCTGTGCGCCAGCACGCTCGAGCGTGAGCTCGGCGTCGAGCCCTCGGAGCCGACACGCGCCGCGTACGACGCGCTGCTCGCCGTCCCGGCCCGTGCGCCCGAAACCCGTGGTGCGCGGCCGGCTCTGGTCGGGCGCGGCCGGGAGCAGGCGGTACTGGCGGCGGCGTGGCAGGAGGCGACGGCCGGGGCGGCGCGGCTGGTGCTGGTCCAGGGCGAAGCCGGCATCGGCAAGAGCCGGCTCGTCGAGGAGCTGGGCGCGTGGTGCGTGCGGCGGCGCGCGGTCGTCGCCGTCGCCCGATGCCACGCCGCGGAGGGCACGCTCGCCTACGGCGCGGTCGTCGACTGGCTGCGGACGCCGGCCGTCCGTGCCCGGCTGGCCCGGCTCGAGCCCGCCCGGCTGACCGAGCTCGCCCGGTTGTTGCCGGAACTGCTCGCCGAGGTTCCCGGACTGGCGGCGCCGGTGCCGTTGCCCCCGGGCGACCAGCGCCACCGCCTGTACGACGCCATCGCCGCCGCGGTCGTCGCCACCCGTTCGCCGACCCTCCTCGTCGTCGACGACCTGCCCGAGGCCGACAGCGAGACCTGCCGGTTGCTGCACTACCTGCTGCGCGTCGCGGCCGACGCCCCGCTGCTGGTGGTGGGCACCGCGCGGACCGGTGACACGGCCCCGGACGGGCCGCTGCGCGAGCTGCTCGTCGGCCTGGCGCACCGCGACCGGCTCTCCGAGATCGACCTCGGCCGGCTCGACGCGATGCACACGGCCGAGCTGGCCGCCCGCACCCAGGGGGCCGGCCTCGACGCCGCGGACGCGCGTCGGCTGCATGCCGAGACCGAGGGCAACCCGCTCTACATCGTCGAGGCGCTGCGCGGCGGCTGGACGCCCGGTGCGCCACCCAGCCCCCGTGTGCAGTCGGTCATCGCCGGTCGGCTCGCGCGACTCGGCGCCACCGCCCGCCACCTGCTCGAAGTAGCAGCGGCCATCGGCCGCGAGTTCCCCGTCGACGTGCTCGTCGCGGCCGCCGAGCTCGACGCGGAGGACGCCGTGCGGGGGCTCGACGAGCTGTGGCGGCACCGCATCGTGCGCGAGCAGGGCGACGGCGGCAGCTACGACTTCAGCCACGACCGGATCCGACAGGTCGCCTACCAGGAGCTCAGCCCGGCCCGGCGCCGGATGCTGCACGAGCGGATCGCCGACGCGCTGGAACGGACCCACGGCGCCACACCCGACCCGGTGAGCGCGCAGGTCGCCGCCCACCACGCGCAGGCGGGGGCGGTCGACCGGGCGATCCTCTGGTACCGCCGGGCGGCGGCCGCCGCCCAGCTGCTGCACGCCGATGTCCGCGCCGCCGACCTGCTCGGGCGTGCCCTCGCGCTGGCCGGGACCCGACCGCGCTCCGCAGAACGCGACGCGGTCGAGCTCGACCTCCGCACCGCCCTGCTGGGGCCACTGGTGCCCGTGCACGGCTACGTGTCCGAGGCCGTGCGGTCGACCCAGCAGCGGATCCTGGAGCTGTCCGCGGCGCTCGGCGTCGAACCCGCTGCACCGGCGCTGCGCTCGCTCGCGCTGGAGGCGCTCACCAGGGGTGACTTCGCCGCGGCCGGCCGGTTCGGGCAACAGCTCTGGGACGCGGCCGACCGCGGCGACGGCGCCCCGGCGGGCGTGCTCGCGGTCGAGGCCGCCTACGTGCTCGGCATCGCCGCGTTCTGGCAGAACGAGATGGGCACCGCACGGGACCACTTCGAGCGGGCGCTGCGCTGCTACCGGCCCGAGCTGCGCCGCATCCACCTCGTCGACTACGTGCAGGATCCCAAGGTCGTGTGCCAGAGCCGGCTGGCCAACACCCTGTTCTTCCTCGGCGATCCGGCGGGTGCGGTCGCCGCCCGCGACGAGGCGCTGGCGTGGGCCGAGGTGGTCGGGCATCGGTTCAGCCATCTGACCGCTCTCACGTTCGCGATGGTGCTCGCCGTCGACATGGGCGACGACGACGCGGTGCGCCGGTTCACCGTCGGCCTGGAGGCGCACGGCGGGGAGAGGGTGCACATCCAGACGATGGCCATGCTCCGCGGTTACGTCGCCGTGCTCGACGGCGCGCACGAGCGCGGTCTCGCCGCGATCCGCGCCGCCGAACGCGCCGTCTGCGAGCGGCCGAGCGCACCCGGTCAGGCGGCGATCGCGAGCCGGGTCCTGCTCGCGGCGCTCGTCGCCGCGGGTGACCACTCCGGCGCCGCGGCGCAGGCGAAGCGGTTGCTGGCCGCGGGCGGGCCGGCCCGGCTGTGGGCGCCCGCCGCCCGTGACGTGCTGGTCCGCGTTCCTGCCGACGACTGAGGAACGGCTGCGGAACGCCCGTCCTCGCATCCTGTCGCGCAGACGCAGAGCGAGGAGGCACCGACGATGACCGACACCACGACGAGCACCGGCACGCTCGACACGCTGCGCGCGGGCTTCACCGGCAGCGTGCTCACCCCGGCCGACGACGACTACGCCACGGCCCGCGCACCCTGGAACGGCGCCATCGCCGCCCGACCCGCGGTGATCGCCCGCTGCGCGACGCCCGACGACGTGGGCGCCGCGCTGGCCCACGCCCGGGGGGAAGGGCTGGAGATCGGGGTGCGCGGCGGCGCCCACTCCTATGGGGGCGCGCCGTTGCCCGAGGGTGGGCTGACGGTGGACCTGAGTCTGCTGCGCCACGTCGTCGTCGACCCGGCGGCCCGCCGTGCCCGCTGCGGCGGCGGCGTGACCCAGGGCGAGCTCGACGCCGCCACCCAGCAGCACGGACTCGCGGTGACGGGCGGGACGATCAGCCACACCGGCGTCGGCGGGCTCACCCTCGGCGGCGGAATGGGCTGGCTGACGCGCCGGTGCGGCCTGGCCGTGGACAACCTGCGGTCCGCGCAGGTCGTGCTCGCCGACGGACGCTGCGTGCGCGCCGCACCCGACTCCCATCCCGACCTCTTCTGGGCCCTCACCGGTGGCGGCGGCAACTTCGGCGTCGTCACCGAGTTCGAGTTCGCCCTGCACCCGGTGGGGCCGATCGTCCACTTCGGTCTGCTGTTCTGGGAGATCGACCGGGGTGCCGCCGCGCTGCGCGTCGCCCGCGACGTCGCCGACGCGCTCCCGCGCGACTGCGGGGCCCTGATCGCCGGCTTCAACGCACCGCCCGCGCCGTTCGTGCCGGAAGCCCACCATCACACGCTCGGGATCGCCCTCCTGATCGCCGGCCTCTCCGATGCACAGCCGCAGGCCGCACCGCTCGCCGAGGCCCGCGCCGCGCTTCACCCGCTGTTCGAGGTCGGTACCGACATGCCCTACACCGCGCTGCAGCAGATTCTCGACGACGCCGCACCGTGGGGCATCCACGCCTACGGCAAGGCGCTCTACCTCGACGAGCTCTCCGACGCCGCGATCGACGTCATCGCGGGACGGCTGCCGGCGAAGGTGTCTCCGATGAGCCTGATGCCGATCTTCCCGCTCGGGGGCGCGTTCGCCGACGTCGCCGAGGACGACACCGCGTTCGGCGGGCGGCGCTCGGCGCGCTACGCCGTCAACATCGACGCCGCGACACCGGACCCGCGGCTGCTCCCCGCGGACCGCGAATGGGTCCGGTCGACGTGGGACGCGCTGCGCCCGCACGCCGGGGACAGCGGTAGCTATGTCAACTTCATGACCGAGTTCGAACCCGACCGCGTCGCAGCCGCCTACGGGCCGGTGAAGTTCGCCCGGCTCGCGGCGATCAAGGCGAGCTACGACCCGGACAACGTGTTCCACCGCAACGCGAACATCCCACCCGCGTGAGAAGGCCGCGACGGCGGGCACGGAGCGGCGTCGCCGCGACCGCCGCGGTAAGAGCGCCGCACCGTCGGGGGGCACCGGTCCGAACGGGCGGCAGCCGTGCTGCCCACTGCCGTCCCGCGACCAGCTGAGTCTGTAGTGGACGTTCTGCATCGACTGCCCCGCAAGGCAACGGGAAGGACGTGCTCGCGGGGTGATGTCGATTTCGTCCACATCTCCCTCGGTCGTTGCGAACCGTCCGCTGTGCGAGATTCGACGGAACCGGGAGGGAAGCCGTTCACCGTTCGGGACGGCACTAAGGTCGCACGCGCACGGGGACCGTTCCGGCGGTCCGCAGAGCTTGCGGCGGTCGTGGGACGGGAGGACGGATGCTCGCCGACGTCACGAGCCTGATCAGCACGATCCTCTGGCCCGCGGTCGTGCTGGTCGCGCTGGTGTTGTTCAGGCGGCCGATCAGCAAGCTGCTCGGCAGCGACAACGTCACGGTCAAGGGGCCGGGCGGCTTCGAACTGTCCGCGTCGAGCAGAGAGCAGGCCGCGACCGCGCTCACCAAGGCGTCGGAGAAGCCCACGGCGACGACGCTCGGGCGGGCCGAGGCGCTCAGCCAGGTGGACGTCGCGGCCCGGACGATGCAGGAGATCGGGCAACGGGCCCGCGCGCTGTGGGTCGACGACCAGCCGGCGAACAACGTCTACGAGGCCGAGGCCCTGGAGGCCGTCGGTATCGACGTCGAGCTGAGCACCTCCACCGCCGACGCCCTCGCCCGGGTGCAGCGCAACCCGCCCTACGACGTGATCATCTCCGACATGGTCCGCGCCGACGACGAGCAGGCCGGGTACGACCTCCTCGACGCCCTCCGGTCCGCGGGCGACCTCACCCCGGTCGTGATCTACGCGGGCTCCCGGTCGGCGGAGCACTTCAACGAGGCGGTGCGCCGCGGGGCTGAGGGTTCCACGAACCAGCCGCAGGAGCTCGTCGGGCTGGTGCTGCGCGCAGTGCGGCGCCGACGGGACGCGGCGGCGAACAACCGCTCGTGATCGACGCGCCCGGACGCGATGTCCGGCCGCACGGTCAGACGGGTCCGAGGAGATCCGACCCGGAGAGCATGTCGTGGCTGTACCGGTAGGCCGGCTCGACGAGGGCAGGCCCCGCCTTGAAGTCGAGCAGCCCGCCGGCGCCGACGGGCGGTCGGAGCAGCACCGTCCCGGGACTTGCGGCGAGCCGGGTGCGGTCCCCGCGGGAACCGGCCAGCATGAGCCCGCGGACCAGCACGTCGGGCAACGGAGGTGCGTGCAGCGGTGCCCGCCCCCGGCGCAGGCGCTCCGCGAGCACCCGCCACCCCGACAGCGTCTCCCCGAAGACCGGCGTCGGGCCCGGGTCCTCCTCGGGCGCGAGGTCCACCGCGAGGAGCCGGCCTGCGCGCAGCCGGGTCCGCATGACGTCGACGGGGATGTTGTTGAGCACCCCGCCGTCGACGAGGAGGTCGCCGCGGTCGGGGACGGGCGGGTAGACGCCGGGCAGCGAGATGCTGGCCCGGATCGCCCGCCACGTCGGACCGCGATCGTGGACGACCTCGCGGGCGTCGCGCAACGAGGCGGAGATGCAGAAGTACGGGAGCCAGAGGTCCTCGATCTCCCACTCGAAGACGGGCACCTCGCGCAGCAGCCGGGTGACCTTGCGTCCCGACGAGTAGGAGACCAACGGCAACGTGACGGGGACCATCGAGCCCTGCCGGACCATGGCGCCCACCGAGGTCTCGAGCCGGTCGTCGTGGTCGAGCCCGGCGGCGCGCAGGCCGGCCATGATGGCACCGATGCTGGTCCCCGCGACGGCGTCGATCTCGATCCCGAGGTCGTCGAGCGCCTTCATCACGCCGAGGTGGGCGAAGCCCCGCATCCCCCCGCCGCCCAGCACCAGCCCCCGGGCCACGCCGGCGACGTGGCGGGCGAGCCTGGCGAAGTCGGCCGCCCGGCCCTCCCGGACGTGGTGGTGGACCTCGATCCGCCGGGCCGCGAGCCAGCGGGCGGTCCCCGTGGGCCGTGCGGTGCCCGGCGGGTGCAGGAGGACGAGGTCGGCGGGCCGGTCGTCGAGCCCGGCGGCCGCCGCGCCCGCGGCCGGGTCCGCGCCGGCCCGGCCGACGACCAGCACCCGGTCGGCCTGCCGCAGGCAGCGGCGGGTCCAGGCGCCCGCGTCCGCGTCGGCCACGTAGACGACGAACCGGTGCCGCTGCTCGGCCTGCTGCAGCCGGGCGACGACGGCGCCGTTGCGCGGGTCGGCCGGCTCGACGTCGGCGGCACCCCGGCCGAGGGCGTCGTCGATGCGGTCGCGGGACAGCACGGCGACCGTGCCGTGCCGGGCCAGGGCTTCGACGAGCGCGGGCACGAAGTCGGCCGGGACCGGATCACGCCCGGCCGCGAGCACCGCGACGGTTCCTGCCGACCGGACGTCGGGCCGTGGCTCGTCGGTCCGAGCCGACAGCCGTACGAGCTGGCGGCACAACCCGAGCAGCGCGGCCGGCCGGCGCTGCGCGAACGCCTCGAACGCGGTGGCGGACAGGGCGAGCAGCATGGAGTCGCGCAGGGCTCGGACGCGGGTGCCCTCCTCCCGGCCGCCGAGGAGAGCCGCCGCGTCGACGACCTGGCCGGGGGCGCGTTCGGACCGTGTCCCGTCGCCGCTCACGACCTCGACCCGGCCGTGCCCCACGAGCAGCAGCGCCGACCCGGTCTCGACGTCGTCGCCGGCCTCGACGTGCACCGGATCCAGGTGGGCGAGCAGGCTGCGCAGCGCCTCGCGGTCGAGGCCGCCGAACACCTCGGTGGAGGCCAGGAAGTCCAGCGCCGCACCGGAGTCGGGGCCGCCGGGGTCGGTGAAGCTCTCGACGAGGAAGAGCATGGTGCGCCGGCGGCGGCCCCGGCCGCGCCCGGACACGATGTTCTGACGGTCGAAGAAGTCCGTACCCGACGTCTCCGGATCCATGTCAGGACATCAGCTCGGCGGCGAGGCCGCGGTAGCGGTCGGTCACCGGGTGGTCGGGGTGGTCGACGGCGAACACGCCACCGCTGGAGAGCGCCATCAGCTCGTCCGAGTGCGGCACGACGGTCGCGACGCGGCAGTCGTAGGCCTTCTCGACCCGTTCGCGGACCTCGTCCTCGTCGAACACCGCGGGCGTCTTGTTGACGACGAGCACCATCGTCGGGACGGCCAGCTTGCGGGCCACCGTCACGGTCACCTGCGTGCCCTCGTAGTCCTGGTGGTCCGGCCGCAGCACGATCGCGAGGGCGTCGGACATCGCGATCGCGAGGAGCGTCTCCTCGTTGAGCCCCGGATGGGTGTCGAGGATCAGGACGTCGAGGCCCAGCTCGTCGATCAGGGTGCGGAACCCGTCGCCGAGGCGCCCGACGTCGTAGCCGTCGTGCATGACCCGCGCGATGTCCTGGGCAGCGACGCTGGAGGGGACCAGCCAGATCCGGCCGTCGCCGCCCAGCGTGGCCGGGGTGACCTCGTAGGCCGCCTCCGGCATCGTGCAGCGGCCCCAGAGATAGCTGTTGAGGCTGTTCCCGACCGAGTCCTGGTCGAGTCCGAACAGGACGTGGATACCGGGCGAGAGGATGTCGGTGTCGACGACCCCGACCCTGCGTCCCTCGGCCGCGAGCAGCGCGGCGACGTTGGCGGTCGTGTTGGACTTGCCGGTGCCCCCGCGGAACGAGTGGATGGAGACGATCCGGCTCACGTGCTCTCCGTCCCGCGCTCCCCCGAGCGCAGGCTCGCGGCCTTGCGCTGCAGGTCGGCGAAGTAGTCGGTCTCGGTGATCTCGGCGACGCGGCGCGCCGCGCGGGCCTGGTCGATCTCGATGCGCATGGCGCCGACCTGCCGTTCCAGCCGCTGCTCGCGGGCGCGGACCTCGCGCGCCATCGTCTGGAACGTCCGGGCCAGTCCGCCGAGCGCGTCGTCGCGCGTGGCCACGGTGTCCAGCGACGCCGCCTCGAAGGTCCCGGCCTCGACCTCGCCGGCTGCGCGGACCACCAGCCCGACCTGCTCGAGGTAGTCCTGCTCGACGTCGCGCAGCCACTTGCGCGACAGCCCGGCACCGATGCGGGCACGCAGCAGGACCGGGTCGAACGGCTTGGGGAGGAAGTCGTCGGCCCCGAGCTCGATGCACCGCACCGCCTCGGCGGTCTCGTCCGCCCCGGACACGACGATGACCGGCACGTGCCGGAGCCGGGAGTCGGCGCGCATCCTGGCGAGCACCTCGTGCCCGTTCAGCCGTGGCATCAGCAGGTCCAGCAGGACCAGGTCGATGCCCGGCCGGGCGAGCCGCTCCAGCGCCTCGACCCCGTCGGCGGCCGTCTCGACCCGGAGCCCCTCCCGTTCGAGGCCGCGCCGCAGCAGCAGCCTGTTGGTGGGGTCGTCGTCGATGACGAGGACCGTCCCGGTCCGTTGCTCGCTCACGTCCTGCCCACCCTGTGCTCCTCCGTGCCGTGCTCCCGGGGTCCGGGCCCGGACGGGTCGACCGTGGCGCGCAGCGCGGCGACCAGTGGCGGGACCATCCCGGTGATCTCGTCGACCTGCGCTGCCGTGCCCTCGAGGTCGCCGTGCGCCGCGTGCTCCTCGAGTGCCGCGCAGCGGGCCGAGAGGTCCCGCGCCCCGAACATCGCGGTGTTGGACTTCAACGTGTGCGCCGCCCGCCGGACCCGTTCCGCGTCCGCCGCGGCCACCCCGTCCTGCAGGTCCGACAGCAGCACCGGTGTGTTGGCCGAGAACTCCGCCACCAGCTCCGCGACCAGCCCGGGACCGTCGTCGCCGAACGACGCGACCAGCCCGTCGAGCACGGTGCTGTCGAGCAGCGGCGCCGTGGGCGCCGGTCGCGACGGACGGGCGGGAGCGGCCGGCCCGGGATCCGGCCGGCGGGCCAGCGCGGCTTCGAGGTCGGCGAGGCGGACGGGCTTGGTGACGTAGTCGTCCATGCCCGCGGCGAGGCACTCCTCGCGGGCGCCCGCCATCGCGTTCGCGGTCAGCGCGACGAGCCACGGCCGCGTCCCGGGCGGGCGGGTCGCGCTGATCCGCCGGGCGGTCTCGAGCCCGTCGAGCTCGGGCATCTGGACGTCGAGCAGGACGACGTCGTACTCGCGCCGCTCCAGGGCCGCCAGCACCTCCAGCCCGGTCGTCGCGGTGTCGGCGTGATGGCCCAGCCGTTCGAGCAGGAGCAGCCCGACGCGGCGGCCGACCGGGTTGTCGTCGGCCAGGAGCACCCGGAGGTCGTCGGCCTCCGGCGCGGACGGCGGCGTGTCGACGGTCATGGTCCTGGGCAGAGGGGCGCCGAGCAGCCCGACCAGCGTCCGTTCGAGCACGCCGCGCCGGACGGGCTTGGTCAGCCACACGTCGACGGGGGCCTGCGGGTCGCGCGCGGCACCCAACGACGACAGGCACACCGTCGGGATCCGGCGAAGGGCGGCCATCTCGGTGGCGAGTGCGGAGCCGTCGAGACCGGGCATGAGCAGGTCGGTGACGAGGACGTCGGCCTCCCCGCCGTCGCGGACCCACGCGAGCGCCTCCTCCGCCGCGGCGGCCGTGTGCGCGGTCATCCCCCAGGCGCTGCAGTGCGCGGCGAGGATCCGCCGGTTCGCCGCGTTGTCGTCGACGATCAGCGCGGTCCGCCCGCTCAGCAGATCCGGCCGGTCGTCGGCGGCGAGCCGGTCCGGTGGGCTCGCGGCCTCGCCGACCAGCGTCACGGTGAACACCGACCCGCGTCCGGGCTCGCTCGCGACCTCGACGGTCCCGCCCATCAGCTCGGCGAGCCGGCGGCTGATCACGAGGCCGAGGCCGGTGCCGCCGTGGCGACGGGTGGCCGACTCGTCCACCTGGCTGAAGGAGCGGAACAGTCGCGGGATCTGCTCCGCAGGAATGCCGATGCCGGTGTCGGCGACGGCGATGCGCAGTCGCCACCGGTCGTCGTCGGCGCGCACCGCCGACAACGTCACGACGACCTCGCCACGCTCGGTGAACTTGACCGCGTTGCCGACGAGGTTCACCAGGATCTGGCGCAGCCGGCCCGGGTCCCCGAACACCGCGGCGGGCGGGACGCCGTCGGCGGCCGCCACGAGCTCGAGGCCCTTCGCCGCGGCGCGCGGCGCGAGCAGGCCGAGCGCGTCCTCGATCACCTCGCGCGGGTCGAACGCGTCGCGGTCGAGCTCCAGCTTGCCCGCTTCGATCTTCGAGAAGTCCAGGACGTCGTTGATCACGGTGAGCAGCCCGTCCGCGCTCTGCGCGATGACGCCGGTGTAGTCCTGCTGTTCCTCGGTGAGGCTCGTCGCCGAGAGCAGCTCGGTCATGCCGATGACGGCGTTCATCGGCGTGCGGATCTCGTGGCTCATGTTGGCCAGGAAGGCACTCTTGGCCTCGTTCGCGGCGTCGGCGGCGGCCCGGGCCGCCTGGGCCTGCTCGAACAACCGCGCCCCGGTGATGGCACCCGCCAGCTGGCCGGCGACGGTCTCCGCCAGCGCCAGCTCGGCGGCGGACGAGCGCCGGTTCTGCTCGCCGGTGTCGAGCAGGACGACGCCGACGACCTCGTCCCGCGCCAGCAGCGGGGCCGCCACCAGAGCCCCCGCGACGCGCCCGCGGCCCATCAGCCTGCGCAGCAGCCCGTTCGACGTACCCGTCGCGGCCCAGACGGCGCGCCGGTCGGCGATCGCCCGCGCGACCGGGCCGTCGCCGTGCCGCGGGATCTCCGTCCCTGGTGCGGACCCCGGGCGCCCGCCGTGCTCGGCCCGCACCCGCAGCCGGCCGTCCTCCGGGTCGACCAGTGCCAGCACGACGGCCGGGACGCGGAACAGGTCGGCGAGATCGTCGGCCGCCCGCTCGAGCACCGAGCTCAACGTCGGCGCGGACGCGACGGTCCGGGCGACCCGGCCCAGTACGGCGAGCTGGCGCCGGTCCTGCGTGACGCTCTGCGCGATGGCACCCGCCACGCTCGCGATGATGCAGCCGATCCCCATCCGGTACGTGATCGACACGATCAGGAACGGATGCCCGTACACGACCGCCCCCACGGCCTCCCGGATCGTGTAGACGACCGTCAGGGCGCCGATCGTCAGCATGGCCCCGCGGAGCTGGAACCGGATCGCCGCCTCCATCGGCAACACGTAGAGCACCGCCCAGATCGCGGTCTCGGTGTCGAACGTGTAGACGGCGACGAGGCCGACGAAGACCGCCCCGTTGAGCAGCAACGCGAGCACGCTGACCCGCCTGGCCCGGCGCAGCGTCGTCATCGACGGGATCGCCCACCAGAGCGCGATGTTGCCGACGGCGAGCAGTGCCGTCAGGCCCAGCGCCGCCTCGAGCAGGCCGGGCGGGTAGGGCAGGTAGTAGGTGAAGACCTGGACCAGGGCGAAGGCCACACCGCCCCACCGCACCCGCACCATGATCCGCTCGGCGCGGACCAGGCGGGCGAGCTCGGCGGTCTCGACGGTCTCGAACTCCGCGGCGTCGAGGGACGCCACCACGTCCGACCGCCGCAGCCTCGTCATGAGGAGATGAAATCAGGACTGCGGCACGCATGTCACCCGGTAGCCGGATATCGACGTAGCCCTACCGGCGCAACGCCGACCGTCCGGTCGGCGGTCCCCTCTGCGCCCGGTGGTGACTGCCGCGAGTCGGCGGTCCGGCTCAGCCGAGCGAGCGTGCCTCGGCGGCCGACTCGGCGATGAGTCTCTCCAACTCGGAGGCCGATCTTCCGTCCCAGGATCCGAGCGCGTGGCCGAACGACGCCATGCCGATCCGGCCGGCGAGCAGCGCGCTGGGCCGAGGGAGGCCGCGGGCCGCGAGCGCCGTCGCGAGCGCCTCGGTCAGCGCGGCCGACTTCGCGTGTGCGCGTTCCTGGAGGGCGGGGGTGGCGACGATGATCTCCTGGCGACGTTCGGCCACGCTGCGTCCGGCGACGAACAGCGGGACGGCCGCCGTGAACGCGCGCGTGAGCACGGCCAGCGGCGGCAACTCGGGAGGTGCGGCGGCCACCGCGTCGACCAGGACCGTCCGGAGGTCGTCCTCGCCGTCGAAGAGCACCTCGCGCTTGTCGGCGAAGTGGCGGAAGTAGGTCCGCTCCGTCACGCCGGCGCGCTCGGCGATCTGTGCGGTCGTGGTCGCGTCGTAGCCGTGCTCGCGGTAGAGGTCGAGCGCCGCCTCGCGCAGTCGCCGGCGCGCGTCGGCACCGCTTCTCGGCATGAGCTCATCGTATGGATGCGTCAGTGACTGACGCAACCGTGGTAGCGTCAGTCACTGACGGAACTCGGTCGACGGGTTCCCGCGGTCGAGGAGGCCACATGTCCACCGTCCCGTCCCGGGTCATCCGCTTCCACGAGTTCGGCGAGCCGCTCGACGTGCTGGTCGAGGAAACCATCGGGATTCCGGACCCTTCCGAGCGCCGGGTCCGGATCCGGGTCGCCGCGGTGGGGCTGAACCCCGCGGACTGGGAGCTGTGCCGCGGTTTCATGCCCGGGACCCTCCCGCGTGGCATCGGCTACGACACCGCGGGGACGGTGGACGCGGTCGGTTCAGGCGTCGAGGACGTCGCCGTCGGCGACCTCGTCGTCGGTGCCGCCGACTTCGCGGGGCAACCGAGTGCCGGGGCTGCCGACGTCGCGATCCTCGACTCGTGGACGAAGGTGCCCGCGGGGGTCGACCCGGTCGAGGTCGCGGTGCTGCCGATGGTGGTGCGGACCGCGGTGTGGACGCTGGTCGGGATGGGGGTCGGACCGGACACGACGCTGCTCGTGCACGGGGCCGGCGCCATGGCCGGTTACGCGGCGGTGCAGGTCGCACTCGGGCTCGGGGCCCGCGTCATCGCCACGGCCGGGCCGACCTACACCCCGGACCTCGAGGCGTTCGGCGCCGTCGTCATCCCCTACGGCCCGGGGATGGGAGAACGCGTCCGCGACATCGCCGGCGGTCCTGTCGACCTGGTGCTCGACACCGCCCCTCCACAGGAGGGCGTCGTCGCGGTGCTGCTCGGCGTGGTCGGTGCGGCCCAGGACGTCGTCACGATCAGCAACCACGACGAGGCCCGCGGGCTCGGCGCACGGGTCAACCTCGACATCATCGCGGCGGCGGGCGACCCGCTCGCCGACCCGCTGCCCGAGTACGTCGCGCGGGTGGCGGCCGGGAGCTTCCGCCTCCCCGTCGCCCGCGCCTTCCCCCTCGGTGCGTGGCGCGAGGCGGCGAAGCTCAGCCTGTCCCGGGCGCCGCGCGGCAAGGTGGTGCTGCTGCCGGCCGAGGATGCCTGAGGAGCCTCACCAGAGGCTCGACGCGCACCCCGGACCGGCGCCGCGTCACCCCGGCCCGTCGCCTCCCGGTGGCCTGCGTCCGGTCGAGCCCGGGTGCGGGTGCTCGGGGTGGACGGTCCCGGGCGGGACGGGTTCCTCCTCGAACGTGCCGACCTCCTCGGCCACCTGCGGTGTGCGGGCCCGTATCGCCGCGTACCACGCCAGCCCGATCAGGACGAGCGCCAGGAAGATCCAGGGCATCAGGTTGAGCGGGTACTCGGGCACCGGGATGACGTTCTTGTAGAAGACATAGACCAGTGCCGCGACGACGACGACCGCCAGCACGGCCGAGAGCGCGTTGAACTCGCCGCGCCTGCGCAGGAAGGCCGGCAGGGCGATGGCCATCAGCACGTAGCTCAGCATGTAGCCGAAGGTGCCGATCGTGCCGGTGTAGGTGATCATCTGCAGTGGCGTCACCCCGGTCGCCGCCAGGATGATCGGCACCACGAGTACCACCGGCGCGATGACGGCGATCGCCACGTGCGGGGTCTTGTGCGTGGGGTGCGCACGGCCCAGCGCCTTGGGCAGGATGCCTTCCTCGCCCATCGTGTAGAGGATGCGGGACGAGGCGTTGATGCAGGCGATCGTCACCGCGAAGAACGACGCGGTGATGCCCAGGTCGACGATCCAGGCGACGCCACCGAGCCCGTACTGGCCGGCGAGGTCGCTGATCGGCGCGGTGCTCTGGCCGAGGGTGTTCGGGTCGCCGAAGCCGCGCACCATCGTGTACGCGGCGAAGATGTACAGGATGCCGACGAGCACGGCGCTGCCGAGCACGGCGCGAGGGATGGCGCGGTGCGGGTTGCGTGCCTCCGCGCCGAGGCTGGCGGCGCTCTCGAACCCGACGAAGCCGAGCACCCCCAGCACGATCCCGAAGGCGACACCGTCGAACGACAGGCCGGAGAACGTGAACTGCGCACCGTTCGAGCCGGCGGGGTTCCCGGCCAGTACGGCGATCAGCACGAGGAGCACGGCGGCGACCGAGATGATCTCCAGCACGAGCCCCACCCGCGTGGAGATCCTGATGCCGATGATCGCGAACGCCGCGGCGCCGATCGCGACGATCGCCAGGATCACGCAGACCACGAGCGTGCCGCCGGCCGGTACACCCACTCCGGTGAGGAAGGCGCCGAAGTAGAGGCCGGCACCGACCACCCCGATCATCGCGATGAACCCGTAGCCGATGATCAGGCCCCATCCGGCTGCGAACGCGCCGGTAGGCCCGAGGCCGCGGGCCACGTAGCTGTACAGCGAGCCCGACGAGGCGAACCGGCGGCCGAACTGGGTCGCGACCAGGCCGACCAGGATGACGACGACGGTCGCGCACACGTAGGACAACCACGCGCCGTTCCCGGCGTACAGGGCGATAAGCGCCGGTGTGGTGGCCATCGCCGCGCTCGGCGCCATGCCCGCGACGGACTGCGCCAGCACGTCGATCTGCGTCATCGACCCGTGCGCGAGCCCGGTGTCGGAGTGGACCGGCCGCGGATCGGCCCCCTGAGCGCTCACTCGGCCACCCCCTGCTGCGGGACCGCGTGCCCGGCACCGTCGTGTGCTCCGGCGCCGTTGTGGCACGCCGCCACCGAGCGCGGCATGTCGAGCGCGGGGTTGCCGTCGAAGAACCCGACGGGCTTGAGCGTGAAACCGATGTAGGTCGCCGGCATGACCGGCCAGTCCTCGGGGCGGACCACGTGGTGCGCGCCGAAGCTGTACCAGACGACGACGTCCTCGTTCTCCAACGGCCGGTCGGCCTTCTGGTACTCCAGCAGCCCGCCGGGTGAGCCGTGCTGATTCGGGTAGTCGCCCGCGGCGTAGCGCTCATGCGGGTCGAAGCGCGTCACCCACAGGTGCTTGTACGCGAACTGGGCGCGGGCGAACGCCTGCGACCCCTCCTGCTGCAGCGGCAGCACGTTGTCGCCGGGCATGAGCTTGTATGCGGTCGGCTGGCCGAGCTCGGTGATCTCGTTCGGGTTGACGACGTACCAGACCCGCGCGATCAGCGGATCGATCAGCCGCCGAGCCTCGCTCTCCCGTCCGAGCAGCGTCTTCTTCGTCACCCAGGCGTTGCCGTACGGGTTGTCCGGGCCGAGCGGCACCGCGGCTGCGTCGACCTCGTAGACCGAGTTGCGCTCCCCGTCGACCTGCATGTCCAGGCGCACGTTGAAGAAGTGCTGGTGGTGCGGCCCGTACAGCCCGGGCGCCACGACGACGCCGTGCCGCGGCTCCGCTCCGTCGGCCAGTGCACCGGTCGAGAGGACGCCGGTCAGCTTGACCTCGTACTGGAGGCTGCCGTCGGTGTAGAGGTACCAGAAGAAGCCGTACTCGTAGTTGCCGACCGTCGCGACGCAGGAGATCACCAGCCGGCGGGAACGGCGGACCTCGACCTTCTCGGTGCGGAAGTCGGTGTGCTTCCAGCTGATCCCGTAGTCCTCCTCGTGCATGCAGATCGCGTTCGGGATGGTGACCGGCCCGCCGTCCTGGTCGTTCGCGGTGGCGTCGAAGTAGAAGATCTCGCCGAGGCAGTCGCAGCCGAGGGTGAGCGGGTTGAGCAGCATCCCCACCCCGTACTCGCCCTCGTCGAAGACGTTCTTGATCCGGTGCGTGGGAGCCGGGTCGCCGTACGGGATGTACATCTCCGACAACGAGGCCCGGTACAACACCGGACGGAGCCGGCCACGGTCCTCGTAGCCCACCTGGTGCAGGACCAGGCCCTCGCGCGGGGTGTAGCCGACGCGCAGCCGCCAGTTCTGCCAGCTCACCGCGTGCCCGTCGACGGTGAAGCTCGGCCCTTCCGGCTGGGTGATCTCCAGCGGCTTCACGTCGTCGCGCAGCGTCGTGAAGGCGGGCCGGTTGTCGTCGTCGAACATCAGCTCCGGCGCGTAGTTCCCGGCCTTGGGCGGCAACGGGACGACGCCGTGGTCGCAGACGTCGATGACCTCCATCCGGTCCATGTCGAGCAGCACGACCAACCCCTCGACGGGCCGCGCGTAACCGTTGTCGTCCTCGCGCGAGCGGACGAACGTCAACGGCCGCAGCAGCCGTCGTCCCGCGGGGTCATCGATGTCGTAACCGGCCGCCCACGGGTCGATCATCGCGAGCGAGAAGTCGGTCACCCCTCGTTTGCGCATCGCCTCCTGCCATCGCGGGTCGGCCCGGGTGATCTCCTCCGCGCTGAAGAACTCCTCGAGCATCACGCTGGGTTGCACGTCCTCGACGACCTGCCACGACGTCACGTCGCCGCTGGTCAAGGAGACGACGGCTTCGACCGTCCGTTGGTGCCCGCGGTCGTAGAGCACGACGAACGCGGCCCGCTCGGGAACCGGGCCGCCGTTGCGGTCGTGGTCGAGGACCTCGCGCTTGTCGGGCTCGTGCAGCGACACGGTCACGAAGCGGACCTGCTCGTCGAGCTGCCGCTGCTCGCGCAGAATCTGCGCCGTGCGCCGGACCTCGTCAGGGGCGAGCGGTTGCAGCGGGTTGGTCGTAGCGGTGCGGACCTCGGCTGACTGGACGGACACGAGCCCTCCTCCGGGACGCGGCGACAGGGACTGACCTGCAGGCCTGCCAGAGGGGGGACGCTAGCGCTGCGCACCGGGCCGAACAAGAACACGAGTTCCCGCTAGTCGCGATGGAGTAATGGCGCCCGCGGGTCATGTGCACGGCGGGATCGTCCGTCGTGCCGGTGTTCGCGAATCGCTCTACGATCCCGATGTGGCCCTGAACGAGAACGATCTCGGCCGAACCGATGGCCTGCCCCCCACCGAGGAGCAGCGCGACGAGCTGGTCGCCCGACAGAGGCGGCTCGACGAGGCGCGAGCGGCGGTCGACGCAGCGCAGCGCGAGCGCGACGCGTACCTGATCGAACTGGATGATGCGGGCGTCGCGACGACCGAGCTCGCGAGGGCGCTCGGGCTGCACCGGGCCAACGTCGAGCACGTGCTGACGGATCATCGCAAGACCGAGGTCGCGCAACGCCTCGCGGAGGAGGCGCCGCGCGCCGCTACGCAGGCGGCACTCGACCGGGCGCAGGCACGCGTCGACCAGGCCTGGGAGGAACCGTCCGAGTAGACCGCCGCCGGACCGCTCCTGGCTCGTCCACGGACGTGCCTCCCGGGGCGCGGGCGGCCGAGGGGTGTGGCCGGTGAGCATCGCTCACCGGCCACGATCGGTGTGATCCGGTCCGATGCCGGACCGGACACGTCCGAGAGGCTCCCGAGGGGAGCAGGCTCCCACCGAACCCGGCGGGGAGGTGTGTCAGAGGGGCCGGACGCCGGTGGCCTGGGGGCCCTTCTTGCCCTGTCCGACCTCGAACTCCACCCGCTGGCCCTCGTCGAGGCTGCGGAAGCCGCTGGCGTCGATCTCGGAGTAGTGGACGAAGACGTCGGCGCCGCCACCGTCCTGCTGGATGAAGCCGAAGCCCTTCTCGCCGTTGAACCACTTCACGGTTCCCTGTGCCATGTGCTGCTCCTCGCAGGTCTTGGGCTCGTCCGCACGATGCGGGCCCGGCCGACCCTGGTGGCAGTGCACGACGTCCATGTCACGCCGTCCACAGCGCCACCGCGTGTTCTCGCGAGCGTGCAGGACACGGACCTCGAAAACCGAACGACCTGGACGTAGAACGTCGAACGGCGGCAAGAAGTTCCCGGCTGCGGGAACTTTCTCGACAGATCTTTCCCGGCCGCGGAACTTCCTTTCGCGATCCACCTTCGCGGCTGACCGACGACGGCAGCGTCTCCCTCGGCGAGCTGCTCGCCGACGCGCACGCCGCCCAACCCCTCACGCTCGCGCTGGACGCCGATCGCCGCGGCGAGATCGTCGAGGTCCTCGCCACGCTGTCGGACCGGGAGGCCCACATCGTGCGGATGCGGTTCGGCGGCGGCGACTGCGGGGTTCGCCGGACCGCGCGGCACGACCCGCCGCGTGTTGTGCGTACAGTCGAGATCTCAGCACGTCCGTCGAGGCGCGTCGTCCGATCGCCCGACGAGTCCCCGCGCCGGCCGCCCCCACCAGGAACCCGAGGCCTTCATGCCCTCCGCCACAAGCGGATTCACCCTCTACGGCGACGCACCCGGCGCGGGCGCGGACGCCGACCCGCACGACGTGGGGCACAGCGTCGTCGAACTGCCGACCGGACGCATCGAGCTCGCCCACCCCCTGGACGCGCTCGACCGGATCTACCGGCTGAACTTCGGCAAGGACGGGACCGAGCCGCCGTACTGGGCCCAGCCGTGGCCGAGTGGGATCGAGCTCGCCTCGGTCGTCGCACGCCGGGACGTCGGCGGTGCGCGGGTGCTCGAGCTCGGCTGCGGCCTGGCCCTGCCCAGCCTCGCCGCGGCCCAGGGCGGGGCCAGGGTCCTGGCCACTGATCACGCGCCCGGCGCCCTCGTGTTCGCCGCCCACAACGCCGAGCGGAACGGAATTCGGCTGGAGGTGGCGCGGTGCGACTGGTCCGATCCCTGGTCGGCGGTCGCGGGGGCCCCGTGGGACCTGGTCCTCGCCGCCGACGTGCTCTACGACCACGGCTCACTGGTGGCGCTCGCCGACCTCCTGCCCCAGCTGGTCCGCGGCACGGGCGAGGTGTGGATCGCCGACCAGGACCGCCCGCCGGCCCGTGAGTTCCTGGACGCGTGCCGGCAGTGGGCCACGGTCAGCACGATCGACACCGCTCACCCCGAGGTCCGCGTCCACCGGCTCCGCCGGCGCGACTGCTGAGTGCGCGGGTCGGCAGCCGGGCGATGAGTTCCGTGGGCCCGGCCGGTCGTAACGGCGTACCCATCGAACCGTCTCGACTGGAGCCCGTCATGGCCGTGCCCGCCCACCCCGGACGGATGCTGTTCGTCAACCTCCCCGTCGCCGACCTCGAGCGCAGCAAGGCGTTCTTCGCGCAGCTCGGGTTCGGCTTCGACCCCGCGTTCACCGACGAGAACGCCGCCTGCATGCTCGTCGGTGAACAGGCGTACGTGATGCTGCTCGGTCGCACGACCTTCGCGCAGTTCGCGAAGCTGCCCCTCGCCGATCCGAGGACGCACACGCTCGGCCTCTACTGCTTCAGCGTGTCGACGCGGGACGACGTCGACACGGTCTCGGCCGCGGCGCTCGCCGCGGGCGGCACCGAGGCGGACGGCGCCGAGGACCACGGCTTCATGTACTCGCGGAGCTTCTTCGACCTCGACGGCCACGGATGGCAGGTCATGTGGATGGACCCCGCGGCGCAGCCGTCCGCGGTCTCTGCTGCGGACAGCGCCGCCCCGGCCTGAACCGGCTGACGAGGGTCGTGGCGGCGCGGCGACGGGTGCGCACCTGGCCTGCCGTGCTGCGCGGAACCCCGGGGATCAGCCGGTCGGGTCGTGCCACTCCTGCCCGTCGGGCAGCAGGGCGTCGGCCTCCTTCGGGCCCCAGCTGCCGCGTGGATAGGTGTGCACGGGCACGACGTCGTCGAGCACCGGGTCGACGACCCGCCAGGCGGCCTCGACGGCGTCCTGCCGGGCGAAGGGCAGCCGGTTCCCGTCCAGGGCCGCGCCGATGAGCCGGTCGTAGGGCCGCATGTCCGATCCGGGTTCCTCGGCGAAGGACAGTTCCTGCAGCTGCGGGACCCGGCCCGCGCCCGGCTTCTTCCCGGCGAGGTCGAGCGAGATGCGTGCCTCGGGCCAGATCCGGAACCGCATCGCGTTCGCCATCGCCGTGCTCCGGACGCCGAAGATGTCGTGCGGTGGCGGGCGGAACCGGATGGCGACCTCGGTGGCCGTGACCGGCATCGTCTTCCCCGCCCGGATGAGAATGGGGACGCCGGCCCAGCGCCACGAGTCCATCGTGAGCCGGACGGCGACGTAGCTCTCCGTCGTCGAGCCCGGCTCGACGCCCGGCACGTCGAGGTAACCCTCGTACTGGCCGCGGACCACGTCGGCGGGCGTCAGCGGGCGCAGCGCGCTGATGACCCTGGTCTTGGCGTCGAGCCACGAGTCGACGCCCTCCCCGGTCGGCGGGTCGGCGAGCACGCTGGCCAGCACCTGCAGCATGTGGTTCTGCACCACGTCCCGGATCGCGCCGGTGCGGTCGTAGAACCGGCCGCGGTCGGCGACGTCGAAGGCCTCGGCCATGGTGATCTGGATGCCGGCGACGTGGGTGCGGTTGAGGAGCGGCTCGAGGATCGAGTTGGCGAACCGGGCCACCAGCACGTTGTTGAGCGGGTCCAGCCCGAGCCAGTGGTCGACGCGGTAGACCGCGTCCTCGGGGAAGAACCCGCGCATCGTCTCGTTCAGCTGCCGCGCACTGGCCAGGTCGGTCCCGAAGGGCTTCTCCACCATCACCCGGGCCCCGTCCGCCCGCCCGGCCTCGGAGATCCCCTTCGCGATGCGCGCGAACAGGACCGGGGGCACCTCGAGGTAGAACAGCGCCCGGGTCCCGTCGCCGATCTCGTCCGACATCGCGGCGTAGGTGGCCGGGTCGTCGAGGTCGCCGTCGACGTAGCGCAGCAGCCCGATCATCTTCCTGGCCGCGGCGCTGTCCGGGTCCATGTCGTTGAGCCGCAGCGACGCGACGGCGTACTCGCGGAACCGGCCGACGTCCCACCCGCTCCTCGCGACCCCGATCACGGGCACGTTCAGCACTCCCCGGTCGACCAGGCCGACCAGGGCGGGGAACGTCTCCAGCTTGGCGAGGTCTCCGGTCGCGCCGAAGATGACCAACGCGTCCACCCGGTCCGGTCCGGCTGTGTTCGTCATGTGGGCGTCCTCTCCGTCATCCGAGTCGTTCGATCAGGTGGTCGCCCACCCGCAGCGCGTTGGCGATGGCCGTCAGTGACGGCATCTCCGGGGCGAGCCGCCCCGCCCGGTGCGGGGCGTCGGCCCGGATCTGCCCGGCGTCGGACTTGCCGCCGAGCGGGTAGTCGACGTCGTCGCTGCCCACGAAGTCGTCGCAGCCCAGGGACCAGTCGATGAGGATCACCTCGTAGTGCCGGTCGTCGCTCACGCCCGTCCCCCCGTCCGTCGTCTCATGTCGTCGCCGCCGTCCGGGCCGGCCCGGGACGGTCCAGCGAGATGTGCGGGACGTCCTCGTCGTCGTCGCCCCAGGCGATCCGCCGTGGTGTCGTCGACACCTCGACGGTGGCGGCGTGGTCGCGGTCGAAGTAGTCCCAGGCCCAGGACAGGAACGCGTCGGTCCTGCTGTGGACGCCGCTCAGCAGCATGGCGTGGACCCCGAGCCACGCCGCGAAGGCGATGGGTCCCTCGACCTGGTGCCGATGCCTGCCGATCTCGGCGACGGCGGCGTTGCGGCCGATCATCGCCATGATCCCCTTGTCCTTGTACCCGAAGGGCTTCGTGGGTTCGCCCCGCAGCTCACGCAGGATGTTCTCCGCCGCCCACCGGCCCGACTGCTGTGCCACCGACCCGAGCTGCGGCAGCGCCCGCGCGTCCCCGTGCCGCGCCGGGATGTTCGCGACGTCGCCCACCGCGTAGACACCCGGGTGGCCGTCGACGGTCAGGTCGGGGCGCACGTCGATCCGGCCACCGTGGCCGACGACGGGCCCGAGCGCCTGCGCGACAGCCGATCCCGACTCGCCGCCACCCCACACGACGGTCCGCGCCGCCACCGTGGAGGAGTCGTCGAACTCGACCCGGTCGGGGTGCACCGCGGTGACGCCGGCCCGGAGCTTGACCTGCACGCCGACGTCGGTGAGCTTCCGCAGGGCGTAGGCGTGGGCCTTGTCCGAGAACTGGCCAAGCAGCGTCGGCGAGCGGTCGACGAGGGTGATCGTGCCCGCGGGGTCGAGCCTGCCGGTGTGCTGCAGGGCCTGCATCAGCTCGGCGAGCGCGCCGGTGGTCTCGACCCCGGTCGGGCCCCCACCCACGACCACGACGTCGAGCGCTCCGGGCTCCGCGGAACCGCCGCTGTCGACGGCCGCCTGCAGCAGCCGCTGCAGGTGCAGCCGCAGCCGCTCCGCGTCGGCCACCGAGTAGAGGGGAAACGCGTGCTCGGCCGCGCCGGGTACGCCGAAGAAGTTCGGCCGCGCTCCGGCCGCCATCACCAGGAACGAGCCCGACAGGGTCTTCCCGTCGCCGAGCACCAGCGTCCGCCGGGACAGGTCGGCGGTGTCCACCTCCGCGGTCCGCAGCTCCACCGACGGGTAGTCCGCGAAGATCACCCGGTGCGGTCTGGCGACGTCCTCGGCGGGCAGCTGGGAGCTCGCCACCTGGTAGAGCAGCGGTTGGAACTGGTGGTAGTCGTTGCGGTCCACCAGCAGGACGTCGACCCCCTCGTCGCCGAGCGTGCGCGCGCACTCGACCCCGGCCATCCCGCCGCCCAGGACGAGCACGGGCGCGGTGACCGAGCGGGTGGTGCTCATCCCGACCACTCCTCGAGCCGGTCGGCGAGGATGATCCGGCCGGCGGCCTCGATGAGGGCGAGGTGGGAGAAGGCCTGCGGGAAGTTGCCGAGGTGGCGGGCGCGGTCGACCTCGAACTCCTCGGCGTAGAGCCCGAGCGGCGAGGCGACCCGCAGGAGGCGCTCCATGAGGTCGGTCGCCCGGCGCATCTCGCCGACCATGGTCAGCGCCGACACCAGCCAGAAGCTGCAGATGAGGAAGGTCCCCTCCTTCCCCGAGAGCCCGTCGTCGGTCTCGTCGGTGACGTAGCGCAGGACGAACCCGTTCTCGGTCAGCTCCGAGGAGATCGCGTCGACCGTGTTCCGGATCCGTTCGTCGCTCCCGGGGAGGAAACCGAACAGCGGGGCGAGCAGCGTGGAGGCGTCGAGCGCGTCGGTGTCGTAGTGCTGACGCAGGACGCCGCGGTCGCTGACGCCGTTCGCGAGGATGTCGGCCCGGATCTCCTCCGCGGTCTCGTGCCAGGACGCCTGCAGCTTGTCGTCGCCGCGGATCCCCGCCAGCTTGGCGGCCCGGTCCAGGGCGACCCAGCACATCAGCTTCGACGACACGTAGTGCTGGGGCTTGCCGCGCGCCTCCCAGATCCCCTGGTCCGGGTCCCGCCATGCCGCGACGGCACCCGCCGCCTGGGACTGCACGAGCGGCCACAGCCGCCGGGGCAGGTGCCGGCTGCGCCGGGTGTGCAGCAGCAGGGAGTCGAGCACCGCGCCGTAGACGTCGTTCTGGCGCTGGTCGAAGGCGCCGTTGCCGATCCGGACCGGGTGCGCGCCCTCGTAGCCCGACAGCTCGTCGCGTGTCGACTCGGTGAGGTCCCGACGGCCGTCGATCCCGTACATGATCTGCAGGCTGCCGTCGTCGGTCGGTTCGACGTCGGCGACGAACTGCATGAACTCGTCGGCCTCCCAGTCGAGCAGGAGGAAGTGGAGTGCCTGCAGGGTGAAGGTGCTGTCGCGCATCCACGTGTAGCGGTAGTCCCAGTTGCGCTCGCCGCCGGGCGTCTCCGGGAGAGAGGTCGTCAGCGCCGCGACGGTCGCGCCCGTGGGCATGTAGGTCAGGCCCTTGATCGTGAGCGCCGCCCGCTCGACGGGGTGCCGCAGCGAGTGGTCGGGAATTCGCGCCCTGGCGAGCCAACTGCGCCAGAACCGCACCGTCGTGTCGATGCGGGCGCTCGCGTCGTCGGTGTCCGTCGGAGCGGCGAGGCCCTCGGCCCACGACAGGGAGCAGAAGGCGCGCTCGCCCTGGGTGAGGACGTGCCGGGCCCGGGCCGATCCCTGTTCGATCCCGATCGACAGATCGGTGCTCAACCGGATCGTCGACCCGGCTCCGGTGGCGTCGGCGGCGTGGCCGTCCCCGTCGATCAGCGTCCACTCGGCCGGCTCCCGGCCGTAGTCGAACGCCGGCTCGCAGACCAGTTCGATCTCGACCGAGCCCTCGAGGCACTCGACCGTCCGCACGAGGAGGTGCTCGCCGTCGTCGTCGGTGGGTGGCCTGGTGTGCGGCGTGACGGTGTCCGGTCCCCGGCGCGGCCCCATGGTCAGGGCGTCGTGGACGAGCAGCCACCCGCCGGGTATGTGCCAGGTCGTGGTCATCACGTTGGTGCCCGGTACGTAGTTCCGGGCGGTCGGCACGTTGATGCCGTAGGGCCCGAACCGGAAGGAGCCCGCGCCGCGGTCGAGGAGGTTGCCGAACACGCTCGGTGAGTCGAAGGCCGGCACGCACAACCAGTCGACAGAACCGTCCGGGGCGACCAGCGCGCCCGTGTGGCAGTTCGACAGGAACGCGTAGTCGGCGATCGGCGGGAAGGGCGAGCTCGTGAGGCTCATTTCCTGACTCCTTCGATCATGCGCCGTCGTGACCGGACGAGTGGGTCCGTTGGCGGGGGCGCTCTTCCAGGACGTCGTCGGCCTCGTCCTCGAGTCCCTCGGCGGGCAGGAGGCCGCGCCGGTCGAGGACGAACAGCAGCACGAAACCGGGCACCACGACGACGACGGCGAGCACCGCGGCCACCAGCACCGCGGTCAGCGTGCCGGTCGGAGCCGCCGCCGCGGAAAACGTCAGGCTCTCGGGCAGGACGTACGGCGACTGCGCGAGACCCCATGCGGCGACGGCGGCGGCCACCGCGACGACGCCGAGTGCGCGGGCGCCGCGGGAGGCGTCCCGATGCAGCAGGACGAGGGCGCCGACGCCGCAGACGCCGCTGACGATCACCGCGGGCAGGGCGCGCGACGTCAGGCCGTCGAACAGGTGGCCGGCGTCGGCCCGGAGCACGAACGCCCCGGCCGCGGCGATCACCGCCACCGCGACCGCCGACACGAGCGCCCGGCGGCGGAAGTGCTGAGCCATGTCCGGCTCGTCCAGCCTCCGGGCGTCCTGTACCAGGTAGACCGCGGCCAGGTACGCCGCCGCGGCCACGGCCAGCACCCCACCCACCACGGACGTCGGGTTGATCCAGCTGCGCGCGGGATCGCCCGCGACGCCTCCGGCCGGTACCCGTCCGGACGCGATACCGCCCACGATCGCCCCCATGCAGTACGGGACCAGTACCGACGAGGCGGCGAACGCCGCACCGAAGATGCGCCGGTATCGCAGGGCGACGACCGTCTTGCGGAACGCGAAGCTCGCTCCCCGCAGCACGATGCCGAGGGCCGCGATCATCATCGGGACGAACAGGGTCAGGGTGATCGAGGCGTAGGCCTCCGGGAACGACGTCCACAGGATGACCAGAATGAAGATCAACCAGACGTGGTTGGCCTCCCAGACGGGCCCGATCGCGCGCTCGACGAGGTCGCGCGGACGCGCGCCGCGCTGCGGGCCGCCCGCCGTCAGGTCCCAGAAACCGGCCCCGAAGTCCGCGCCGCCCAGCACCGCGTAGGCGATCACCGCCACCAGCAGCACCACGGCGACCGCGGTGCTCACCGGACCTCCTCCTGCTCGGGCACCGAGGGCGTCGGCGGTTCGCTCGGTGCGTACGGCGCGTCGTGGTCGACGAAGCCACCCGCCCTGCGGAACCGTCTGCTCATCGCGCGCAGCACGAGGACGGTGGTGATGCCCACCGCGAGGTACACGAGGGCGATCACGATGAACGAGAGCCAGACCCCCGTGTTGCCCGTGACGGCGTCCTCGACCTTCATCAGCCCGTAGACGATCCACGGTTGGCGGCCGACCTCGGTCACGATCCAGCCGGCTTCCATCGCGATCACGGCGAGCACACCCGACGTGGCCGCCGCGACCAGGAACAACCGGCTCCTCGGCATTCGGCGCCGGAAGAGCCAGGTCAGGCCGTACCAGGCGGCCAGCAGGAAGAGCAGCGTCCCCAGCCCCACCATGACGTCCCAGCTCAGGTGGACGATGTTGACCTGGCCGACGGTCGGTCGCGCGTCGGGGGGCACGGTGTCCAGCCCCTGCACCACGGTCGCACGCCCGGTGCTCGGGTCCGACAGCCACGACGCCAGCCCGGGGATCGGGATGCCGCCGCTGACCGTTCCGTCCGCGTCGAGCCGGCCGAGGAGCGTCTCGGGGACGTCGCTGCTGGTGGTGGGTACCAGTTCGATCGCCGCGAACTTGACCGGCTGGTTGTCGTACACCCAGCGGGCGAGCGAGTCGCCGACGCCCATCTGGATCGGTGCGGCGACGGCCGCGACGCTGAACGAGATGAGGAAGGCCGACCGGTGGTACCGGTCGGTGCGGCCCCGCAGCATGGCCGTGGCGTACACGGACGCGACGAGGAATCCCCCGACGAGGTAGGCCGCGACGAGCATGTGCGCGGCCTGCAGCGGCATGGAGTCGTTGAAGATCACCCGCACCGGGTCCACCGCGACGACGCTTCCGTCGGAGCCTGTCGTGAAGCCGGCCGGCGCATTCATCCACGCGTTGGCGGCGACCACCGAAATGCTGCCGAATATCCCGGCGACGACAATGGGAACGCCCGACCAGAAATGTGTCCACGGGGTGAGGCGCCGCCATCCGTAGATGTAGATGGCGATGAAGATCGCTTCGGTGAAGAAGAAGATTCCCTCGAACGCGAAGGGGACGCCGAAGGCCTCGCCCCACTGGTCCATGAACCGCGGCCACAGGAGGCCGAATTCGAAGCTCAGCACCGTACCGGTGACCGCACCCACCGCGAAGGTGACCGCCATGTACTTCGACCAGCGCTGCGCCAGCATCAGCGCGTCCCGGTCGTGGTGCTTGAGGGCCCGGTAGTTCGCGATCAGCGTCATGAACGCCCACGACACCCCGAGCGGCACCAGGACGATGTGGAACATCAGGGTGAGCGCCATCTGCGCGCGGGCCCATCCGAGCGGGTCGAGGGCCGTGATCGCGAGGGGGTCGAGCGACGTCGCGAGCACGTCCGGCCGCCTCCCCGTGGCTCTTCTCCGAAGGACGTTCGACCGTCACCAGAGCCGTCGTGAGACGCATCACCCGCACCGGGTGAGCCCTCCGTCCGCGTGTCGACCCACTCTTGTGGCCGCGGGCAGCCGACCGAAAGTCGACTGCACCATTCCGGGGCTGCCGGAAAACGTCCGGTGCCGACAAGGGCCCGCCCGGGAATCTGACCGACGCCGAAGGAGCCGAGCGCGATGACATCGGGTAAGGTCCGCGATGAGTGCGATGTCTGATTCCGTGCCGGCGCCGCCGTTCACCCAGAATCGCGAGTTCTGGGTCCTCGTGGGATACGGAATCGCGCTCGGCGTCTTCGGTGCGTTCGTCAGCCTCGTGTTCATGGGTGTGATCGATCTCGGGGGGCGCTGGTACGACGATTCGAATCACGGCTGGTTCGGGGGCCACTGGTGGTGGGTGGGGGTCACCGCGGCGGCCGGGCTGGTCGTCGGCGTGCTGCGCCGGCTACTGCGGCTGCCCGAGCAGCTCCCCGGTCTGATCACCGACCTGCAGGAGGGGAAGGTCGACCCGCGACTGGTACCGGGGGTCACGCTCGTCTCGGCCGTGTCGCTGATCGGCGGGGCGAGCCTGGGCCCGGAGAAGGCCCTCGGCACCATCGGGGGCGGGGCGGGGAGCTGGATCTCCCGGCGACGCCGGCTCAACGACGAGGACTCGCAGCTCAACACCCTGTCCGGGTTCGCAGGAGCCTACGGCGGGCTGTTCTCCAGCACGGTCATCGTGGTCATGTTCATCATGGAGCTCGCCCGCCCCGGTGGGCAGCGGTTCGGCAAGGCACTCGTCGGGCAGATCGTCGCGTCGAGCGTCTCGTTCGGCGTCTACTTCGCCATCGCCGGTGCGGTGTTCCTGGACGCCTACCGGGTGCCGCAGTACGGGTACGAGGACTGGCAGCTGCTGGCCGGGGTCGCGCTGGGCCTGTTCGCGGTGGTCGTCGTTGCGCTGCTGGTGGCGATCATGCAGCTGGTCTCGCGGGTGTTCGAGACGGTGAAGCTCCCCGGCGTCGTCCGGACCACGCTCGGCGGGACCCTCTTCGGGGTCGTCGGTGTGATCCTGCCGCTGACGATGTTCACCGGCAGCGACCAGCTCGGGACCGTGCTCGACGGTGCGGGGACCCTGGGCATCGGGCTGCTGATCGTCCTGGTCCTCGCCAAGCAGTTCACGTTCGCGGTGAGCCAGGCGAGCGGGTTCATCGGGGGGCCGATCTTCCCGGCGTTGTTCATCGGCGGAACCGCCGGGGTCCTCGTCCACGAGGTGCTGCCGGGCATGCCGCTGGGCCTGGCCTTCACGTGCCTGCTCGCGGCCGTGCCGGGTGCACTCGCACCGGCCCCGTTCTCGATGGTGCTGCTCACCGCGTTCGTGACACAGATCGGCGCGCTGCAGACCGCGCCGGTCCTGATCGCCGTGGTCACCGCGTTCCTGGCGACGGAAGCGGTGAAGTACGTCGTCGCCCGCCGCCGGGCCGATGCTGCCGAGGGGAGCCCGCCGACGGCCACGTGAGCTTCGGGGGCGCGCGAGCGGTGCGCGTCGCTCACCTGGGCCGACGTCGAGCACCCGGGCCCGACCGCTCGGCCGCGTGACCACGGTCCACCGGCCCGTTGCTGCGCGCACGCGCCCGTCCGGTCCGACCACGCGGTGTGACGCTCGCGACGAACCCGGTCGTCCGGTGGTGGAGGTCCTGACAACATGGATCTTTCGCCCGACCGGGCGGACGACGAGAGCGTGAGGACTTCGATGGGCGCTGGGCATGTGCGTGCTGTGGGTGGCGACGTCGCGAGCGCGGTGTTGCGGGTGGCGATCGGCGGGACCATGATCGCCCACGGGTACAAGCACGGGACCAGCCTCGAGGGCACCGCACGGTGGTTCGGGTCGATCGGCTTCCGGAACCCCGCGCTGCAGGCGCGCGCCAGCGCGGCCGTGGAGATCGGGTCCGGTGCGCTGCTCCTCGCGGGCGCGGCGACGCCGCTCGCGGCTGCTGCCGTCGTCGGGACGATGGCCGTCGCGGCGCGCAGCGTGCACGCGCGCAACGGCTTCTTCATCACCGCCGAGGGCTGGGAGTACGTCACGAACCTCGCCGCGGGTGCCGTCGCACTGGCCGGGATCGGGCCGGGACGGCTCAGCGTCGACCATGCCGTCGGCCTCGACCGGCGGGTCGGCGGCGGACGGGCGGCCGCGCTCGCGGCGACACTCGGGCTGGCCGGGGCGGCCACGCAGCTGGCCACCTTCTGGCGGAAGCCGGAAACCCGGTAGCCCGCGCCGCGCGCGGCGCACCGCCCCGTCGGCGACGGGCGGGGACCCCGTGCGCCCGGGTGACCGGCAGCGGTCCCGGGCCCCGTCGTCACGGGATCACGCGGCCCTCGCGGGTAGCCGTACCGCGACGCCCAGCCCGCCGGCGGCCAACGGGACGAGCGTGAGCGTGCCGCCGTGCGCGTCGCAGATGCTCCTGGCGATCGCGAGGCCGAGACCGACGCCCGGGTGGTCGGCGCGGACGCGTTCGGTGCCGCGTTGGAACGGCTCGGTGAGAGTGGACACGAGGTCGGGGGCGAGCCTGTCGCCGGTGTTCTCCACGGTGAGCGTCACCCCGTCGGGCTCGGCGCGGGTCACGACCTGCACGCTGCCGTGGGCGGGCAGGTTGTGGACGATCGCGTTGTGGACGAGGTTCGTCGTCAGCTGCAGCAGGAGCGCGGGGGAGCCCGTCGTCGGGGCGGCCGCGGCGTCGGCGGTGACGGTGACGCCACGCTCGTCGGCGAGGGGCAGGAGCGTCTCGACGGCTTCCTCCGCGACGAGCGACAGGTCGAGGGGTTCGTCGTCGAAGGACCTCTGGTCGGCTCGGCTCAGGACGAGCAGTGCCTCGGTGAGGTCGATGGCCCGTGCGTTGACGGCGTGCAGCCGGTCGACGAGCAGACCCGTGTCGTGGTCCGGGTCCTTGCGGGCCACGTCGAGGAGCGTCTGGGTGATCGCCAGCGGGGTGCGCAGCTCGTGGGAGGCGTTGGCCGCGAACCGTCGCTGTTCGGCGACGTGCGCGTCGAGCTGCGCGACCATCGCGTCGAACGCGTCGGCGAGGTCGCGGAACTCGTCGCTGCGGCCCGGTAGCCGGATCCGGTGCGAGAGCGATCCGCGCGCCACCGCGCGGGTGGCCTCGGTGATCCGGTTGAGCGGGGCCAGCATGCGGCCGGCGAGCACCCACCCACCGACGAGGCCGAAGACCAGCAGGAAGGCCATGACCGCGGCCGCCGCGGTGCCGAAGACCGCGGGACCGAAGCTGGCGGGCTCGATGATCCGCGGCAGGTTGTCGAGGTTGGGCACGAGGAAGCGGAGGCGGACGTCCCGCAGCAGGAAGATCCACACCACCCCGAGGAGCAGGACACCCGCGAGCACGAGGAACGCCGCGTAGCTCAGGGTGAGCTTCAGACGAACGCTGAGTCCCGGCGTCCTCTGCATACCGCGTCCCCTCAGCTCCGGGTGTCGTCTGCTCGCTCCGGCAAGCTGCGCTCGGTGTCGTCTGCTCGCTCCGGCAAGCTGCGCTCGGTGTCGATCCGGTAGCCGACGCCCGTGACCGTGGCGATGATCGGCGGGTCGCCGAGGCGCTTGCGCAGCGCCGAGACGGTGATGCGGACGGCGTTGGTGAACGGGTCGGCGTTCTCGTCCCACGCCCGCTCCAGCAGCTCCTCCGCGCTGACGACGCCGCCGTCGGCGGAGACGAGGACCTCGAGCACGGCGAACTGCTTGCGCGTGAGCGCCACGTAGCGACCGTCGCGGAAGACCTCGCGCCGGAACGGGTCCAACCGCAGCCCGGCGACCTCCCGCACGGGCGGCCTGCTGCGCGTGCGCCTGCGGTCGAGCGCCCGGAGCCGGAGCACGAGCTCACGCAGGTGGAACGGCTTCGTGAGGTAGTCGTCGGCACCGAGGCCGAAGCCGCTGGCCTTGTCGTCGAGCCGGTCGGCGGCGGTGAGCATCAGGATGGGCGTGCCGCTCCCGGAGGCGACGATGTGCGCGGCGACCTCGTCGCCGGAGCGGCCGGGGACGTCGCGGTCGAGGACCGCGATGTCGTAGGCGTTGACGCTGAGCAGCTCCAGGGCGGTGTCGCCGTCCCCCGCGATGTCACCGGCTATCGCCTCCAGGCGCAGACCGTCGCGGATGGCCTCGGCCAGCAGGGGCTCGTCCTCGACGATCAGTACGCGCACAAGATCCCGATGCTACGAGCCGGGACGTATCGTCGGCATATCGAGATCCAGATACGCGCCGGCAACACGACGCGGTCTTGCCTGGAGGCATGACCTACCCCGGACCCGCACGAACATCCGAGCGCCCACCCCGGCCGGGGACCGTCACCGCGGCCGTCCTCGTCGTCGTGGTGGTCGTCCTCGGTGTCGTGTCGCTGGTCGTGACCGACGGCGCCGCGTCCGATGCGTCCGCGCGACCGTCGCGTGCCACCGGCCCCGTGGCCGACGTCCCGCGCGGGTCCCCTCCGGACGCGGCCGCCGACGAGGACGACGGCGTCGTCCCCGACGGCACGACGATCTTCGACGACGTACCGGCGGTCGCGAGGCTCGATCCGGGGCTGCTCGCGTCCGTCCGGCGGGCTGCGGCGGACGCCGGGCGCAGCGGGATCGGGTTCTCCGTCAACAGCGGCTGGCGTTCACCGCGGTACCAGGAGCAGCTGCTGCGCGAGGCCGTCGCCACGTACGGTTCCGAACGGGAGGCCGCGCGGTGGGTCGCCACCGCGGACACCTCGCCGCACGTGTCGGGCGACGCCGTCGACATCGGCCCGGCCGAGTCCGCGGCATGGCTGTCCGCGCACGGCGCCGGGTACGGGCTGTGCCGGGTCTATCGCAACGAGCCGTGGCACTTCGAGCTGCGTCCCGCCGCCGTCCACAGTGGCTGCCCGCCGCTCTACGCCGACCCCACGGACGACCCGAGGATGCGGGAATGACCGCCGTCCTCACACGCAGCGCCGGCGGGACGTGGCGACGCGGCCGGGTCGTCGCGACGCTCGCGCTGCTGCTGGGTCTCGTGCTCATGCTGCACGCGTGGGTGCCGAACCGGGTGGGGAACCTCGGCAGCCTGGTGGAGACGTTCCTGCCGTGGTTCGGGCTCTTCGTGCCCCTGCTGGCGATCGGGGCGCTGCGCGCCCGATCCGCCGCCGCCGGCGTCGCCCTGCTGCTCCCGGTCGTCGTGTGGCTGAGCCTCTTCGGCGGGTTGCTGATCGACAAGTCGCACCCGGGCGGTGGTCTTCGGGTCGTCACGCACAACGTCGACGCTGCCAACACGGACGCGGCCGGCACGGCCCGTGACCTGGTCTCCTCGGGCGCGGACCTGCTGGCACTCGAGGAGCTGACCCCGAAGGCGCTCCCCACCTACGAGCACGAGCTGGCGGCGGCGTACCCGTTCCACACGGTGCAGGGCACGGTCGGACTGTGGAGCAGGCTGCCGCTGTCGGACGTGCGGCCGGTCGACGTCGCCATGGACACGACCCGGGCGCTGCGCGCCACGGTGACCACGGACCACGGCCCGCTCGCCGTGTACGTCGCGCATCTCGGGTCGGTGCGGGTGTTCCCCCGCAACGGCTTCTGGACGGAGAGCCGCAACGCCGGTGTACAGACGCTCGCCGAGGCCGTCGCCGCCGAGCCCGACCAGCGGGTGGTGCTGCTCGGGGACCTGAACGGCACGATGGACGACCGCGCGTTCGCCGGCCTCACCTCACGGCTGCGACCGGCCCAGGAGGCCGCCGGACAGGGGTTCGGCTTCACGTGGCCGTCGGCGTTCCCCGTCGTGCGGTCCGACCAGATCCTGGTCCGTGGTGTGACGGCGCAGGCGTCGTGGGTGCTGCCGTCGACCGGCAGCGACCACCGGCCGGTCGGTGCCGAGGTCGCGTGGTGAGTCCTCGGCCGCAGGCCGCGCACGGACGGCAGGGCCGGGTCCGGTCACACGTCGGGTGACCGGTCCCGGCATCCGCGCCGTCACTCCGTCGCCGTCGCCGGCCCGAACCGGTCGGCGATCTCGACGACGACGTCCGCCGGGAAGCCCCCGCGTCGCGCGTGCTCCCGCACGGTCTCGGCGTCCTCGGCCTCGTGCACGCAGTAGATCTTGTCGCCGGCCACGTAGCTGAAGTTCCACGTGTAGTCGGTGTCCAGACCGTCCACGACCGCATTGGACGTGCGGGCGATGTCGCGCAGCTGCTCGCGCGTGAGCTGTGCGGCGCCGGGGATGTTGCGCTCGATCAGGAAGGTGGGCATGACGGGCTCCGCCCCCTCTGGGTGTCGGGTGGGTTCGTGAGCAGGCCGGATGGTCCAGCCGTGCGCGGCGACCGTCGCTGTGGCGACCATCGCCGCTCACGACCAGAACGGTAGGAGCGCGACCCCAGCGGCCACGTCGGAGGATCTCCCCATCCTTCGTCGCGGACCACCCACGTCCGGGCCGGGTCCCTACCCCCGGCCCGGGAACCCCTCCCGGCATGGGTGGTCCCCGACGAGATGGGGGTGTTCCTCCCGACGAACCCCGGGGTCGGCGCTCCTAGCGTCCCGGACATCGCGACCCGCGCCACGACGGGTCGACCGAGCCGAGGAGAACGACGATGACCCCTACGACGACCCCGACGACGACCCCGACGACGACCCCGACGACGACCGACACGATCGACGACCGCGCCCTCAAGGCGCGCCACCGCGCCATGTGGGCGCTCGGTGACTACCCCCGGGTCGCGGCCGAGCTGATCGCGGAGCTCGGCCCCGCGCTGGTGTCGGCCGCCGGCGTGCGAGCCGGGGACCGGGTGCTCGACGTGGCGGCGGGAACCGGCAACGCGGCAGTTCCGGCGGCGCTGACCGGTGCCCGGGTCGTCGCCGTCGACCTGACCCCCGAGCTCTTTGCGGCCGGGCGGGCGTTCGCCGCCCGGCACGGGGTGACGGTCGAGTGGGACGAGGGCGACGCCGAGGCGCTGCCCTACCCCGACGGGGCGTTCGACGTCGTCCTGTCGTGCGTGGGTGCGATGTTCGCGCCGCACCATCAACAGGCCGTGGACGAGTTGGTCAGGGCGTGCCGCCCCGGTGGCACGATCGCCCTGCTGAACTGGACGAGCGACGGGTTCGTCGGGGAGCTGTTCCGCGCGCTGGGGCCCTACGCCGCGCCGCCGCCGACGGGTGCGCTCTCCCCGGTCCGGTGGGGCGACGACCGCTACGTCCGCAGGCTGCTCGGCGACCGCGTCACCGACGTCGCGGCGACGCCGGGGGTGCTCCGCGTCGACCGGTTCCCGACCCCGCAGGCCTGGCGCGACCACTGGAAGACCGTCGACGGGCCCACCATCGCGACCTACCGTGCGCTCGGCGCCGACCCCGACGAGGTCGCGGCGCTGGACCGGGACCTCGCCGCGGTCGCCACCCGCTTCGACCGGGGCACGTCCGGAACGGTCCTGCCGTGGGAGTACCGCATCCACACCGCCCGCAGGGTCGGCTGACCCCGCCCGCGGCGGGGGGAGGAGATCGACATGTGGACCACGGTAGGTCAGCCGGTGCTCATCGCCGTGCTGGTCGTTCTCGAGGTGGGTGTGTGGCAGGTCCGGATGACGGTGGCGGCGCGCGGACGAAAACGGGCGGCCGCGGCGCTCGGGGCGCTCAACGCCGTCATCCAGGTCGTCGCGCTCGGTCAGGTGGTCACCAACCTCGACCGGCCCGCGAACATCGCCGGCTACGCGATCGGTGTCGCGATCGGTGTCTACCTGGGGGTGGCGGTCGGTGGCCGGCTCGCGGGCGACCCGGTCGAGCACCGCGTCGTCGTCCCCGGCGACGGCGTGCCGCTCGCCACCCTGTTGCGCGACCGCGGCTGGCCGGTGACGATCCAGCCCGCGCTCGGCCACGACGGACCGGCCGCCGCGCTGACCGTGGTCGTGGACGGCCCGCGGTCCACGGAGGTCGAGCGCGACCTCGCGCGGATCGGCCACGACGGCCTCCACACGAGCAGCCTGCTGCGGACGGCCCGGTGGGTGCCGTCGCCGGCAGGGCGCGGTACGTCGGGCGGCGCGCGACTCAGGTCCGCGTGACCGCCGGCCCGCCGGCGATGCCCAGCCGGCGGGCCGCAGCCGCCGCCTCGGCGCGGGAGCCGACCCCGAGCTTCGCCAGGATCGCCGACACGTGGTGGTCGGTGGTCTTCGGCGAGATCACCAGCCGCGACGCGATCTGGCCGTTGCTCAACCCGTCGACGAGCAGTTCCAGCACGTCGAGCTGGCGGGCGGTCAGCCCGGCCGGGTTGGCACGGGTGGCCGGCAGCCGGCCGCGCGGGACGCTGCTGACCCCCGAGGCCCGCAGCCGGGCCCTGACCAGCGCGGCGACCGGCTTGGCCGCCAGCTCGTCGAGCAGCGGGAGCGCGGCGAGCAGGTCGTCGGTCGATCCGGCGTCCCACAGCTCCAGCGCGCGGTCGTACGGCCGGTCCGCATCCGCCGGCTGCGGCGCCGCGGCCGGGACGTCCCCGCACTGCTGCACGTCGCTGTCGGCCAGGCGGCGTGCCCACAGCCCCACCGCGGACAGGGTGGTCGGCCGGCCGGTGTACTCCCGGGTGAACAGGTCGGTGACCAGAGGGTCCCGGAGCCGGTCGTCGGGTCGGCGCGTGATCCAGGCGTTCTCCATCAGGGCCGCCGCGGCCGGCGC
Source organism: Pseudonocardia sp. D17 (assembly GCF_036984265.1). NCBI lineage: Bacteria > Bacillati > Actinomycetota > Actinomycetes > Pseudonocardiales > Pseudonocardiaceae > Pseudonocardia > Pseudonocardia sp. D17. Next base: position 25,051 of record NZ_BPRG01000033.1, on the reverse strand, counting down.
GACCATGTTGGGGCTGTCGAGCCGGCGCACCAGGCGCCACAGCTCGTCGAGGTGCGGGTTGGCCGCCGGAGCGTCCCGCCGGGCCAGGAGCAGCGCCAGCACCAGGTGCGGCCAGAGCTGGCTGAGCGGTAGGTCGAAGGAGCGCAGCACGGTGCGCGCGTCCTGCTCGGCCTCGTCCCACCGGCCCTGCAGCAGGCGCAGCCTGGCACGCACGCCCAGCTGGTACGCCGTGCAGATCGGGGTGTCGCGCTGCTCGCTGATGCGCAGCGCGTCCGCCACCGATTCCTCGGCCACCGCGAGGCGGCCCTGCTCGACGTCGAAGCTGCACAGGTTGCTCATCGGGGTGGTCGCGAGGTCGTCGAGCCGGTGCCGCAGCCCCACGTCGGTGGCGGCGAGCAGGTCGGCCCGGCCGCGGACGTCGCCGTCGACGAGACGCGCCACCGCGATCCCGACCGCCGCGGTGCTGCTGAGCACCGGGTCCCCGCCGAGCTCGGCGGCGATCTCGGCGGCCTGCGCACCGGAACGCCGCGCCGCGACCGCGTCCCCGCGCCACGCCGCGAGGAACGCCTGGCGGGAGAGCGCGAAGCCGAACGCGCGACGGTCGTCGACACCCGCGAGGATCTCGATCGCGGCCTCGGCGTGCCGCTCGGCGAGCGCGCGGTCGGCCGCGTACCAGGCGTACCCCGCGAGCGCGGTGTGGCCGATGCCGACCGCGACCTGTTCACCCAGCTCGCGCCGCACCTCCAGGGCCTGCTCCCTGGCCGCGATCGCCTCCCGCAACCGGTCGGTCAGGTAGAGGTCGAGCGAGATGCTCTCCAACAGGGCCGCCCGCACGACCGCCTGCTCCGGCCCGGTGTGTGCGAGCGCGGCCTCGTAGAAGGCGACGGCCTCGCGGTGCGCCCCGGACCGCGACGCCTCGGTGGCCGCGGCCGGCGCGTAGCGCAGCACCCGTTCGACGTCACCGGCGGCGACCGAGTGGTGCGCCAGCGCGCTCGCGTCGCCGTCGACGGCCTCCAGCGCCGCGATCATCTCCGCGTGCAGCGCCGGCTCCGTGCCCGGGACGGCCGCGTCGAGCACCGCGGAGCGGGCGATCTCGTGGCGGAACGCGACGCCGCGCCCCCGCCGGTCGACCAGACCGGTCGCGGCGAGGCCGGCCACCGTCGCCGCCGACATCCCCAGCGCGGTGAGCACCTCGCCGCTCACCGGCTCGGGCGCGCACGAGAGCAGCTCGAGGCAGTGCCGGGCCTGCGGATCCAGGCCGGCGGCCCGCGCGAGCACGGCGCCCCGGACGTTCTCCGGCAGCGGTGAGTGCGGCTGGGCGAGGATCTGGCTGACGAAGAACGGGTTGCCCGCGGTGCGGCGGTGCACCCCGGCCGGGTCGAGGCCGTGGCCCTCGACGAGCTCGGCGACGGCGGCCCGGGTGAGCGGCGCGAGCTGCAGCCTGCGCGTGCCCGGGGCCGAGACAAGATCGCCCAGTACGGCGCTCAGCGGATGGTCGACGCCGAGCGAGTCCCGGTAGGAGAGCACGAGCACGAGCGGCAGCGCGCGGATCCGGCGGGCGAGGAACCGGACGAGGTCGAGTGTCGCCTCGTCGGCCCAGTGCAGATCCTCGACGACGAGGACCCGCGGCCGCGTCCGCAGCGCCTCCAGGACCGCGGCGAAGATCTCGTGCTGGGCGGCGCTGCCGCGCAGCAGGGCGGGCAGCGCAGGGTCGAGCTCGCCCGCGACGTCGCGCAACGGACCCAACGGCCGGGGTGTGCTCAGCGAGTCGCACATCCCCCACAGCACCGGCAGCGCCCGGGTCCGCTCGGCGAAGGCGCGCAGCAGGACGGTCTTGCCGATCCCCCCGTCGCCGGCGACCAGCACCACCCCACCCGGCCCGGACGGGTCGGGGCGCGCTGCCTCCTCGAGCACCGCGAGGAGGTTCTCGCGCTCCAGGAGTCGCATCCGGCCAGCGTACGAGGGTCGGGCCCGGTCCGGAACACGATCGTGTCGACGCGACCGCTCCTCCCCGGGCAGCGCGGGGGACGTGCTCAGGACAGCGCCAGGCCGCCGAGCTCACGGCGCGAGCTGATCCCGGTCTTGGTGAAGATGTTGCGCAGATGGAAGTCGACGGTTCGGGGGCTGACGAACAGCTGCGCGGCGACGTCGCGGTTCGCCATCCCCTCGGCCACGAGCTTCGCGACCTGGAGCTCCGTGGGGGTCAGCCGGACGGTCTCGGCGCCGGTCCGCCGGCGCGCGGTCGCACCCGAGGCGCGCAGCTCGCGCCGGGCGAGGTCGTACCAGGTCCGCGCGCCGAGGGCGTCGAAGGCCTCCATGGCGGCGCGCAGGTGCCCGCGGGCGTCGACCCGCCTGCCCGCCCGGCGGAGGTGTTCGCCGTAGGCCAGCCGGGTGCGGGCGGCGTCGAACGGCCGGGTGGACCGTGCGTGCAGGTCGACCGCCCGGTCGAAATGGGCGGTGTCTCCCGTGAGGAGGGCGCGGCCGTGGGCGGCGACGGCCGCGGCCCAGACCGAACCCGTCCCCTCGGCGAAGTGCTCGAGCTCGGCGGTCCACTCGGCGAGCGGGCCGTCGGCGGCCGAGGCGGCCTCCAGCCGGTCGACGGCGGCGCTGCGCGCGACCATGCTCGGGCCCAGCCGGCCGAGCCGGGCGAGCGCCGTCGGGGTGCGGACGCCTGCCAGCTGCGCGCGGGCCCAGTCGAGCAGGTCCCGGACGGTGGTCGCCACCGTCCCGAGCGAGAGGGCTGCGGCGGTCTCGCCGATCCGGTCGAGGTCGGCCTCCGAACCGTTGCCGCACAACGCGTCGAGCAACGCGAGCTGGGCCTCGGGGAAGCTCTGCAGTTCGGGGCGTCCGGTGGCCCGCGCGATCTCCACGGCCTCGGACAGCGAGGTGCGGGCGGCGGTCCAGCGGCCCGCCGGGACCTCGGCCAGCGCCCGCCGGGTGAGCGCGTACAGCACGATGACCGTGGCGCCCGCGCTGCGGGCGTCGGCCAGCAGCCGGTCGTGCAGGCGCAGGGCGTCGTCGTCGGCCTGGAGGTGGAGCGCCGCGATCCCGAGGTTGGGCAGGACGTCGACGTCACCCGGCGGTATCGCGTGGGCGAAGCCGATCGCGGTCTGCAGCGCGGGGGCGGCGCGGCCCCAGTCCGCCGCGGGGATGGCGTGCAGGCCGTTCAGCAGCGCGTCGACGCACCGGTCGCGGGCCGGCGCGTCCGGGGCGGCACCGGGCACGACGGTCGTGGGGTCGATGCCGGAGTGCGCGCCCACCGTCGCGAGCCCGGCGCCGAGCACGGCGAGCTCGCGGGCCCGGGACGGGTCGAGGTCCGCGAGGCCCTGCGCCGCCTCCAGCACCATGCGCTGTCCGACGTCGAGCGACCGGGTGTTCCATTCGGTGCGGGCCCGGGCGGCCAGGGTCTCGGCGTGCAGGACCGGGTCGTCGATCTCGGCCAGGGCCCGGTCGGCGAGGTCGGCCGCGGTCTGCGGCCGCCCGGCGAGCCACGCCGCCAGCGCGGCCTTCGCCCGCCGGGCACCACGGACGGCGGGATCGGGGGTCAGGTCGGCGGCACGGGCGAACGCGGCCGCCGCCCCGCTGTGCCCACCTCGGGCGCGGGCCCGCTCGCCGGCCTCGACCAGCGCCGCGGCGGCGGTCTCGTCCGTGCCGTCCGCGGCCGCGGCGAGGTGCCACGCCCGGCGCTGCGGGTCGGTGACGACCTCGGCGAGTGCGCGGTGGGCCCGACGACGCTCGGTGGCCGTCGCGCCCGCGTAGACGGCGGACCGGACCAGCGGGTGCCGCAGCACGATCTCGCCGGCCGCCGTCGTGAACAGCCCCGTCCGCTCGGCCGCCTCGAACGCCGCCGCGGGAAGGCCGGACCGGGTCGTCGCCTTCTCGACCACGGCCACGTCGCCGGTGTCGTCCGCGGCGACCAGCAGGAGGACGGCGGCGGCGTCGGGATCCAGGTCGCGGGCCCGGTCGAGGAACGCCGCCTCCACCCGGGCCGACAACGGCAGCAGTCCCGGGAGGTCGGTGGCGCCGGAGAGCTGGTCGGGGCCCAGCGTCGTCGGCAGCTCGGCGAGGGCCAGCGGATTGCCGCCGGTCTGGGCGAGCACGACGTCGAGCACCGCGTCGGGCACCGGGGCCCCCGCGCGCTCGGCGAGGACGGCGGACGCGGCCGCGCGGTCGAGGCCGGCCAGGGGCAGCACCGGGAGCTCGGCGGGATCGAACCCGGACTGCTCGCGGGCGGCGAACAGCAGCGCCACCGGGTCGTCGGCCAGCCGGCGCGCGACGAACAGCAGCGCGGCGGCGGTCTCGTCGTCGAGCCAGTGCGCGTCGTCGACCACCAGCAGGAGCGGCTGCTCGGCGGCCGCCTCGGCGACCAGGCTCAGCGCGCCGAGGTAGACCAGGTAGGGGTCGGGTGCGTCGTCCTCCTCCCCGAATGCGGCGCGCAGCGCGCGGGCCTGCCGGGCGGGCAGCCGGCCCATGTGGTGGCGCAGCGGGCGCAGCAGCCGGTGCAGGGCGGCGAAGGCCAGCGGCGACTCCGCCTCGACCCCCTGGGTGCGCAGCACCCGCAGCCCGTCCAGCGGGCTCGCGGCCAGCAGCGCCGACTTGCCCGCGCCCGGCGCTCCGAGCACCACCAACGCCCCGCCGCGGCCGGCGAGCGCGTGCTGCTGCAGCTCGGCGAGCGCGGCCTGCTCGTCGTCCCGGCCGTACAGCACCTGGCGAGCTTATCGCCGGGTTCGTCCGATCCCGGCGATTGCACCGGCGCGATGCCGGTGGTGCGGGCGGCAGCGTTGGCCGCATGACGACGAGCACCACCCTCCATATCGACGGACTGAACTGCGCCAACTGCGTCGCCGCCGTCCGGGCCGAGCTGCTGGCCGTGCCCGGCGTGCTCGATGTCGAGGTCGACCTGCCCACGGGGCGGGTCTCGGTCATGGCGACCGGCCCACTCGACGCCGACTCGGTCGAGGTGGCGGTCTACGAGGCAGGACACGAGGTGGCCCGGTGAACCCGCTGGACGTCGCCGTCGTCGGCGGTGGGCAGGCCGGCCTCGCGATGGCCTGGCACCTGCGCCGCCGGGGCCTGAACTGCACCGTCCTCGACGCGGGCGAGCCCGGGGGGAGCTGGGCGGCGCGGTGGGACTCGCTGCGCCTGTTCACCCCGGCCCGCTACGACGGGCTGCCCGGGATGCCGTTCCCCGGCGACCCCGACCGGCACCCGACGAAGGACGAGGTCGCCGCCTACCTGCGGAGCTACGCGGCCACGTTCGACCTGCCGGTCCGCTCCGGGCACCGGGTCACCGAGCTGCGCCGCGACGCGGCCGGGTTCGCGCTCGACGGCGCGGGCGAGACGATTCTCGCCCGCCAGGTCGTCGTCGCGACCGGCCCGTTCCAGACACCGTGGGTCCCCGCCCTCGCCGAGGGCCTGTCACCTCGGGTCGCGCAGCTGCACAGCGCGGAGTACCGCCGTCCCGACGATCTCCGGGACGGCCCGGTGCTCGTGGTCGGCGGCGGCAACTCCGGCCGTCAGATCGCGCTGGAGCTGGCCCGTACCCGGCGGGTGGACCTGGCCGTCGGGAGCCGCGCCGCGGTGGTCCCGCAGACCGTGCTCGGCCGCGACCTGTTCTGGTGGCTCACCCGGTCCGGGCTGGTCACGGCGTCCGGCGACTCCGTACTCGGCCGCCGGATGCGGGCCCGCGGCGAGCTCGTCGTGGGCACGTCCGACGCCCGGCTCCGGGAGGCCGGGGTGACACTGCGCGGGCGGGTCACCGGCGCGGCCGGGACCGCGGTCACCGTCGACGACACCGTGCTCGAGGTCGACACCGTCGTGTGGGCGACCGGCTACCGGCGCGACGACTCGTGGATCACGATCCCCGGCGCGCTCGAGCACCGGCGGCGGGGCGAGACCGCGGTCCCGGGGCTGTACGTGCTGGGGCTGCCGTGGTTGCACAGCCGCGGCTCGGCGCTGCTCGGGTTCGTCGGCGCCGACGCCGCGCACCTCGCCGAGCGGATCGCCGCCCGCGACGCCCGGACGGGGGTCCCCCGGTGAGCGCGCCGACCCTCACCGTCGAGACGCTCCGCGTCACCGGCATGACCTGCGCGTCCTGCGTCGGGCGGGTCGAGAAGGCGTTGCGCCGGGTGGACGGGGTGGCCGACGCGCGGGTGAACCTGGCCACCGGCACCGCGACCGTCGAGCACACCGCCGTCGACCCGGCCGCGCTGGTCGCGTCGGTGGAGCGGGCGGGGTACGGCGTCGCGGTCGCCGATCCGCGGCCCGCGCAGACCGAGCCGGACGGGCCCGAGCCCGCCCTGCCCTGGGTGGTCGCCCTGACCGCCGGGCTCGCGCTGATGGTCCTGATGTACGTTCCGCTGTCCGTCGACGCGATGGACCCGCTGATGCCGGCCCTGCTCGCGGTCGCGACGGTGGTGCAGTTCTGGGTGGGACGGCCGATCTACCGCGCCGCGGTCGCCGCGGCCCGCCACCGCACCGTCACGATGGACACGCTCGTCGCGCTGGGCACCCTGATCGCGTACGGCTACAGCGCCTTCGTGACGCTGTGGCCCGGCCAGGCCGAGCGGTGGGGCCTCCCGCTGCACGTGTACTTCGAGACCTCGCTCGTGGTCGTGGCCCTCGTGCTGCTCGGCCGGTGGCTGGAGGCCCGCGCCAAGGGCCGGACCGTCGCCGCCGTCGCGGCACTGACCCGGCTCGCTCCGCCGACGGCTCGGGTCGTCAGGGACGGCCGCGAGTTCGAGGCCCCGGTCGCCGACGTGGTCCGCGGCGACGTCGTCCGGGTCCGGCCGGGGGACCGGGTGCCGGTCGACGGCGTGGTCGTCGAGGGCGGGTCGAGCGTCGACGAGAGCATGCTCACCGGGGAGAGCAGGCCTGTCCCGAAGGCCGAGGGCGACCAGGTCATCGGCTCGACCCTCAACGGCACCGGGACGCTGCTCGTCCGGGCCACCGCGGTCGGGTCCGACTCCACGCTCGCCCAGATCGTGCGCCTGGTCGAGGACGCGCAGGGCTCGTCGGCGCCGGTTCAACGGCTCGTCGACCGGGTGGCGACGTGGTTCGTCCCGACGGTGCTGCTGGCCGCGGCCGCGACCTTCACGGTGTGGGCGCTGACGGGCCCGTTGACCCTCGCCATCGGCACCGGGATCGCCGTGCTGATCATCGCGTGTCCGTGTGCGCTCGGGCTGGCCACTCCGATGGCGGTCATGGTCGCCGCGGGCCGGGCGGCGGAGCTGGGCATCCTGGTCTCGGGCGCCGAGGCGCTGGAGACCGCGACCCGGGTCGACACGGTCGTGCTCGACAAGACCGGGACGATCACCGAGGGCAGGCCGGTCGTGACCGAGGTGCGGCCCGTCGGCAGGACCGCCGACGAGCTGCTCGCGCTGGCCGCGGCCGTCGAGACCGGTAGCGAGCACCCGCTCGCCGCGGCGGTCGTCGCCGCACACGACGGGCCCGTCCGGCCGGTCGTCGGGTTCGAGGCCGTCCCCGGCTGCGGGGTGTCGGGGACGGTCGACGGCCGGCACGTCCGGATCGGCACGGCCCGCTGGGTCGGGGTGCCGGCCGAGCAGACCGAGGGGACCGCGCTGCACGTCACGGTCGACGGGCGGGCCGCCGGCACGATCGTCGTCGCGGACGCCGTGCGGCGCGGCGCGGCCGAGGCCGTCGCGCAACTGCGGGCCCTCGGTCTGCAGGTCGTCATGCTGACCGGCGACTCCGCCGCGGTCGCGCAGGCGGTCGCCCGCGAGGTCGGCATCGACCGTGTGGTCGCCGAGGTGCTGCCCGCCCAGAAGGCGGACCGGATCGCGGCGTTGCAGGCGCAGGGGCGCGTCGTCGCGATGGTCGGGGACGGTGTCAACGACGCCCCCGCGCTGGCCACCGCCGACCTCGGTGTCGCGATCGGCACGGGCAGCGACGTCGCGCTCGCGGCCTCCGACGTGACGCTGGTCGGCGGGGACCTGCGCGGGCTGGTCTCGGCGATCGCCCTGTCGCGGCGCACCGTCGCCACCATCCGGCAGGGCCTGACCTGGGCGTTCCTCTACAACGTGGCGCTGATCCCGGTGGCGGCCGGCGCGCTGTACTGGGCGGACGGGCTGCTGCTCGACCCGGTACTCGCGGCCGCGGCCATGGCGATGAGCTCGGTCAGCGTCGTCACCAACGCCCTGCGGTTGCGCGGGTTCCGCCGGCCCGGGTCGGCACAGGAGATCCTGCGGCCGTCGCTGCGGGAACGGACCGGCCGGTGGAGCCACTTCGCCGCCGTCGCCGCCGTGGCGCTGCTGGTCGGCGCGGGGCTCACGGCACTCTCCCGGACCGACGCCGCCCGCCGCGGCATGAACGGCACCCTGGCCTGGAGCCAGGCGGTCGGCATGCCGATGCGCACCGACATGAGCGTGATGATGGCGGCCGACGTCGAACCGGTCGACGCGCACCGCGCCGGGCTCGACGTGGACATCAGCGCGCCCGGGGCCCGGGCGGGCGTCCCCACGCGGGTGACCGTGCGGGTCACGGCGGACGGGGCGCCGGTCGACGACATCGCGCTGAGCCACGAGGCCTGGACGCACCTCATCGTCACCCGCTCCGACCTGGGCACCTTCGCGCACGTCCATCCCGTGCCGACCGGGGTGCCCGGCGAGCTGGCCGTCGACGTCGTGTTCCCGACCGGCGGCAGCTACGCGCTGCACGCCGAGTTCCGCAGGCAGGGCGAGCTGGCGTCGGTCCTGGCCCGGTCCGAGGTGGACGTCGCCGGGGACCCGGTCGAGCAGGAGCGGGTGCTCCCGGGGCCGCGTGAGACCGTCGTCGACGGGGTCCGCGTCGGTCTGCGCGGGGACGTCGTCGCCGGCGAGGCGAGCGACCTCACCGTGACCCTCGCCGACGCCGCCACCGGCCGGCCGCTCGACGACCTGCAGCCCTACCTGGCGGCGCCCGCGCACGTCGTCACGCTGCGGGCCGACGGCCGCGGCTTCGCGCACGGCCACGCCGAGGTGATCGACGCCGACGGGGATCCCGTCCTCGCCACCCCGGGGACCCGCTACGGGCCGGAGCTCGGCTTCCACCCCCGCCTGCCCGCCCCGGGCACCTACCGGATGTGGGTCCAGGTCCGCGTCGCGGACGGCCGCGTCCTCACCGCCCCGTTCACCGTAACCGCCGAGGAGCACCGATGATCACCGTGCAGGGACTCACCAAGAGGTACGACGACCGCACCGTCGTCGACGACGTCACCTTCCGTTGCGAGCCGGGCACCGTCACGGGGTTCCTCGGCCCGAACGGTGCCGGCAAGAGCACGACCTTGCGAATCCTCGCGGGTCTGGCCGCGCCGAGCGCGGGGACGGCGTCGATCGACGGCCGGACCGTCCGGCAGCTGCCGAACCCGGCCGCCGTGGTCGGCGCCCTGCTCGACGCCTCGGCGGTCCATCCCGGACGCACCGGCCGCGGCCACCTGCGGCTGCTGGCCGAGGTGATCGGGGTGCCGCGCGGGCGGGTCGACGAGCTGCTCGACGTGGTCGGGCTGACCGGAGCCGCCGGCCGCCGGATCGGCGGCTACTCCCTCGGCATGCGTCAGCGGCTCGGGATCGCCGCCGCCCTCCTCGCCGACCCGCCGGTGCTGATCTTCGACGAGCCCGCGAACGGGCTCGACCCCGAGGGCATCCGCTGGCTGCGCGGGTTGCTGCGCGGCCACGCCGACCGCGGCGGCACCGTCCTGCTGTCGAGCCACCTGCTCGCCGAGGTCGAGCACACGGTCGACCACCTCGTCGTCATCGGGGGCGGGCGGCTGGTCGCCGACGCACCCATCGACGAGCTGCTCGCCGCGGACGTGACCGTCGTCCGCGCCGTCGATCCCGCCGCCCTGGCCACGGACCTGCGGCGGGCCGGCCATCCCGTCGAACGCGACGGCGACCGGCTCACGGTCGGCGGCACCCCCGCCGAGGTCGGCGCCGTCGCGGCCCGCTGCGGGCACGCACTCGTCGACCTGCGGCCCGTCGGCCGCGACCTCGAAGACCTGTTCTTCCAGCTCACCGCCTGATCACCTGTCCGACACGGAGGACCTGATGGCCCTGCAGACCCTCGCCCGCCCCGATGCCCGCCTCGCCGGCTCCGCCCCCGGTCTCGGCCGGCTCGTCCGGGTGGAGCTGGGCAAGTCCCTGTCGACCCGCTCCGGACAGGCCGTTCTCGCCGCGACGGCGCTCCTGGCCCCGCACTGGGTGCCCGTCCTCGTCCTGACCGGCGGGGACGTCTCCGACCCGCCCCGGCTCCTCGCCGAGCTCGGCGCGTTGACCGCCCTGCTCGTGCTGTCGCTCGGGGTGCTGAGCAGCGCGGGCGAGACCACGCACCGGACGGCGCTGGGCACCTACCTCGCCGTGCCGCGGCGGGGACGGGTCCTCGCGGCGAAGACGCTCGCGCTCGCCCAGCTCGGCGCGTACGCGACCGCCACGGGCGTCGTCACCTCGGCCGCGATCCTCGCCGTCCTCGGCGTCCCGGTCCCGCTCGGGCCGACCGCGGTGGTCGCGGCGGTGGCGACCCTCGGCGGCGCGGCGTTCGCCGTGACCGGGGTCGGGATCGGTGCCGCGATCGCACACACGCCCGCGGCGCTGACGGGCAGCTACCTCGTCCTGTTCCTCACCCCGCCGCTGCTGCACGGCGTCTGGCCCGCGGCGGTCGAGGCCGTGGACCCGCGGCAGGCGGTCATCCTGCTGGCGACCACGACACCGTCCGCCGGGCCGGTCGTCACCCTGCTCGCGTGGGTCGTCGGGCCGCTGGCCGTCGGGTTCCTGATCCTGACGCGGCGCGACATCGCCTGAGTCCGCTCGGGCCGCTCGGGCGGTGCCGGTGCGACCGTGTTCGCGGACGAGCCGCCGCATCGCGCCGGGACGCCCTACGCTGCACGTGGAAGCTCTGCGCTGGGGGTAGGTCGCATGACGGCACGAGACGACCGTGGCCGCAACGGCACCGAGCGGATCCGTGAGGCTGCGTACGAGCTGTTCACGCGCCACGGTGTCCGCGCGGTCGGCGTCGACACGGTCGTCGAGCACGCCGGGGCGGCGAAGATGACGCTGTACCGCAACTTCGCCTCGAAGGAGGAGCTGATCCTCGACTTCCTCCGGCGCCGTGAGGAGATCTGGACCGAGAGCTGGCTGCAGGCGACGACCCGGTCACGGACCGAGCTGCCGGGCGGTCGTCTCCTCGCGATCTTCGACCTCTTCGACGAGTGGTTCGGCCGCGACGACTTCGAGGGGTGTTCCTTCCTCACCACCATGATCGAGGTGCACGATCCCCGCGACCCCGTCCACCAGGCGAGCGTCCACCATCTCGCCCGGATCCGCGCGTACCTGCGTGAGCTCGCGGCGGCGGCGGGTATCGACGACCCGGACACCTTCGCCCGCCAGTGGCACATCCTGATGAAGGGCTCGATCATGGCGGCCCACGAGGGCGACCGGGGAGCCGCCCGGGCGGCTCGGGAGGTCGGCAGGACGATGTTGGTCGCCCACGGCGTCGCCGTCGAGTGACGCGCGGAGACGACGGTCAGCCGGAAGACATCCCGCCGACGGCGTCGTCGATCAGTCTCACCGCGAGTTCGCGGGCGTCCTCGAACGGGTGCGCGTCGTTGACGGACGTGGCGAGGGCGCGCGCGCCCTCGAAGAGGACAGCGAGTTGGCGTCCGAGGGCCTCGGGATTCTCGGCTCCGGCGGCGTCCGCGGTGGCGATGAGATTCGCAATCAGTTCTCGCTTGTGACGCTCGACGAAGGCGGCAGCGTCCGCCATGCCGCCCGCCGCCTCGACCGCTGTGTTGTGGAACGGGCACCCGCGTAGCACCGGCCCGGCCAGAGCATCTCCCGCGGGCGTGGCGAACAGCGCGATCAGACGGTCGCGTGGCTCGAGGTCGTCTCGCGTGAGGACGGTCTCGATCTCGGCAGGCCCGTTCGGATCGGACTCGAGTCGTTCCAGATAGGCGCTGACGAGAGCTTCCTTGCTCGGGAAGTGCTGGTAAAGGGTGCGCGTGGAGACGTGCGCGACCTCGGTCACCTTCGCGATCCCTGTCGCATGAATGCCGTCGCGGGCGAAGAGCTCGACACTGGCCTTCAGGATCCGTTCCCGCGCCCCGCGCCCACCTCGCTTCGTGGGCCCGGCCTCCGGTGTGGTGCTCATCGCCTAAGTATAGCGATCGCTGTACTTAGGGGCCAGCTCCCGATACGCTCCAAGTACAGTGATCGCCTTACTTGAGCGACGGTCGGTCACGTTCCCCGACATCCATGTCACGGACGGAGTAGGCCGATGACCCGCACCAACCCCTCGTCCGCCGAGAGCAGCGGAAACTCGCAGCTGACCGAGCTCGGCGTCGCGGCCGCGGCCGCTGCGATCCGCCGCGGTGACGTCACCGCGGAGTCGTACGCCTCCGCCCTCCTCGACCAGGCACGCGCCCAGTCCGAGATCCATGCCTTCATCACCATCGACGAGTCGGCGGTACTCGGTGCCGCTTCCGCCGCCGACGAGGCGCGCGCGGCAGGAGCAACCGCACCTCTGCTCGGAGTCCCGCTGGGCGTCAAGGACAGCTACCAGACCCGGGACCTGCCGACATCCCTCGGCCTCGGCTCACTCACGGGCTTCACCCCCAGCACCGACGCCGAGATCGTCACGGCCATCGAGGGCGCGGGCGCGATCGTGTTCGGCAAGAACAACCTCGTCGAGATGTCCTACGGCGTCACCGGCCACAACGCCGATCACGGGCAGGTTCTGAACCCCTACGACCAGGGTCGGCAGCACCTCCGTGGCGAAGTAGTCCAGCAGGTGGTCGCCGCCGCGCGCCGGTGCGGTGCCCCCGCCGCGCAGCGCCAGAGCGGTCAGTTGCAGGCCCGCGGCCCAGCCCTCGGTCCGTCCCCACGCGGTCGCCGCGACCGTCCCGTCGAGCGGCGCCCCGCAGACCCCCTCGACCAGGGCGGTCGCCTCGTCGAGGGTGAAACGCAGGTCGGCCGCGCGCAGCTCGGTGAGCTCGCCCCCGGGCGCGCAGCCGCGCGAGCGGTAGCGGCGGGTCCGTCCGGCTCGCCATGACGACCCGGGTCCGCGGGGGCAGGTGCGTCACCAGGAACTCGACGCCCTCGTGAATCCGGAGATCGGTCAGCACGTGGTAGTCGTCGACTACCAGCACGTGCTCGCGGGTGCTCGCCGCCAGTTCGTTGACCAGCAGCGCCAGCGCGACGTCCGGCGCCCCGTGCAAGAGCTCGTCCAAGGGCTCGCGGCCGATCTCCGCGTCGGTCACGCCCAGTGCGACGAGCACGTAGCTCCAGAACCGGACCGGATCGTCGTCGCTCTCGTCGAGCGAGACCCAGGCGACCGGGGTGGACCGGGCGCGCGCCCATGCGACGAGCAGGCTCGTCTTGCCCCACCCCGCCGGGGCGACGACCGTGGCGAGCCGGCTCGTACTCGCGTCCAGCGCGTCGGTCAGCCGGGCGCGGTGCACCGCCGTGGGGCGTGCCGGGGGGACCGCGTGCTTCACGGTGAGCAGCGGCCGGGCAGGTCCGACGGCGGTCATGTCCCTCCCGTCCCGTGCGCCGGGGCCGTACGAAGTGTGCCCGCCGTCCGCTTCACCCGGAAGGACCCACCCCGGGTGGGCACGGGCCCGGGGTGGTGCGGCGCTACCCGGGCCGTCGGTTGACTCGGCGTTCTCCACCGACGGCAGGAGCGCTGACGTGACGCCGCCTTCATCGACCTCGCCGGGTGCTCCGACGTCGCCGACCGTCCCCGCGTCGGCGCCGCCGCAGCCGCCCGCGCACGCGTTCTCGCGCCGATCCCTGCTGCGTGGCGTCGGTCTCGGCGCGGCGACGGTCGCCGTGGCGGGCACCGGTCTGCTCGGCTACCGCGTCTACGACAGCGCGGTGCTCGACCCCGGCGGCGGGCCGGCGTTCGCGCCGTGGCGGGACTGGCGCTCGGTGCCCGGGCCGCTCGGCGCGGTCGCCGCAGCGGTCCTCGCCGCGAGCCCGCACAACACCCAGCCGTGGTCGTTCGAGATCGGCCCGGCCGGCATCGACGTGTTCGCCGACCCGGCGCGCACCACGGGGACGGTCGACCCCTACTCGCGGGAGCGCGACGTCGGCCTCGGCTGCGCGGTGGAGAACCTGGTGATCGGCTGCGGGCCACGCGGCCTCGCACCGTCGGTCGAGCTGCTGCCCGACGGCGCCGGCGGCGCGCGGGTCGCGCACGTGGCGCTCGTCGCCGCCGCGCCGCGGACGGACCCGCTGCACGACGTGATCGACCGCCGGCACACCAACCGCGGCCCGTTCCTGACAGGGCCCGTCGACGTGTCGGCGCTCGCGGTGCCGCCCCCGCCCGGTCTCGCGCTCCACTGGATCACCGACCCGCAGCCGCGCGCGGCGCTCGGGACGCTCCTCGTCGACGCGGCCGAGGCCCTGTGCAGGGACGAGCAGCAGTCGATCGACAACTTCGCCTGGTTCCGCGCGACGAACGACGAGGTCCAACGCCATCGGGACGGCCTCGTCCTCGACGGCCAGGGTCTGAGCCCCGTGGAGCTCGGCGTCGCGAAGCTCCTGCCGGCGTCGTCGCGGACCGCGGGCGACCGGTTCTGGATCGACCGGACGCGCGACGTCCACACCGCGACCGCCGCCGCGTACGGCGTGATCACCGTCGCCGACCCGGACGACCGCCGCATCCGCCTCGACGCGGGCCGGCTCCTGCAGCGCGTGCACCTCCGCGCCACCCTGGCCGGGATCGGCCTGCACCACATGAACCAGGTCACCGAGCGGATCGACCGCGAGGCCGCCACCGGCGCGACGCCGACCTTCGGTCCGCGGTTCGCCGCTCTCCTGCCGGCCGGCGGCCACCCGCTGCTCACCTTCCGCGTCGGGCGTCCCGTCCGCGACGGTCGGCCGACGCCGCGCCGTTCCGTGGCGATGGTCGCCGCGGTGACGTCGTGAGGCGCCGCGTCGCGGCCGGGCTCGGCCTCGCCGGCGGCGGGCTTCTCGTGGCGGCGGGGATCGTGCAGGCGACCCTCGGCACGGTGATCCCGGACTGGACCGGGGACAAGCTCGCGCCCGTCGCGCTGACGGTGGGACTCGGCGTGATCGCCCTCGTCTCCGCGCGGTGCCTGCGGACCGGCTCGGCGCTGTGGGCGCTCGGCCTGGTCGGGCCCGGCCTGCTGAGCCTCTCGACGGTGGGTCGGCTGGCCTGGCTGCCGGCCGCGGTGCTGATCGTCGCGACGGGATTCGCCGCCGCCGACGGCGGGCGCGACGCGCTGCGGGTGCTGCGGGCCGAGCCGGTCCGCGTGCTGCTGACGGTGCTCGCCGCCACGGAGCTGCTGATGGCGGCGGGCGCTGCGCCGGTGCCGATGATCGTCGGCGCGCTGGGTGGGCTCGCCCTGCTCGCGGCGACCTGGTTGCGGCGGCTTCCGCGCGGCCCGCGCATCGGGCTCGCCCTGCTCGGCGTCCTGCCGTTCGCGGGCGTCGGCTGGACCGCGCTGGTCCCCGTGCTGCTGGCATTGGTGGCGGCACCGCTGCTGGTCGTGGCCGTCCGCCGGCCGCGCGTCGGGTGAGGGATCAGCGTTCGGCGCCCGCCAGCAGGAACTCGACGACGTGGGTCTGCGCCGCGGCCGCGTCGGGGTGGGTGTAGAGGGCGAGATGGGTGCCGGTGTCGAGGCTGAGCAGCTCGGCGCCCGGGATGGTCCGGGCGGCGTACCAGCTGTGCTCCGGCGGCAGGTCGGCGTCGGCGGTGCCCTGCACGACGAGGGTGGGGACGGTGATCTTCTCGAGCTCGAGGGTGGTGATCTCGGCGAACCGGTCGAGGTCGTTGCGGTAACCGGCACGGCGCCTGCCGTCGGGCAGGGCGGTGGGGCCGAGGTCGGTGACGAAGCGCTGCTTGGCGGGGTCGGCGAGGATCTCGTCGACGCGCTGGGCGACCTGGTCGGGCGTGAGGTCGCCCTCGTCGGCGATCACGCCCTGGGTGTACTGCCTGCCGCCGTGGGCGGCGAGCACCCGCAGCAGCCACTGCCCGGGGGCGGTGGTGAACATCAGCCGCGTGGCGAGATCCTGTTCGGGCAGCCGGTAGGCCTGGCTGCAGGCGGCGTTGGCGACGAGTGCGGTCACCCGGTCGGGATGGCGGACGGCGAACCGGTAGCCGGCGGGGCCGCCGCCGGACCAGGTGTAGACCCCCGCGCGGGCGATGCCCAGGTGGTCGAGCAGTGCGGCCATGAGGTCGGCCTGTGCGTCGACGGTCGTGCGGCCGTCGAGCGGGGTGCCGAGGTACCCGGGGCGCGAGAGCAGGATGGCGGAGACCCCGTCGCGAGGCAGGATCCGGGCCATCAGCTCGGCGGCGTCGATGCCGCCCGGGGTGCCGTGGACGACGAGCACCGGGGCTCCGGTGCCGACGACGGCGAACTCGATCGGGCCGAGGGCGGTCTCGGCGACGGTGGCCTCGTAGGCGGTCTCGTGGACGAGCACGTCGGTCTCCTGGTTCCGTGGTGGCCGCTGACGGCCGGGCAGCGGTCGGCCGCCCGGGGTCGTGGACACCGACACCATGACGGCGCCGTTTCCAACTTCGCTCCAACTGCGCGAGTATTGCGTCCGGTCGTGCGCTCACGCACGAGCCTCGTCGCGGGCCGACGGGAGAGTCGGGGACGGCGAGCCGGACGCCCGCTTCGTGGACGCCGTGTGGGGTGACCGGGCCACGGCCGCGTCGATGTCGATCCTCCAGGCGCCCGCCTGCTCGTACCGCCCGAACAGGCACTGGAGCCGCACGCCCATCTCGCCGAGGCCGCCGAGATCCGCTCGGCGGCGGGCAACCGGGAAACCTCGTGATCGACCACCTCGACGAGGCCCTGCGCTGGGTCGAGCGCGGCGTAGAGTCCGCGACCGTTCGCTGACCGGAGGTGGCCGCGCCCGGTCGGCAACCCGGCCGCGCGGCGTCTGCGGGGCGCGCGGCCGGGGCCATGTTCCGGGGCTCAGGTCGTCGTGATCTCCCTGCCGCGGACGAGCGGCCGGAAGACGCTGAACGCCAGGGGATAGAGGTTGCAGCCGAACTCCGGAACGCCGCGCCACCGGCAGATTCCCGGTGTGCGGTCGATAGGCTCGAACGACAACGGTCCATCGGTCTCGCCCGCCGGGAGCACCTCGCCGACGAAGTCGAAGAACCGTGCCGCCTCGACGAGCTCGGGGAAGGCGTGCGCGACGGCACCGCCCTCCACGAGGTTCGCCCCCACCTCGTCGGCCCGCAGGTCCGCTCGGGCCTCGTCGGGCGAGGTCGGGTCGTCGAACCGCTGGCCCCAGCGGGTGAACCACGCCGCGTACGGCGCGTCGCGGTGGGCCGAGTCCGGTCCGGTGGGCACGGGGGCCGGGAAGACCGCGAGGATCGGGGAAACCCGGATCCCGAACAGCTCGAACTGCCGCCGCCACCCGATCCTGGTCTCGACGAGCACCGGTGCGTCGAGCCGTCCGGCGTAGGTCGCCGGCTGGGGTGTGAAACGAGGCAGGGATGCGGCGTAGCTCTCGGGGGTCAGGCCCAGCTCGGCCGCGACGCCGGCGGCGACGAGCCGGTCGACCTGGCGCCGCCACTCCGCGTCCAGGTCCACCGCGCCCCGCTGGGACACGTGCACGCCCCGGGCCGGAGCAGGCGGCTCGGCCGGTAGGGTCCTGGCCCGTTCACTGCGGGCCACCCCGAACGAGCGCCCTCCGGTGTAGGGGGCCCGGAAGTCGTGGTGGAGGTCGTAGGCGGTCAGCAGGGCTCCCGGCTGCGGCGGTTCGTCGCCCAGTCCCTCGGCCATCTCGTCCCCGTCGAACCGCACACAGACGATCCGGCCCGTGACCCGGATCCCGATGCGGGGCCACGTGCGT
This sequence comes from Pseudonocardia sp. D17, assembly GCF_036984265.1. Classification (NCBI taxonomy): domain Bacteria; kingdom Bacillati; phylum Actinomycetota; class Actinomycetes; order Pseudonocardiales; family Pseudonocardiaceae; genus Pseudonocardia; species Pseudonocardia sp. D17. Next base: position 7,229 of record NZ_BPRG01000033.1, on the reverse strand, counting down.
CGCTCGTCGAGGTAGTGCCCGGTGAACAGCCTGCTGTCCTGCGCCGCGACGATGTACTGGTTCAGGCTGATCAGCTCGCGGCCGTCGGCGGCGACGCGCTGCAGGAGCTCGGCCTCCGTCGTGTCGCCGTAGGGTGCGTCGATCGCGGCCTCGTAGTCGAACCAGCCCGGCCGACTGACGATGTTCTCCACCTCGTTGTCGGGCTGGAGGCTGTAGCAGTCCATCGCCGGGAACATCGCGCCGAGCACGTGCCTGGTCGAGCGGGTGGCGACCTCGGGTGGGAGGTACCCGACCCGGCGGCCCGCACCGTCGAGAGCGGCGAGCTCGTCGACGGTGTAGGGGCACGGCGGCACCGTGACGTCGAGGCCGACCCGGTTCCCGCGTTCGGTCCAGATCGTCTGGTGGAGCTGGGTGAGCACGTCCGGAGTCAGGGCCGCAGCACGCGGCTCTCGCAGCGATCCGGGGGAGCCGGCTTCGTCCATGCGACTTCCTTGCCCTCGATGGCCTCCAGGAACTGGATCCTACGACAGGATAAATGGATACAATAAGTCCTCGGGTCCGGTCAGGCCCCTGCAGGCGCGGGGAGGGCTCCGATCTGGCTCAGGAGGGTGAGGTCGTCGAGGCGGTTCCAGCGTTCGACGCACCGATCACCGACGAACCGCAGGACGGTCAGCCCCTCGACGTCGATCGCCGCGCCCGACCCCGCGACCCCGAGCAGCTCGCGCGCCGGCGATCCCCGGCCCGTGCCGACGCGATCGCGGCGGGGACCGCGAGGGTGATCCGGCAGCCCGGGCAGGTCTCCAGCGGGCCGCGCACGGCGCGCTCGGCCTCCTCGACCCGGGCCAGCGCGACGGCCGGGTCCCCCGCGGCGGCGATCCGCGCACCGTAGATGCGGTCGAACAGATGGAACCCGACGTTCGCGCAGCGCGTGCGTGTCCAGGAGGTCCTCTCAGATGCTGCGTGCAGGTCGTCGCGTGCGTGTGCGGCGGCTGCCTGGGCCCACGACGCCACCACCAGCGTCGACCGCTCGCCCGTGGCCAGGGCGAGCGTGCGGCACTCCGCGGCCTTGACGGTGCCCAGCGCGGGATCGGCGAACCCCATCACCGCGGCACCGCTGAGGGCGAGGGCCTGCGCGAGCCGGCCGGGCACCGACACCGGCTGCAGGCCGTCGAGGGGCTGCAACGCGCGCGCCGGGTCGCCCTGCTTGATCTCGGCGAGTGCCTGCATCGCGCGCAGGTCGTGGGCCTCCTCGAGTCCGACGACGGCGGCCGCGGCGGCGTAGGCGGCAGGGGCGCGCCGGTCGCCGCGGTCCGCGGCGGCGCACCCGGGCCTTCCGGCCGGTCGGAGCCCTGCGGCCCTGGTGGGGCCGGGCCCGGCGGCGCTAGGGTCCCCGGCCCGCCCTCAGGAGGCACGCGATGTCCGTCGTCGGCTCGGGACGTCCCGGACTGCTGCAGCTCGCCGCTCCGGTGGTGGCGCAGATGGCGCTGTGGCGGTGGCGTACCTCGCCCGATCTGCTGTGCACCCCGGGGCCGGTGTCGCGGCGTGCGACGGGGGTGCGTCTGGTGCGGGCGGCCCGGGCGGGGGCCGACCGCGCGGTGGTCGGCCTCGACACCTCCGAGGGGCGGTCGGAGGACTCGGTCCCGCCGGCCACCGCGCTCGGCGGCCGGCTCACCGCCGACGCGTCCGACGGGCTGGGCGAGCTGCTCGACTGGTTCGACCTCGAGCTCGACGGGCTGGCGACGCGGGTCGTCGACGACGGGCGCGCGCTCGCGCTCGGCCTCGGGTTCGACGGGGTGTCCGAGGACCGGGCGGCCTGGGACGGCTTCGACCGCTCGCTGCTGGCCGACGCCGACTGGTCGTTGACGCTGGACGGCGCCGTGCTCGCCCGACGGCTGAGCGAACGGTTCGCCGCGCGGGCCGCGCAGCTGGGGGCGACCCTGCACGCCGGATCGCCCCGCGTCGAGTGGGGCGAGCGCATCTACGTCTTCGCCACCGGCGACTTCACCGTCCCGGGGTACGGGAGCCACAACTTCGAGCTGGTCGTCTGGTACCGGTTCGTGTTCGAGCGGGGCATGCTGCGGGTCCGCCGGTCGCCGCTGGCCAGCGGCGACGCGAGCGCCGACCGGCCGGGATGGTCGTCGGACTACGGGGTGGAGAACTTCGGGCGCGAGCTCGCCGACGCCGCCTTCGACGCCGCGACCGACCCGGACGAGCTGTTCCCGCCGATCCGGCTCGCGTTCGGTCTCGGCGGCGGGCACCTGACGGCGCGGTCGCTGATCCACGGCGCCCGCACGTTGCGGATCAGCGGCGATGCCGACGTGCCGGCCGAGGTCGTCGCGCCCCGCCTGGAGGTCGACCAGTCCACCCGGACGTTCCACGAGGAGGCGTTCTCGCAGTGCGGGACCGACCGCGCACCGGCGTTCTCGCTGCAGCGGGTCGAGCTGCGTGCCGGTCCCGGTGGCGTCCGGCTGTGCGGTGCCGTCGTCGAGGGCGCCGGCGGGCTGCGCATCCTCACCGTCGACCGTGACGCCCTCCATCCCGCACCGGACGGACGGTCGCTCGCCGACACCCCGGCCGAGCTGGCCCCGAACTCGTCGACCACGCTCATCCTCGGGTACGTCGGTGACCGTGCCCCGGCCCACGGCGGCCTGCGCATCGTGTCGACCGACCCGCGCGGCCTGCTGCGTACCGTCCCGTTGCAGCTGGTCGCCGGCGGGCGGGCTGCGGCCGAGCTGCATCCGGACGTGCTGGACATCGTCGTCGGCAACGCGGCCGACGGGCGGCGCGCGACGCTCGGGTCCGACTGCTTCCCGATCGAGACGACGCCGGCGCCGTCCCGCCCCGACGCGCCGGACGGTCGTCTCGTCCTGGAGAACACCGGCGAGGCGCCGGTCGCCGTCTGCCAGGTCCGAGCGGAGCACGACCCGGCGGACCCCGCGTCGCGCTACGTCTTCGACGCCTCGTGGTCGGGGAACTACGTGGTGCTGCCGCGCCACAGCGGCACCGTGGAGATCCGGTTCTACCCGCCGCGGCCCCGGGGCTGGACCCCGCGCGACCTGACGACGCCGCCGCGGGTGACCGACCACGTCTTCCGGGCGACGATCGTCGTCGAGCTGGGCGGCGCGTTGCGCGGGCACCCGTTGCGGGCGCAGGTCACGGGCCGGGTCGAGCCGCGGCCCGTCACGCGCGAGATCCCGGCGCGCGGCGGCGGGATGCGGGCCGGTTTCGACCCGCGCCGTGACGCCGTCTGCATGCCGAGACCCGACGTCGACCTGTGCGATCTCGAACGGTACTTCGAGCCCGTCGGCCCTCCGGAGGCGCTCGTGGTCGCGGACGTCCGGGTGCGCGGTGCCGCCGACGGCGCCGTCGTCACGCTGCTCGACCACGACGACGGCGTCCACGTCCGTGATCTCGGCGAGGGACCGGAACGCCGGTTCGACGTGGGCCCCGGCCCGACCGGGCGCCGCGCGTGCACACCGCGTGTCGACGGGGGACGGTCGCCGCGGATCGAGGTGCGCCATGCGGTCGTCGCGCCCGGACCCTCGGCGCCGGTGCCGAACCCGCGATGCGTGGTCGAGCACGCCGGGCGCCTCTGGGTCGGAACCCGCAGCGGTCTGGTCGTCCTCGACGTGGACGAGCTCGCGCCGGGCACGGAGCAGGCGATGGGGTCGGTCCATGGCCTCGCCGCCGCGGGCGGGCTGGTCTGGGCGGCGCTCGACGACCGGCTCGTCGCGATCGATCCGGCCCGCCCGGACCGGATCGTCACCTCGGTCGAGCCGGGTGCCCGGATCGGCGCGGTCGCCGCGTCGCCCGCCGGTCTCGTCGTCGCCACCGGGAGCGAGCTGCGGACCGTCACCCTCGATGCGGAGCCGGCGTTCGGCCGGCCGACGGTGCTGCCCGAACCCGCGCGCTGGCTGGTCCCGGTGCCGGCCGCGACGGTCGCCGTCGGCACGAAGTCGGTCTCGGTCGCGCGCGCGGGCCGGGCGCTGCGTACGCACCCGACGACGTTCCCGGTCACCTCCGTGAGTGCGCTCGGCAGCCGGGTGCTGCTCCACGGCGACGGGATCGCGCTGGCGGTCGTGGCCGACGCCGCCGTGGTGCGGCCGGTCGCCGAGTACCCGCTCGGACACTGGCAGGCCCCGTTCGCCCCGGAGCCCCGCGGCGGGCTGTACGAGCTCACCGACGAGGGGCTGCGGCGCTGGGAGATCGGACGCCGCCGCCTCGACGCCGCGGTGCTCCCGGAGGCCTACGCGCCGCGCTACCTGCGGATCCGACCTGACGGCCTGGGAGAGTGAGCCGAGTGCTCTCGGACGGTGTCGCGGACGGGTAGGCCTCGGCGGTTCGCGCAACGCGCGGCAGCTCGACGTCCTGCCCGCACAGCTCGTACTCCGACTCGACGTCCACGAACGTCGCACGCGCGTCCGCTGAGTTCGTGATCCTCGCGGTGGCGCCGGCCGACGACCCGGCCCGGCTCACGTGGGCGGCCGCTCGGTTGCAGCACCACCTCGACCGTGCACCGGTCCGGATCATGCCGAATCGACGTCGACCGGCCGGGCGGGACTCGACCGCGTAGACCCGGCCTAACCGAGGTCGACGACCTCGAGATTCAGTGGGAGCTGTCCGGTGTGGGCGCCCGCGAGTCTGGACGTGTCCACCGGGACGACCGGCGCCTGGGCGGGAAACGGCGCGATGATCTTGCTCTCGTCGGTGACGACGCCGGTCCCGGTGAACCGGGTGAGCACGAACGGCAGACCGTTCGACTCGAGCGGCGACGGCCCATCCATGATGTGGAAATGCAGGTGGGGGGCGTCGGTGTTGCCGGTGTTGCCGAGCAACCCGAGGACGTCCCCGGTCTTGACGCGATCGCCCACCTTGACCTTGAGCGAGCCGGGCTGCAGGTGGGCGTAGAAAGCGTACCGGCCGTTGCCGATGTCGACGACGACGTAGTTGCCGTCCGCGCTCTGCAGCGTTTGTCCCTCCGGCAGCTTCCCGGGGATCTGCTCGGGGTTTCCGTCCAGGACCCGGACGACCGTCCCGTCCGCGGCCGAGTGGACCTGCACGCCGAAGAAGGGGAACGACGTGTTGCTTGCCGGGTCGCCGGTATAGAGGGTGCCGGTGGGTCCGATCTGGACGAAGTCGATGGCGAAACGCTGCGCGACGCGGATGGTGCCGTCGACGGAGAGGGTGGCGCCGCGGTGCGCGGTGATCGCGTCGCAACATCCGTTACCGGCGACCCAGCCGCCGCCCTGCAGAGGCGGCGCGACCTCGACCGCCTGCTGGTCGGAGACGTCCACGGAGACGCCGGTGAAGGTCAGGTCGGTCGGCGGCGCGGGCGGCGGGGCGTCCCCGGAGGGGCCCGCGTCGGTGGGCGGGGTCAACGTCACCGTGAAGCGGTGCTGGACCGAACGCGGAACCGTGGACCCCGCGGGCAGGGTGGCGTCGAGGAACAGGTCGCCCGCCTGACCGCCGGCGAGGCCGTCCCCGCCGCTGCCACCGGCGGCCCGGAACACCTTGCCGAGGTCCGCACCCTTCAACGAGGTGATGACCGCGCCGGACGGGTCGAGCGTGTCGACACCGGTGAGAACCGCCCGAGCCCGGCCCTGGTTGATGATCTGCAGCTCGTAGGCCAGGTGGATGCGGTTGTCCGCGCCGAGCACCGGGGCGATGTCGGACAGCGGGGAGATCGCGAGCGGGGCGAGCGCCGCGTTCGCGTCGGAGACCGCCGGCGGCGCGACCGAGGTGGCCGGCGCGCCGGACGCGGCCTGCGACGACGAGCATCCCGTCAGTGCCAGCACCGCCGCGACGACCGCGACCGGCCCGAGCCTGGCCCACGGGCCACGTCGGACACCGAGCTCGGGCACATTCATCACTGCCTCCGGCATACCGTTCGACGTCGGGGCCCCGTGACGGCGGCGGACGAGGGAATTCTGTGCGCCGCTCGCCGGTCGGGGGAATCGGCCTGGGCCCAGCCCGGGACATGGACCCAGGTCCACACCCGGCGAGTCCGACGCGGTCTGCGGCGTCCCGCTGGACCGGCTCCGACTTGTGGACGACGATCCACCGCGGTGAAAAGATCTCGACCGCTGTTCCCGCCCGCGGCGGGCCGGGCGCCCCTGCGGACGTCGCTGCGCCTTGCCCTGCTCCAGGTCGGGCTGACCACAGCTGCGGTGACGGGCGTCGAGATCGCGCTGTTCGTCCACGACGGGACCGGGCCCGTCGGCGCGCTCGTCGCCTACGCCCTCATCGGGGCCGGGTACGTGGCCGCGGGCATCGTCGCGTGGTGGCGACGGCCGTCGGGGCGGCTCGGGGCACTGCTGTGCCTGTGCGGGGCGGCGCTGCTCGGGTCGGCGGCCGGCAACGTCGCCAACCCGACGCTGGCGGTCGTGGGCACCGTGCTCGCCCAGCTGCCGATCGGGGTGCTGCTGCACCTGCTGCTCGCGTTCCCGTCGGGCCGCCTGCCCGACCGGCGGTCCCGGCTGCTGGCCGTGGGCGGGTACGTCGTGACGCTGGTGCTGCCGATCCCCGCCTACGTGTTCGGGCCCCTGCCGGGTGTCCCGCCGGTGCTCGTCGTGGCGGAGCGTCCCGACCTCGTCGCCCTCTTCGCGCGGGTCACCACGGCCACCGGGTTCCTCGTCGTGGCCCTGACCGCGCTCGTGCTCGTGCAACGCCTGCGCGCCGCCGATCGTCGCCAGCGACGGGTGCTTGCCGCGGTGTCCGGCTACGGCGTGTTCAGCATCCTGCTGCTGACGGGCAGTGCCGTCGTCGCATGGTTCACCGGCCTCGACCCGTTCACCCAGTTCGTGGTGCAGATGGCCGTCATGGCCGGGGTGCCGGTCGCCTTCCTCGCGGGCCTGCTGCGCGGCGGGTTCGCCCGCACCGCCGAGATCGAGGAGCTAGACGAGTAAGTCCGAACCCGGTCAGACATCCCATGACGTAGTGGTGTCAAGCGGCAGCGGTGAAGCGGTGGGCCCAGGCGGTGGTCTCGTTGTAGGTGGTGCGGGTCTTCAGGCAGCCGTGCAGGATCCCGACGAGGCGGTTGCCGAGCTGGCGTAGGGCGGCGTGGTGGCCGACCTTGCGGCTTCGGAGTTCGTCGTAGTAGGCGCGGGCGCCGGGTGAGTTCGTCAGTGCGCAGAACGCCCACTGGTGCACTGCGTCGCCGAGGCGTTTTGTTGCGGGCGTAGCGTGCCAGCACCACGGTGCGGCGCCCGGAGGCGCGGGTGATCGGGGAG
>NZ_BPRG01000032.1:0-1281 GCF_036984265.1 Pseudonocardia sp. D17 | reverse complement strand
TTTGTTGCGGGCGTAGCGTGCCAGCACCACGGTGCGGCGCCCGGAGGCGCGGGTGATCGGGGAGGTTCCGGCGTAGTTCTTGCGGGACTTGGCGTCGCGGTAGCGGTGCGGGTCGTCTCCGAACTCGGCGAGCACCCGGGCCCCGAGGATCACACCGAGGCCGGGTTGGCTGGTGTAGATCTCAGCGTCCGGGTGCCGGCCAAAACCCTCGCCCAGCACCTCCTCCAGCGCCGGGAGCTGGGCGATGATCCCTAGAAGCAGCCGGATCTGGGTGCCCGCGACCACGGCGTAGGCCGACTCCAACGCCGGAGGTTGGCGCAGTGCCGGGGCCCGCAGCGCGGTCTGGATCTGCTCGGCGCGGGCATCGACATCACGGCGTCGGGACTTCTTCAAGATCGCTGCGATCTTCGACCGTGACAGCCGGGCAGCCCGGTCCGGGCCACCGGCCCGCTCAAGCAGTTCGAGGGCGTCGGGGTCGGCGAGCTCCAACCGGCCCGCCGCGATCGCGTCCAGCGCGGCGGGGAAGTACTCCCGCAACGCCTGCCGCAGCCGCTGAGCGTGTCGAGTGCGGTCCCAGACCAGGCTCTGGTGCGTGCGGGCGATCATCTTCAGGCCCTCGACCTGTGCGGAGTCCCCGGCCACCGGCCGGTGATGGGCCCGGTCCAGGCGCACGATCTCGGCCAGCACGTGGGCGTCGCCCGGGTCGGACTTCGCCCCCGAGGTGGAGTGCCGCTCCCGATAGCGGGCCGCCGAGAGCGGATTGATCGCGAACACCTCGTAGCCCGCCGCGACCAGCGCGGCGACCCACGGGCCTCGGTCGGTCTCGATCCCGACCACCACCGCCCCGGCCGCGAGCATCCCGGTCTCGGAGTCGACGTCGGTGTCGTCGAGGTGCTCGGCGAGCATCTCGTGCAGCCGCGTCATCCCGCCCATACCCTCGGGCAACCGGGCCCGCCCCAGACGCCTCCCGGTGTCGTCGAGCAACTCGACGTCGTGGTGCTCCTCGGCCCAGTCATCACCCACGAACACCGTCATCCGGCCTCCCGCCCGCTCTACCAGCGATAACGGCAGCGCGGAGGGGGCCACTGCGCTCTAATGGTCAAGTGCTCACCCGACGCGTCACACCGGGGGCACGTCATCCCATCAGCAGTCCCAGACCCCTCACGACCAGCGGGCGCACGGTCTGACCGTAGAGCTTGACCCTCGGAGGTCGGGAGTGCTGACCCACTGGCCGCTACCGGAGCCGAGCCTGGCACAACCAAGCCCGACAGGACCCATTAG
>NZ_BPRG01000031.1:0-253 GCF_036984265.1 Pseudonocardia sp. D17 | reverse complement strand
AAACGCCTCGGCGACGCAGTGCACCAGTGGGCGTTCTGCGCACTGACGAACTCACCCGGCGCCCGCGCCTACTACGACGAACTCCGAAGCCGCAAGGTCGGCCACCACGCCGCCCTACGCCAGCTCGGCAACCGCCTCGTCGGGATCCTGCACGGCTGCCTGAAGACCCGCACCACCTACAACGAGACCACCGCCTGGGCCCACCGCTTCACCGCTGCCGCTTGACACCACTACGTCATGGGATGTCTGACCG
>NZ_BPRG01000030.1:0-100276 GCF_036984265.1 Pseudonocardia sp. D17 | reverse complement strand
GCGGCATCGGCGTCGGGCGGCTCGGCACGGCGCGGCGCGGCGTCCAGCGGCACGGCGCGGCGCGGCGCGGCGCGGCGCGGCGTCGGGTGGCGCGGTGGCAAGCGGCGCGGCGTCCGGCAGCGCGGTGTCCGGTGGCGGCGGGCGCGGCGGCATCGGCGAACGCAGCGGCATCGGCGAACGCAGCGGCATCGCCGGGCGCGGCGCAGCGGCGTCGGCGGGCAGGCGCCGCCCTGGGGACCCTGGCGAAGAATCCGGGACGGACCTGATCAGCGGAGCCCCGCCCAGCACGATCCCCGAATCCGTCCATGAGCAGCGTCCTCGGGACATGGACGCATCTCCTTGCGCCCATGTCCCACAACTGGTGATCAACCCATGTCGGACCTCGCGTCGCCCTCAGGTGTGCGGAGCCGAGCGACCCGGCCGGACCTCCAGCGCGACGCCCCGGCCCGACTATCCGCTTGCCCCGCCCTGATCACCGAACCCGGGACATGAGCGCATCTCCTCGCGTCGATGTCCCACGTTCGGCGATCAACCGGAGCCGCAGGCTCGCCGTCGCCACCCGCTCCGACCGACGCGCCGACGCCGCACTGCGGTCCCAACCGAACCACAAGCACGAGGCCCGCCCGGTTGATCGCCGACCTCGGGATATGCCCGCACCACATGGCGCCCACGTCCCGCATTCGGCGATCAACCCGTGTCGCGGCCCTGCAGCCACCATCACCGCCGACCGGGCCGCTCCGGGGACGACCCGGGCAGCGCCGGACTCGGCGGCGATTCGACGGCGCGACTGCGGAGCCGGTCGGTCGCGGTCACCGGGCGTCGTCGACGAGACTCGTCATCAGCCGGCAACCACGGCCCCTGCGCGGCGGCCTCCCCGCCCCGCGCCATCACACCTCCGACACGGCGCGCACCATCGGCATCCGGGACGTGACCGTGCGGTGTCGGGCCGGTCGAGCGACCGTGCCCGGCAGCGGCACGAGTGCGACCTCGATCTCTGCCGACATCACCCGTGCCCGGAACCGGCGCGGGCCACTCAGCGGGGCGGGGCGCCCGGAGCGCGGACGGGCTCGGTCGGGCCCTGGCCGTCCGCGCGGGCGGGGCCGTGGGCACGCACCGTCGGGCCGAAGGGGTCGCCGGCCGTGCGGGCCGGGACCGGGGGCCGGCCGCCCCGGGACGGCGGAACCGGCCTGGGCCGGGGTGTGGCGCGGCGCTGCGATACCGGTGGCGGGGAGCCGGGCCGTCGCGGCGCCGGCGCCGGGCCGGCAGCAGCCGGGGCCGGGGCCGGTCCAGCGGCAGCCGGGGCCGGGGCGGGTCCGGCCGCCGGCGGCACCCGCAGGGGACCAGCGTGGCGGTGCACCACTGCGGGGCCCACGGAAGCGGCGCCGGCAGCGGGGCGCGCGGCCGCGGAGCCTGCGGCAGGCGGCGCCGGCCGCAGGGCCGCCGCGGGGGCATATCCGGTGCGGTCGTCGTCGGGCGCGGGCTCCCGGCCCGTCCGGCGACGCAGCACCGTCGACAACTGTGGGAGGCGCAGGGACCTCAGCACCGCGGGCGACACGAGCCCGGCGCGGAGCGCCCCCGCGACCCAGAAGACGAGTGCGCCGCCGAACCCGACGAGCCCCTGCGACGCCGTCGACCCCATCGTGCCGAGCGCGACGACGGCGCCCACCGCCGAGAGCACGAGCACCAGCCCTCCGACCAGCACGAACGTGCGCGAGCCGATGATCGTCGAGAGCGAAAACAGCACGATCGCCACGAGCGCGCTCGCCAGGGGGACGGCCAGCTCGCTCCACGACGTCATGCCGACGCCGACGAGCGCGGCGAGCGCAAGTGCACCGGCGACGACGGCCTGCCGGACGAGCCGCGCCCGCCGGGCAGGTCCGAGCGAGAGCCCCGAGCCGTGGCGGCGGCGCACCAGCGTCCACAACCCGCCGGCGACGCCCAGCCCGGCGGCCATGAGGACCGTGCCGGACCCGCCCGAGAGGGCGAGGGCACCGGCGATCCACCACAGCACACCAAGGACGGTCTCGATCTGAGGAGCGGCCACCCCGTCGGGGAGCCTGATCGGGCGCGTCATGAACCCACGGTAGCCATTTCCGGTCGGGAGGCGTCGGGGGCGGTCGCCACCCCACAGCAGCCCCACACCCGGCCTGTCATGGTTGAAGTTGCAACGGATCCGCCCTGCGTGGGATGCCACCCCGAACGGCGCCCGCGCCACCACCGGGAGACCCCTCGATGTCGCGTACCGCACCCAGCACCACCGACGACGCTCCCCCGGCCACCGCGCCCGGTACCCCGACCTACTCCCGGCGGGCGATCGTCGCCGGTGCGGGAGCCGTCGCGGTGAGTGCCGGGCTGCTCGTCGCCGGATGCTCGACCGGATCGGGCGGCTCCGACCCCGGCAGCGGTTCCGGCGAGGGGTCGGGACCGGCGCCGACGACCGGTCCCCTCGGTCCGTCGTCGGACGTGCCGGTCGGCAGCGCGAAGATCTACGAGGACCAGGGGGTCGTCGTCACCCAGGCGTCGGCGGGGACGTTCGCCGCCTTCTCGACGACGTGCCCTCACCAGGGTTGCACCGTGAACGAGGTGCAGGGCGCGTCGATCATATGTCCCTGCCACGGCAGCACCTTCGGCCTCGACGGGTCCGTCGAGCGCGGCCCGGCCCAGCGCGGCCTCACGCCCGAGCAGGTGAAGGTCGAGGGCGGTCAGATCGTCCTGGGCTGAACGTGGGAGTGGCCGCGCGGCTGCGGTGAATGTCCGTCGGAGTGGCCCGGCTGCGTCCTTAGCGACGAGTCCTAGCGACGAGCGTGGCCGGGCCTGGCGAGCAGGCCCGTCGGGGCCCGGCGCACGTGCACGCGGTAACCGACGGGGATCGTCAGGCCGGGGGTCGCGGCTATCGCGCGTGCCGCCACCTCGCGGGAGAACTCGATGCGCAGGACGGCCTCGAGGGTCGCGCGGTCGTCGAACCGCCACGTCGTGGGCACGCGACGCATGACGAAACCGCGCTCGTCGAACCAGCGCTCGACCTTCGCGGGGTCGTAGCGAGGCAGGTCCGCGCGCAGCCAGTCGCCATAGGGAGCGGCCGTGAAGTCGAGGTCGACGATCGCGAGCACGCCGCCGGGGCGCAGCACCCGATCGGCTTCGGCGAGCCCGTCCTCGCAACCCGGGCCGAAGAAGTAGGCGGTGCGCGCGTGCACGACGTCGACGGAGCGGTCCGACAGCGGCAGATTCGCCGCCCCCGCCTCGACGACCCGCACGCGGTCGAGTCCGGCGACCCGGGCGCGGGCCCGCGCGACCAGCGGCGGATGTGGCTCGGCCCCGACCACCGAGGCCGCGTCGGAGGCGAAGCGCGGGAGATGGAACCCGTCGCCGCAGCCGACGTCGAGCACGTCCGCGCCGGCCCAGTCGGCGAGCTCCCGCAGGACGGCCCACACGGCGTCGTCGACGTCCTGCGCGGCGTTCTCTCGCTCGTAGACCTCCGGCCAGTTCCAGATGTTCGGGCTCGGGATGGCAGGGCCGGGCTTGAGCCGACCGCCGAAGCCGGCGTAGAGCCGCGCCATGCGTCAGCCGACCGGCAGCAGGACGCTCAGCGCGAGCCAGGCGACGAACGCCGCGGGCAGCATCGAGTCGAGCCGATCCATCAGTCCGCCGTGGCCGGGCAGGAGCGTGCCCATGTCCTTGATCCCGAGGTCGCGCTTGACCAGGGACTCGCACAGGTCGCCCAACGTCGCCGTGCCCACGAGCAGGGCGCCGACGATGGCCCCGATCCACCACGGCCCGTCGAGCAGGAGCGCCACCGACAGCGACCCGGCCACGACGCCCGCGAGGACCGACCCGGCGAAGCCTTCCCACGACTTCTTGGGACTGATCGTGGGCGCCATGGGATGGCGACCGGCGAGCACGCCCGCGGCATAGCCGCCGACGTCGGAGGCAACGACGCAGATCATGAACGTCAGCACCCGGCCGACGCCGTCCTGCGGCAACACCAACAGCACCGCGAAGGACGCGAACAGCGGCACGTAGGCAGCCGCGAACAGGCTCGCGCCCACGTCGCGCAGGAAGCCCTCGGCGCCCCGGCGCATCCGCGCGATCATGCAGCCGAGCGCGGTGAGCGCGAACGCGCCCACGACGCCCTGCACGCCGAACGGCCAGCTCAGCCAGATCATCGCCTGCCCGCCGACGAGCAGCACCGGCAGCGCGACGGCGATCCCGGCGGCCCGGCGCAGCGCGCCCGCGAGCTCCCACGTCCCGACCGCGACGGCCACGGCGATGACCCCGAGGAAGAAGTGCCGCTCCAGCAGGAGCGACGCGAGGATCAGGACCCCGAGGGCGACCCCGACCCCGATCGCGGCAACCAGGTTGCGCCCCGCCCGTGACTGCCGCTTCTCCGGTCGGCCGGCCGCGTCCGCGCTCACGACGGACGACACGACGGTCTCCGGCGACGCCGGCGGCGCAGCCGGAGGGGTCGCTGACGCGGACTCATGCGAGAGGCTCACGCGGCGCGACCGTGGGCGGGGCGGGACATCTGCTCAGACCTCGAGGAGCTCGGCTTCCTTGTGCTTCACCAGCTCGTCGACCTGGTGGACGTACTTGTCGGTCGTGCCCTGCAGCTCCTTCTCCGCGCGACCGACCTCGTCCTCGCCCGCCTCGCCCTCCTTGACGATGCGGTGCAGCTCCTCCATCGCCTTGCGACGGAGGCTGCGGATGGTCACGCGCGCGTCCTCGCCCTTGCCGCGCGCGACCTTGACCATCTCCTTGCGCCGCTCCTCCGACAGCTGCGGGATCACCACACGGATGATCTGGCCGTCGTTGGTGGGGTTGACGCCCAGGTCGGAGTTGCGGATCGCCTTCTCGAGTGCCCCGATCTGGCTGGCGTCGTACGGCTTGACGACGGCCATCCGGGCCTCGGGCACGCTGACCGACGCGAGCTGGTTCAACGGCGTCATCGCGCCGTAGTAGTCGACCATGATCCGGGAGAACATCGACGGCGTCGCCCGGCCGGTCCGCACACTGGCCAGGTCGTCCTTGGCCACGGAGACGGCCTTCTCCATCTTCTCCTCGGCGTCGAAGAGTGTCTCGTCGATCACGGCTGCTCCCCAGCGTTCAGGCGGCGACGACCGGGTCAGCTCGCCCGGTCGTTCTCCGGCGTGGTCACCAGCGTCCCGATCCTCTCACCACGCACGGCCCGTGCGATGTTTCCTTCGGTGAGCAGGTTGAACACGATGATCGGCATGCGATTGTCCATGCACAGGCTGAACGCGGTCGCGTCGGCCACCTTCAGCCCCCGTTCGAGCACCTGGCGATGGGTGATCTCGGTGAACAGCGTGGCGTCGGGATCGGTCTTCGGGTCGGCCGTGTACACGCCGTCGACTCCCTTGGCCAGCAGCAACGCGTCGCACCCGATCTCGAGCGCGCGCTGGGCGCCGGCGGTGTCGGTCGAGAAGTACGGCATGCCGACGCCCGCGCCGAAGATCACGACGCGACCCTTCTCCAGGTGCCGCATCGCCCGGCGCGGGATGTAGGCCTCCGCGACCTGGCCCATGGTGATGGCCGTCTGCACCCGGGTGTCGATGCCGTGGCTGCGCTCCAGGAAGTCCTGCAGCGCGAGGCAGTTCATGACGGTCGCCAGCATGCCCATGTAGTCGGCGCGCGAGCGGTCCATGCCGCCCTGCTGCAGCTCGGCCCCGCGGAAGAAGTTCCCGCCGCCGATCACCACGGCGACCTGGACCCCGCTGGAGACCACCTCAGCGATCTGGCGCGCGACGGTCTGGACGACGGTCGGGTCGACGCCGAGCCCCCCGCCGCCGAACATCTCGCCGCCGAGCTTCAGCAGCACGCGGCGGAATCCGGGGCGGGGGGTGGCGTCGACTGGGTCGCTCATGCTCGTCGGGCCCGGCTCAGGCCTGTCCGACCTCGAAGCGGACGAACTCCTTGACCGTCACACCAGCCTCGTCGAGGAGCGCCTTGACGCTCTTCTTCGGCTCCTGGACCGACGGCTGCTCCAGCAGCACGACGTCCTTGAAGAAGCCGTTGACCCGGCCCTCGACGATCCGCGGCAGCACCTGGTCGGGCTTGCCCTCCTCGCGGGCGGTGGCCTCGGCGATGCGCTTCTCGTTGTCGATGACGTCGCTGGGCACCTCCTCGCGCGTGGTGTAGCGCGGGCGGGCGGCGGCGACGTGCATCGCGACGCCGCGGACCGTCTCGTCGGCCGCGGCGGCGTCGGCCGCCTCGTAGGACACCAGCGCGCCGATGGCCGGCGGCAGGTCCGACGAACGACGGTGCAGGTACAGCGCGACCGGTCCGTCGATGTGGATGTAGCGCTTGAGCTCGAGCTTCTCGCCGATGCGGGCGGACAGCGCCTGGACCGCGTCGGCCACGGTGCCGCCGTCGAGCTGGGCCTTCGCCAGCGCCTCGACGTCGGCGGGCTTCTGCTCCACCGCGACGGCGAGGATCTTGTCGGCGAGGGTGATGAAGTCGTCGCTCTTGGCGACGAAGTCCGTCTCGCAGTCCAGCTCGACCATCGTGCCGCCCTGGGCGACGACCAGGCCGTTGGAGGTGGAGCGCTCGGCGCGCTTGCCCACATCCTTCGCACCCTTGATGCGCAGCAGCTCGACGGCCTTGTCCAGGTCGCCGTCGGACTCGTCGAGGGCCTTCTTGCAGTCCATCATCCCGGAGCCGGTGAGCTCACGGAGCCGCTTGACGTCGGCGGCGGTGTAGTTCGCCATCGCTGTGGTCTCTTCGTCCTCTAGTCGGTTCGTGAAGATCGTGTCCGGGACGGACCGGACCGCGGGTGGACCGGACCCGGCCCACCCGCGGTACGACGGATCAGTTCGCGGACTGGGTCCCGTTGCTGGTGGAGGCCGGCGCAGCCGCGGCGGCGGCGTTCGGGGCGTCGGCGTTGGCGCCGGCGGCCGACAGGCTCGCACCGTCGGAACCGACCTCGCCGCCGTTGGCCAGCAGGTCCTGCTCCCACTCGGGCAGCGGCTCGTCGCTGCCGACCTCGGGCTTGCCCTCGGCGCCGTCGCGGCCACCGCTGCGCGCCGAGCGGGCCATCAGGCCGTCGGCCGCGGCGCGGGCGATCACCTTGGTGAGCAGCGCGGCGGAGCGGATCGCGTCGTCGTTGCCCGGGATCGGGAAGTCGACCTCGTCGGGGTCGCAGTTCGTGTCCAGGATGGAGACGACCGGGATGCCCAGCTTGCGGGCCTCACCGACGGCGATGTGCTCCTTCTTGGTGTCGACGACCCAGACCGCGCTGGGGACCTTCGACATGTCGCGGATGCCGCCGAGGGTCTTCTCCAGCTTGTCCTTCTCACGGGTGAGCATGAGGATCTCCTTCTTGGTGCGACCCTCGAAGCCACCCGTCTGCTCCATCGACTCCAGCTCCTTGAGCCGCTGGAGACGCTTGTGGACGGTCTGGAAGTTGGTGAGCATGCCGCCCAGCCAGCGCTGGTTGACGTACGGCATGTTGACGCGGCCCGCCTCCTCGGCGATGGCCTCCTGCGCCTGCTTCTTCGTCCCGACGAACATGATCGTGCCGCCGTGCGCCACGGTCTCGCGGACGAACTCGTAGGCGCGGTCGATGTACGACAGCGTCTGCTGCAGGTCGATGATGTAGATGCCGTTGCGCTCGGTGAGGATGTAGCGCTTCATCTTCGGGTTCCAGCGGCGGGTCTGGTGCCCGAAGTGCACACCGGAGTCCAGCAGCTGCTTCATGGTGACGACGGCCATCGCCGATGTTCACCTCTCGATCAGGCGCGGCAGGTGCCGCGCTCGCGGTTTCGCGGGTCCACCGGTCGGTGGGACCGCCCTGGCGCCGCGCCGGCGCCGGAAACCCGTCCACCGCACGGCCCACCGCGAGGAGGGCCGTCGGTTCGCGGGACCGCCCGGTGCCGTCCACGCCTGCCGGAGATCACCGGCGAGCGAGGTACGCGAGCGCGCGAAGTCACCTCGGACAGCTCTGAGGTGCAGGTCGAGTGTACGCGGCGGCCCGATCGCGCCTCATCCGGACCGGTCCAGCGCCACTCGGTTGTCCACAACGCGGGCGAGCATCCACAACTTCCCCGTCGCGCCGCCCGCCGCGGGCCGGATTCCCGCAGGCTGGGCGCGTGATCGACCGTCCGCTCGCCGCGTGGCTCGCCGCATGTCTGATCGGGTGTGCCGCGCTGCCGGCCGTCCTCGCGCCGCCTTCCCCCACCCTCGTCGCCGGGAGCCCGGTGTCCGTACCGACGGCGACGGTCCCGGCGGTGCACGACCTCCCCGGCACGACCACCGTCGGCCTCGACGCCCGGCGGCGGACCGCGGACCCGCCGGGGACGGTGCCGGGCGGGCGTCCTCCACACGCGTCGGGCGGGGCGCGGCCGCCGGCCGGGGCAGCGGCTCCGGACGATCCGTCGGCAACTGCTGGGCGGCAGGCGCGCTACGGCTGGCCGCTGCGGCCGGTCCCGCGTATCGGACAGCGGTTCCGGGCGCCGCCGAACCCGTGGTCGCCCGGGCATCGTGGCGTCGACCTCGTGGGCGCGCCCGGCCAGGAGGTGCGCGCGGCCCGCGACGGCGTGGTCGCGTTCGCGGGCCCGCTCACCGGGCGCGGGGTGGTCTCGGTCCTGCACCCCGACGGGTTGCGCACGACCTACGAGCCCGTGACCGCGACGGTCGCGGTCGGCACGGTGGTCTCGCGCGGGGCCGTGCTCGGCACGCTGGAACCGGGCCATCCCGGCTGTCCCGCGACGGCCTGCCTGCACTGGGGCGTGCGCCGCGGGGATGCGGACTACCTCGACCCGCTCGTGCTCGTCGGCCCCGGGCGGGTCCGGCTGCTGCCCGATCCCGGCGACGGGGAACGGCCCTGAGGAGCGCTCAGCTCGCGGCGCGCTCCTCGAGTCGGCCCCGTAGGCGCACGATCATGCGCGCGTGCAGCTGACACACCCGCGACTCCGTGACGCCCAGCAGCCGGCCGATCTCGGCCAGGGTCCGGTTCTCGACGTAGTAGAGCTGGACGACGAGGCGGTCGCGCTCGTCGAGCAGGCGGACGGCGGCGGCGAGCTCGCGGTGGGTCTCCTGCAGCGCGAACACCTCCGCGGGGTCCGGAGCCGACTCGTCGACGACGCTCTCCGCCACCGACGACGCGCTCTCGGCCAGCGCCTCGACGCTCACCAACCGTCGGTGCTGTCCGGCGCGCACGAGCTCGCGCAGCGGCAGGCCGAGCTCCGCGGCGATCTCGCGGCGATCCGGGGCGCGGCCGAGGCGGCGCTCGAGCTGTTCGCGGGTGCGCTCGATCTCGCGGATCCGACTGCGTACGGTCCGCGGCACCCAGTCCTGCGCGCGCAGCTCGTCGAGCATCGCTCCCCGAATACGTTGTGCTGCATAGGTTTCGAAGCGAATCCCGCGGGTCGGGTCGAAGCGGGCGATGGCGTCGAGCAGTCCGAAGACGCCGGCCTGGACGAGGTCGGAGACCTCCACGCTCGCGGGCAGGCCGACGGCCATGCGCGCCGCGACCGCGCGGACCAGCGGCCCGTAGTGCGCGACGAGGAGGTCCCGGACCGTCCTGTCGCGGGGCCCGCCGCGGTCCAGCCACAGCGCGGCGAGCGTGTCGACGGCCGAGGCCACAGTCGGCCCGGCATGCCGCGCCGCGAACAACTCGGCGGACAGCTCGGCGGACGGGTCGAGGTGCGGCTGTGCAGGCGGCTCGATGTGTGGCTCGACCGCCCACCCGACGGGCAACTCGACGGCCGACGCGATGGGCCGCTCGACGACCGGCGCGGCAGCCGACCCGGCGGGCCGCACAGGGGGCCGCTCGACGGGTCTTCCCTCGGACCGCTCGGGCTGCGCGCCGGCAGGCAGCTCGGCGGGCCACTCGGCGGGCGCCGCGACCGCGAGGGCGAGGTTCGGGTCGGTGTCGGTCTCGGACGGTTTCGACAGGTTCGTCACCGAGTCGTTCGCTCCCGGCGTGTCACTGATCGCGACCGGCGGTTGGTCACGCTGCGCAGTCACCGACTGCAGGGCCGCACGGCGCGGAGGAGTCGGCACCGGCGGGGCGAACACGTCTCCGGGCGGGCCGGCCAATGCCGCAACAACGGCGGCGGACAGCGCTGTGAACTGGAGATCCTCTGTCAGGGGCCGCTCATGCCCTGGGGTGCGCCTGGCCATGGACCACCTTCAGCCTGTCGACCGTGACGTGCGTGTAGAGCTGCGTCGTCGACAGCGTAGCGTGACCAAGCAGTTCCTGTACGTAACGAAGGTCGGCGCCGCCGTCGAGGAGATGCGTGGCGGCGGCGTGCCGCAGCCCGTGGGGGCCGATGTCGGGCGCACCGGGTACCGCGGCGACCGCAGCGTGCACCACCGACCGCGCCACCCGGGGGTCGAGGCGTCGGCCGCGGACCCCGAGCAGGAGCGCCGGCGGACCTCCGGGCCGTGCCAGCGCGGGTCTGCCGGCGGCGAGCCACGTCCGCAACGCGCGCTCCGCCGGTACGCCGTAGACGACGGTTCGCTCGCGGTTCCCCTTGCCCAGCACACGGACGGTGCGCGCGCTCTGGTCGACGTCGTCGACGTCGATGCCGCACACCTCGGCCACCCGCACCCCGGTCGCGTACAACAGCTCGAGGAGCAGCTGGTCGCGCAGGGCGACGGGATCACGCTCCGCGGCGCCGGAGGCAGCCGCGTCCATGAGGTCGGCTGCCTGGTCGGCGCGCAGCACCGACGGGAGCCGTCGCTGCGGCCGCGGGGAGTCGAGCCGGGCGCCCGGGTCGGAGTCGAGCAGCCCGGTGCGGTGGGCCCACGCGGTGAACGTGCGGGCGGCCGCCGCGCGCCGGGCGAGAGTGGACCGGCTCGTGCCCGCGGCGTGGGCCTCGGCGAGCCAGGAGCGCAGCAGGCCCAGGTCGAGTACGGCGAGGTCGTCGCCGGGCAGCCGTCCCAGGAGCCCGGCGAGGTCGGACCGGTAGGCGCGAACCGTGTGCGGCGAGCGTCCGCGTTCACGGTCCAGGTGGGCCGTGAACGCGTCGAGGTGCCCGGCCACCGTCGGCGGGAGCTCCGTGCGGTCCGCTCGCTGCGCGCCCATCCGTCCACGGTCATCGGACGACGCCCGGTCGGTCAAGCGCGGCGCGCCGCGGTCGGACGATCGGCCCAGGTGTCCGCCCCCGCCGGCACGCCGCCACGCTCAGGCCCGCCGCCACCCGGGCGAGGTATGCGGGTGCGCACGCCCTGAGTCCCCGCACCGGCCGCCCGGGGTTCCCCGCGCACGACCCGCACGACGGCCGAACCGGTCGCCGTGCGACCGCGAAGCCGGTCGGACGGGGTCGGTCCGCCCGCGACCCACGAGCCCGGTCGGACCCGGCCTCACCGTCGCGGCGTCGCACGCTGCCACAACCCGTCGCGGTACTCGGCGAGGCCCAGCCGTTCGAGATCGATCAGCCCGGCGCGGACGACGTCGAGCGGCAGACCGGCCTCCATCGCGAGCCAGCGCGGATCGCGGGCGGCTCGGGTCGGGAGGGCGTCGTGCACGGCTGCCTGCGCCTTGTCGAGATGGTCGGTGGCCCGGGTCGGCCGCGGGCGGTCGACCGCCAGGTCGATGCCGAGCCGTCCGACGGCCTCGAGGACCTCCTCCGGCCGCGTCACGAGGGTCGCGCCGTGCCGGAGCAGCTCGTGGCAGCCCGCGGACAGCCCGGAGGTCACCGGCCCGGGCACGGCCATGACGACGCGGCCGAGCGCGCGGGCATCGGCCGCCGTGCGCTGGGCGCCGCTGCGCACCCCCGCCTCGACCACGAGCGTTCCGGCTCCGATCCCGGCCAGCAACCGGTTGCGGACCAGGAAGCGGTGCCGCGCAGGCACCGCGCCCGGCGGGTACTCGCTGACGACGAGGCCCGTCGCGGCGATGCGCGCGAGCAGCTCGGAGTGGGCGGCCGGGTAGGCGCGGTCGACCCCGCAGGCCATCACCGCCACCGTCGGGCGCCGGGCCGCGAGCGCACCGCGGTGCGCTGCGGCGTCGATCCCGAACGCGGCCCCGGAGACGACGGTGTACTCGGCCGCGGCCAGCCCCGCCGCGAGGTCCCCGGCGACGTGCACGCCGTAGCCGGTGGCCGCGCGGGCCCCGACGACCGCGACCGCCCGCTCGCTGACCTCGAGCAACGAGGCGGGCCCACGGACCCACAGCGCGAGCGGCGCCGCCAGCTCACGGACGCCTGCGTTGTCGAAGGCGGCGAACGCCCAGTGCGGCCAGTCCGGGTGCTCCGGAGCCAGGAGCCGCGCCCCGAGCGCGGCGGCGGCATCGAGGTCGGCGTCGATCCGGTCGACCGTGCGGCGGGCACCGGTCGCGGCGCGCACCGCGTCGGGGACCGCGCCGCGCCGCACCCGCTCCGCCGCCTCGACCGGCCCCACCTGGGCGACGAAGACACCCAGCGCCGCAGCAGGCGGCTCCGCGACCCGCGAGAGGTAGGCGCGGGCCCGCAGGACCTCCACCGCGACCGCGGGCGCCGCGATCGGGGGCGAGGAGCTCGGCTGGGCAGGGCACGGCTCGGACTCGACCACCACGAAGCGACGACCCGGCTCCTCGGCCCCGGTGACGACGAGTCCTGGCCGCGCCGGAACAGACCGCGCCGCAGCGGCCTGTGTCCCGGCGGCCGGTAGCGGATCGCACCGCGTCTCACGAGCCTGCGTCGCACCAGCCTGCGTCGCACCAGCCTGCGTCGCACCAGCCTGCGTCGCACCGGCCTGCGCCTGAACGCCTTGCGTCTGAGCAGGCTGGTTGTGAACGTGCTGCCTCTGAGAAGGCTGCGTCGAACCGGTCTGCGGCGGAGTAGCCTGCGCCGGATCGACGGGCGCCCGAGCGTCCTGCGTCGAAGCGGTCTTCGTCCGTGCGCCTTGCGGGGGCGCTCCGGCCCGCGTCGGGCCGGCCCACGTCGCGGCAGCCCGCGAAGGGGCGACCAGCGTCGGCCCGCTCGGAACCGCACCACCCCGCACCGGAGCGATCTGCGTCGATGTCTCCTGCTTCTCACCGGCACGCGTCGGCCCACCCTCCGCGTCGGCGTGCGCCGGAGGGGTCGTCCCGGTCGGGGCTGCCATCTCGTTGCGGCGGTCGTCGGCGCTCACGCGGCTCTCCGATCGCGGAAGTAGAGCGCGGTCTCGACGGTCTGCCGGTCGGGCCGGTCGAGCCCCGCGAGGTCCGCGACGGTCCAGGACACACGCAGCGCGCGGTCGGCCCCGCGCGCGGTGAGCTCGCCCGCGCGCAGGCCGGCCTCCAGCGGTCGGAGCGCGTCACGCGACAGCGCGAACCGCGACCGTAGGACCGGCCCGGGAACCTCGGCGTTGGTGCGCCAGCCGTGCGCGGCCCAGCGTTCGGTGGCGGCGGCACGCGCCGCCAGCACCCTCGCCCGGACCATGGCCGTGCTCTCCCCCTGCTCACCGCTGGTCAGGGCCGTGACGGGATGCATCCGGCAGCGCAGGTCGACGCGGTCGAGCAGCGGGCCCGACAGCCTGCCGAGGTAACGCCGCCGCACCAGCGAGGTGCAGACGCAGTCGCGGTCGTGCGCCGGGGCGCACGGGCACGGATTGGCGGCGAGGACGAGCTGGAACCGGGCCGGGTAGGTCACGGTGCCCTCGGCCCGGGAGAGCCTGACCTCGCCCTCCTCGAGGGGCGTGCGCAGCGACTCGAGCAGCCGCGGTCCGAACTCGGCGCACTCGTCGAGGAACAACACCCCTCGGTGCGCGAGCGAGACCGCTCCGGGGCGGGCGACCCCGCTGCCGCCGCCGACGAGCGCGGCCGCCGACGTCGAGTGGTGGGGGGCGACGAACGGGGGGACGGTGCTGAGCAGCCCGTCGGCGGGCAACCGGCCCGCGACGGAGCGGATCGCGGCGAGCGCGAGCGCGTCGTCGGGCGGAAGGTCGGGGAGCAGGCCGACGATCCGCTGCGCGAGCATCGTCTTGCCCGTGCCGGGTGGCCCGACCATCAGGAGGTGGTGTCCGCCTGCGGCGGCGACCTCGAGCGCGTGCCGGGCGTCGGACTGCCCGACGACGTCGGCCAGGTCGGGCGGCGACGGCGGCGCGCCGGCCTCGCCGACCGCGTCCGGAGCCGTCAGCGGCGTCCCCTCGACGAGGAACTCCACGACCTGGGCGAGCGAGCCGGCGCCGTGCACCTCCAGCCCCGCCACCAGCGACGCCTCGGCGAGCGCCGCGACCGGCACGACGACGCGCCGCAGCCCGGCCGTCCGGGCGGCCAGCAGACAGGGCAGGACGCCCCGGATCGCGCGCAGGCGCCCGTCGAGTGCGAGCTCCCCGAGCAGTGCCGTGCGGTGCAACGCACCCTGCGGGATCGTCCCCGAGGCCGCCAACACGGCGCACGCGAGGGCCAGATCGAAGCCGGAGCCGGCCTTGCGCAGCGTCGCGGGTGAGAGGGCGAGCACGATCCGCTCGTTCGGCCAGTGCCGCCCGGAGTTGACGACGGCCGCCCGGACCCGGTCGCGCGACTCGTGCAGGGCCGCGTCGGGCAGCCCGACGAGGTGGATCCCCGGCAGCCCGCCGCCGATCGCGGCCTCGATCTCGACGACCGTGCCGTCGACACCCTGCAGCGCGACCGACCACGACCGCGCGAGCCCGCCCACTAGAACGCCTCGCGGTAGTGCTGGATCGTGGCCGGCCGGCCCGGCTCGATCACGATGGCCAGCACGTCGAACCGCACGGCGCACCACGGCAACCCGTGCGCGGCGAGCCACGCCTGCGTGACCCGCCGGATCCGGGCGATCTTGCGGTCGGTCACCGCCTCGGCGGGCTCGCCGAAGGCCGTTCCCGAACGCGTCTTGACCTCGCAGACCACCAGGCCCGCCGAGCCGGTCGCGATGATGTCGAGCTCGCCCTCGCGGCACCGCCAGTTGCGGTCCAGCACAACGAGACCCTGCTTCTCGAGGTACTCGGCCGCGACGTCCTCACCGCGGCGGCCCAGCACGTCCTTCGCTGCCATGCCGACAACGATCGGGCCTCGCCGCGGGCCGCAGGGCCCGTCGCGACGATCTGTGGACGACCCCGCCGCATGTGGACAACCGGCCCGGTTCCGTCGCGGAGCACCCGGAACCGTCGGCGTGCCGTGGTAGGCGGGTGTCCCTAGCCGCGCTGCCCGGACGGGTTCACGAGCCGAACGGGCCGTCGTCGGGCAGGCGCAGGTCGGGCTTGTCGAGCTCCTCGATGTTGACGTCCTTGAACGTCAGCACCCGGACGTTCTTGACGAACCGCGCCGGCCGGTACATGTCCCACACCCAGGCGTCGGACATGCGGACCTCGAAGTAGATCTCGCCGTCGGCGTTGCGCGGCGCGACGTCGACCGAGTTGGCCAGGTAGAAGCGCCGTTCGGTCTCCACGACGTAGGAGAACTGGGCGACGATGTCGCGGTACTCCTTGTAGAGCGTGAGCTCCATCTCGGTCTCGTACTTCTCGAGATCCTCGGCGCTCACGACGCAACCCCTCCCCCGGCGGCCACCACCGGGTCTTCCGACGGCGTGCTGGCCCCATTGTGGACCAGCACCGGTTCGCCTCTCGCAGCGGCGGCCGCTCCCGCGACGTTCACGAACGAGTAGCGGTGTTCCGCGCTCGGACCGTGGGCCGCGAGCGCGGCGTCGTGCACCGGCGTGCAGTAGCCCTTGTGCACGGCGAAACCGTACTGCGGCAGCCGCTCGTCGAGCTCGACCATGATCCGGTCCCTGGTCACCTTGGCCAGTACCGATGCCGCCGCGACGCACGCAGCGACCAGGTCGCCCTTGGGGACGGCCAGCGCGGGCGCACCGAAGCCGCGGACCGGGAAGCCGTCGGTCAGCACGTAGCCCGGACGCTGCGCGAGCCCGGCGACGGCGCGGCGCATCCCCTCGATGTTGGCGGCGTGCACGCCGCGGCGGTCGATCTCCCGCGGCGGGATGACGACGACCGACAGGTCCACGGCACGACGGGTGAGGAGCTCGAAGTACTCCTCGCGCGCCGCGGCGGTGAGCAGCTTGGAGTCGGTGAGGCCGGCGAGGCGCTGCGCGTCGCCGGGGCGCAGCACGCACGCCGCGACGACGAGCGGCCCGGCGCACGCGCCGCGACCGGCCTCGTCGACCCCCGCGACGGGACCCAGGCCGTGCCGGTGCAGCGTGCTCTGCAACGTCCAGTTGCCCGCGGAGCGCCGCACGACGGCCCGCTCCGGACGCCAGCCGTCGGCGGTCAGCGACGTCGAGGGGACGCGGCGACGGCCACGGCGGACGGGTGCCGCCACCGTCAGCGCCGCCGCAGCCGCCGGCGGCGGCGCGGGGACGGGAGGAACTCGTCGAGCTCGTCGGCCAGCCGGTTGCGCCACCGTCTGCCCGCGGCCAGCGGCAACGTGCCGACGAGGCCGAGGGCGAGCGGCGCGCCACCGCCCGCGCCCATCCCGACGGGTTCGGGCGACTGCGGGTCGGGCGAGGAGATCCAGCCGAACCGGTTGATCGGGAGGACCTTGAGCCGGGCCTTCCCGATGACGTTGGCGACCGGGACCGGACCGTGCCCGGTCGCGCGGGAGTCCGACGAGTTGTTGCGGCTGTCGCCCATCATCCACAGCTCGCCGTCGGGCACCGTGACCGGCCCGAACGGCACCTGCCGGGCCGGGCCGGCCTCGGGCAGGTAGTAGATGTAGGGCTCGTCGAGGGGCTTGCCGTTGACCATGACGCGGTTGCGGGAGTCGCAGCAGGAGACCGTCTGGCCACCGGTGGCGATCACCCGCTTGACGAAGTCCTTCTCGTCGGGCGGCGCGAGCCCGATCAGTGAGCCGACCTGCTGCAGGCCGCGGACGAACGCGCTGCTGGGCACGGTGACCTGCTCGGTGCCCCAGCTGTCCGGGCCGCGGAAGACGACGACGTCGCCGGGCTCCGGGTCGGAGAACCGGTAGGTGATCTTGTCGACGAGTACGCGGTCGTTGTTGCAGCCGGTGCAGCCGTGCAGCGTGGTCTCCATCGAACCCGAGGGGATGACGTAGACCTTCGCGAGGAAGGTCTGGATCAGGAACGTCAGCAGCAGGGCGACGAGGATGAGGAGCGGCAGCTCCTTCCAGAACGACGTGCGGCGCCGGCGCCCGGACTTCGGCTTGCTCCCCTTCGGCCCGGCCTTCTCGTCGGCGAACGACGAGACCGGACGGCCGTCGGGCGACTCGCCCGCGCGCCGCCGGTGCCGCCCGGGCACCGCCGACGTCTCGGCCTCGGCGTCGCGCGCGGAGCCGCGCCCGCGGGTCGACGGCCGGTCGGCCGGGCGCTCGGTGGCGCGTTCGGGGCCACGGCCGCCGGTGCGGTCGGCAGCCTGCTCGTCCGGGCGCCGTGGCCGCCGTCGGGGCTCGGGCTCCGGCTCGTCCTCGTCGTCGGCCACCTCGTCGGTGACCACCTCGTCGATGACGTCGGTCTCGTCGGCGGCCAGCGGATCGTCGCGCAGGACAGGGCGCGGAGGCGGCCCCGGCGGGCGGGCGTCGGGGCGGCGGGGAGGCTGCAGCGGGCCGCCCTGGGGACGACCGTTGCCCTGCGGCGGGCCGACGGGCCGACGGGGCACCCCGTCGTACGGTTCGGGCCCTCGCCGTGGCGGCCGGCCGTCGGGGGCGCCCGGCCCCTGACCGGGGGGAACGCGGTCCGCACCCGGAGGAGGTCCGGGACGGTGCGCGGCGGGCGCGGGCGGTCCGACGTGGCGACCGTTGCCGTAGGGCGGCGTCCACCGAGGGTCGCCGACAGGAGCACGGCCGTCGCCGGGAGGCGGAGGCGGCGGATTCGCCGGTCCGTACCGTCGGGGCTGGGCCCGCCGGTCGTCGGGGAGCTCGGGAAGCGCCACGCCCACGAGGCTACGTCACCGCCTGATCACCTGAGGGTGAGGTCGTGTCCACCACAGGGTGAGGTCACGACGCGTTCGGGGTCTCCCGCTTCTCCTTGATCTTCGCGGCCTTGCCGCGCAGGTCACGGAGGTAGTACAGCTTCGCCCGGCGGACATCCCCGCGGGTGAAGACCTCGATGCGGTCGAGGTTCGGGGAGTGCACCGGGAAGGTGCGCTCGACGCCGACGCCGAAGGAGACCTTGCGGACCGTGAAGGTCTCGCGGGCGCCCTCGCCGTGCCGGCGGATGACGACGCCCTGGAAGATCTGGACACGGGAGCGCGAGCCCTCGATGACCTTCACGTGCACCTTGAGCGTGTCGCCCGGCCGGAAGGCGGGGATGTCGGAACGCAGGTTCTGTGCGTCCAGTTCGTCAAGGGTGTTCATCGCGCAGGTCCGTCCTCGTCTGATTGCGGTCATGCAGGGGCGCCGCTCCACGCGACTGGGCTGGCGCCGGGCTGCCCCGACGCACGGGCCGGGGGCTGGCAACTCATCCATAGTGCCAGACGCCCTCGGCGCGGGTGAAACCGGTGGTCGTCAGGAGGGGTCCGGCGCACCGGCCTGCGGGCCGGCGACGCCGGCCGGCAACGCCTCCAGCAGCGCGCGGTCGGCCTCGTCGAGCGCATCGGGGGGCAGGGCGGCGATCAGGTCCGGCCGCCGCTCGACCGTGCGCTCGAGCGCCCGGTCGCGCCGCCAGCGGGCGATCGCGCCGTGGTTGCCGCTGCGGAGCACCTCGGGGACGGCGTGCCCGCGCCAGACCTCGGGACGGGTGTACGCCGGTCCCTCGAGCAGCCCGTCGGAGAACGAGTCCTCCGCGGCCGACCGTGGGTTGCCCAGGACCCCGGGCAGCAGCCGCGCCACCGCCTCGACGACGACGAGCACCGCCACCTCGCCCCCGACCAGGACGTAGTCGCCGATGCTGATCTCGTCGACCGGCATCGACGCCGCGTAGTGGTCGACGACCCGCTGGTCGATGCCCTCGTAGCGACCACATGCGAAGACCAGCCGCTCCTGCGCGGCGTAGGCGTGCGCCGCGGCCTGGGTGAACGGGCGCCCGGCAGGGGTGGGCACGACGAGCCGGGCGGGCCGCGGGTCGGCGGCGAGCACGTCGTCGAGCGCCTCGCCCCACACGTGCGGGCGCATGACCATGCCGGGGCCGCCGCCGTAGGGCGCGTCGTCGACGGCCTGGTGCACGTCGTGGGTCCAGTCGCGCAGGTCGTGCACCGCGATGTCGAGCAGCCCGGTCCCGACGGCCCGGCCCAGCAGCGCCTCGCGCAGAGGCGCAAGGTAGCCCGGGAAGATGGTCACCACGTCGATCCGCACCGCCGGGATCCTTCCATCCCGCCCGATGCCGGACAGGAGGAGCCCGTGTCCGCGTTCTGGTCGACCGCAACGCAATGGGAGATGCTGCTGCCGCTCCTGCTGGCCACGGCGCTGACGACCGTGATCGGTCTGGAGCGCGAGGCGGGGGCCAAGAGCGCCGGCCTGCGCACGCACACCCTCGTCGGGGTCGGCTCGGCCGTGTTCATTGCTGGTGTCGAAGTACGGCTTCTTCGACATGCTGGGCGCCGACCACGTGGCGCTCGACCCGTCACGGATCGCGGCGCAGATCGTCTCCGGGATCGGCTTCATCGGCGGCGGGCTGATCTTCGTGCGCAAGGACGCCGTCAGGGGGCTCACGACGGCCGCCACCGTGTGGCTGGCCGCTGCCGTCGGCATGGCCTGCGGGGCGGGCCTGCCCGTGCTCGCGCTCGCCGCGACGGCCGGGCACTTCCTCGTCACCCGCGGGTTCCCGCCGCTGGCGCGCGCGACCCACCGCCGCAGGCGCGAGCCGCCGACCCTGCGGTTGAGCTACACCGACGGCCGCGGCGTCCTGCGCACCGTGCTCACCGTCTGCACCGAGCGCGGCTTCACGGTGCAGGGACTCGAGATCGACCGCGAGTCCGTCACCGACGACGGGCAGCGGGTCGCCGCGGTGACCCTGAACCTGGCCGGCCGGGGCGACCTCACCGCGCTCGCCGGTGACGTGGCGGAGATGGCGGGCGTGCGCAGCACCGCGACCGGCCGCGACGAGGCACCCGACGAGTGACGCGGGCAGCACGTCAGCCGCTCGCCTCGCCCGTCCCGGCGTCGGCGACCGCGACGCGCATGTCGTCGAGGGTGATGCCGCGGTGGACGAGGATGTCGTGGGCGGCACCCGTGCCGGAGTGCAGCAGGGCGAGCAGCAGGTGTTCGGTCCCGATGTGGCCGTGCTTGAGCCGGAGCGCCTCACGCAGCGAGAGCTCCATCACCTTCTTCGCCGTCGCGTGGAACGGGATGTGGCCGGTGCGGCGGCCGCGTTCCCTACGACCGGCCCGCGTGCGTTCGAGGGCCCCGGGACCGAACGCCTCCTCGGCCTGACGGCGGACCTCGTCGAGGTCGATGCCCAGCGTGGCGAGCGCGTCCGCGTCCACGACCGCGCCCGCGTCGGACCGCAGGGCGCTGACGTCGGCGACCACCTCCGCCCGGTCGACACCGCGCTCGGCCAGCAGGCGCAGCGCGATCGAGTCGGGCACGGAGTAGAGGCCCAGCAGCAGGTGCTCGGTCCGGATGGAACTCGCCCTCCGCTCGCGGGCCTCCTCCTGGGCGACGACGACCGCCCGCCGCGCGCCGCCGGTGAACCGTTCGAACACGTCCGTCTCCCTTCAGTACCCGTAGCGGCGGTACTTCTTGTGCACCGCCTGCTTGCTGACCTGCAGGACCTCGGCGATCTGCTGCCACGACCACCCCTGGTCGCGGGCGTTGCGCACCTGCAGCTCCTCGAGGGACTCGAGCAGCCCCCGCAGGGAGGCCACCGCCACCAACCCGACGGCCGGGTCCCGGCTGGACGCCGCCGCCGCGACACTCGTCGCATCCGTCATGTCGTCAACCTACGTTGACGACAGACGTCCTGTCAACCTTGGTTGACGAAGCACGCACGAAGAAGGGCCCGTCCGGCTGGACGGGCCCTGTCACTTCCGGGCTCGGCGCTGCTCGCGCGGCGGCGCTCAGTCGTCGAGCAGGCCCTCGGGCGGGTCGAGCACGACGCGGCCGCCGTCCAGGTCGACGACCGGCACGATCGCCGTCACGAACGGGACGAGCGCGTCGGGCCGGGGCGGGCGGGCCAGGACGAGCAGCTCGCCACCCGGGCCGTGCGCGATCTCACGCACCGTGCCGACGACGCTGCCGTCGGCCAGCTCCGCACGCAGGCCCTCGAGCTGGTGGACGTGGAACTCCTCCGGATCGGCCGGCGGTGGCAGGGCGGCCGCGTCGACGAGCAGCCTGATGCCCCGCAACGCCTCGGCGGCCTCACGGTCGGACGCCTGCGCGAAGCGCACGAGCAGCCGGCCGGAATGCGGCCGCGAGGTCTCGACGGTCAGCACCCGCGGGGGCCCTGAGGAACCCGGGGCTGAGGAACCCGGGGCTGAGGAACCCGGGCCCGACGAACGCGGGGCCGACGAACCCGCCGGAAGCACGACGAGCTCGGCGCCGGGGGCGAACCGCTCCTCGGGGGAGTCGGTCCGCACCTCGACGACGAGCTCGCCACGAAGCCCGTGCGGCCGGACTATCACGCCGACCAGCAGCAGGGACGTGCTCGATCCGTTCGGCCCGGTGCTGCTCGACGCAGCGCTACCGGTCGGTGTCGACGACATCGACCCGCACGCCCCGGCCACCGATCCCGCCCATGACGGTGCGCAGCGCGGTGGCGGTGCGGCCACCGCGGCCGATCACCTTCCCGAGGTCCTCGGGGTGCACCCGGACCTCGAGGGTGCGGCCGCGCCGGTTCGTCACCAGGTCCACGCGCACGTCGTCCGGGTGGTCGACGATGCCGCGGACGAGGTGCTCGAGAGCGTCGGCCAGGACGCTCACGACTCGGTCGACTCAGCCTCGGCCGCGTCGGCCTCCTCGGCCTTCGCGCGCTTGTCGGACTTCTTCCGCGGCGTGGTGGCCTCGGTCGTCGGCTCCTCGCCCGCGGCCGCGAGGGCGGCCTGGAACAGCGCGAGCTTGTCGGGCTTCTCGGCCTGCGGCTTGAGCGTGCCCTCGGTGCCGGGCAGACCCTTGAACTTCTGCCAGTCGCCGGTGATCTCGAGCAGGTGCTGGACCGACTCGGTCGGCTGCGCGCCGACACCCAGCCAGTACTGCGCACGCTCGGAGTCGATCTCGATCAGGCTCGGCTCGTTCTTCGGGTGGTACTTGCCGATCGTCTCGATCGCCCGCCCGCTACGCCGGGTGCGGGCATCGGCGACGACGACGCGGTAGTACGGCTGACGGATCTTTCCCAGCCTCATCAGCTTGATCTTGACGGCCACGCTTCCAACTACTCCTCGCGGATCGGTGCTGCTGCAGTGAGTCCGCGCGGCTCGCGTGGGGTACGGGCTGCGCTTCACTCGAGGTCTCAGGCCGCGACACGGATGAGAGGGCCGGTCACGGAACCGACTGGTCATTCTGCCAGATGACCCGGCGCAGGCCGAACCCGAGGCCGCCCGGGCCGTCAGGTGGTGCCCGGGAGCGTCCCCAGCAGTGAGAGCGCGAGGGCGAGCGCGGGCAGCAGGTTGTTGATCTGGTGCGCGACGATGCTCGCCGTGATGGTGCCGGTCACGGCCCTGGCGAGCCCGATCGGGATCGCGACGACGAGCAGCAGCGGCGTGCGGGTGAACTCGAAGTGCGCCAGCGCGAAGATGATCGTCGTGAGCGCGAAGGCGAGCCACCGGTTCGCGCCGTGCTTCTCCGTCGCACCCCACAGCAGTCCGCGGTAGACGATCTCCTCGCAGATCGGCCCGACGAGCGCCACGAGCAGGAACACCAGGACGGCCTGCGCGGGCGTCGCGCGGAGGTGCTCGAACACGTCGCCGACCGCCGAGTTGGCGTTCTCCGCCCCGACGATCGCGATGTAGACCAGGGACGCGGGCACCGTGAGCAACAGGCCGCCGATGCCGAACAGCGCACCGATCCCGACGTCGCGCCACGACCACCGCAGCGCCAGGTCGATCTTCGGGCCGTTGCCGCGGACCTTCGTGGCGACGATCGCGACGGTGGCCGAGCAGATCGTCGGGACGCCGAGCAGGACCGCGAGGGTGCCGACGCCCGGCGCCGTCCCCGCCGTGATCAGCACTGCGCCGAGCAGGGCCGAGACCCCGAGGAAGACGGCCTCGGCAAGGAGGTAGGCGGGAAAACCCCAGCGGTGGGGTGCCCGGGGTGGCGGACCGCTCGCGACGGCCGGCGCCCCGCCGTGGGGACCCGGCGGATACGGGGGTGGGCCGGGGTGCGGCCCCCAGGGCCCGCCCGGCCGCCCCGGGAACGGCTGTCCCGGCGACCCCTGTCCCAACCGCTGTCCCGACGACGGCCGGCCCGGCGGCGGACCGCCCCGGTACGGCGGCGGTGCGCCGGGGAACGGTCCCACGGGTGGCGGGCCGATCACGCCCGGCCCGGGGCGCGGCGGCTCGGCCCGACCGGGCTGGACGGGACCGGGATCCGCCGGGGCGGAGTGGGGATCGGCCGCCGACGGCTCCCCCGCGGACGAGGGCTGTGGCGGCGTCGGGTCGGGCGCGGGCGCCGCGTGCTCGTGGTCGCTGTCCGTCGGGACCGACGGGCCGGACCCCGCGGCGGCGTTGCCGCCGGATACCGGGACGCCGGGCGCAGAGACACCGGACAGCGGGACGCCGGGCACGGGGGCTCCGGGCTCAGCGAATCCGGGCTCGGCGACTCCGGGCTCGGCGACTCCGGGCTCGGCGACTCCGGGCTCAGGGACTCCGGGCTCAGGGACTCCGGGCTCAGGGACTCCGGGCTCGGCGACTCCGGACACGGGAACGCCGGACACGGGAACGCCAGCAGATAACCGGACGTCGGGTGCCTGGACGTCGGATACCGGGACATCCGGCGCGGGAACCTCGGGTGCCGGGACGTCGACCGGGACGTCGGGTACCGGGACGTCGGGTACCGGGACGTCCGGCACGCGCGTCGGGTCGCCCTCCGGTGATCGCACACGACGACGCTACCTGCGTGCGCCCCACCGGGTCGGCCGCCCGACCCCGATGCCCGATTGCTCCCCGTGCGCGTGCCGGCTCAGGCCGCGGCGTACACCACGCGTCCGCGCAGCATGATCAGCGCGGGCTCCCGGACGGTGCCGAGGTCGGCGCGCGGATCGGCGCGGTAGACGACGAGGTCGGCGGGCGCGCCGGGGGTCAGCCCGGGGCGTCCCAACCACTCGCGGGCGGCCCAGGAGGCCGCGCCCAGCGGGTCGGGATGTCCGGCGGCGGCGAGCGCGGCGATCTCGTCGGCGATGCGGCCGTGCCGGATGCCGCCGCCCGCGTCGGTGCCCGCGAAGACGGGCACCCCTGCCTCCGCGGCGCGGCGCACGACGTCGGCCGCGGTGCGGTGCAGGTCGCGCATGTGTGCCGCGTACGCCGGGTACCGGGAGGCGCGGTCGGCGATCGACGGGAACGTGTCGACGTTGATCAGCGTCGGCACCAGCGCGGTCCCCCGGCGGGCCATCTCGTCGATCAGCTCGTCGGTGAGACCGGTGCCGTGCTCGATGCAGTCGATCCCCGCGCCGATCAGCCCGGGCAGGGCCGTGGTGCCGAAGACGTGCGCGGTGACCCTGGCGCCCGCGTCGTGCGCGACACGGATGGCCTCGGCGAGCACGTCGTCGGGCCAGAGCGGGGCGAGGTCGCCCTCGGCTCGGTCGATCCAGTCGCCGACGAGCTTGACCCAGCCGTCGCCCGCCGCGGCCTGCTCGGCGACCGCCTCGGGCAGCAGCGCGGGATCGTCGAGGTCGACCGAGACCCCCGAGATGTAGCGCTTCGGCCTGGCCAGGTGGCGGGCGGCCCGGATGATCTCGGGCAGGTCGACGCGGGCCTGCAGCGGCGTGGTGTCGACCGGCGAGCCGCAGTCGCGGATCAGCAGCGTGCCGTGGTCGCGGTCGGTGGTCGCCTGGGCGGCGGCCTCGTCGAGCGTCGTGGCGCCCTCGGCGTCGAGCCCGACGTGGCAGTGCGCGTCGACGAGGCCGGGCAGGATCCACCCGCCGTCGACCAGCGTCTCCGCCCCGGCCGAGCCCTCCTCGACGATCCGGCCGTCGCCACCGACGAGGATCTCGCCGGTCTCGCCGTCGGGCAGCAGCACACCCCGCAGCCGGTAGCCGGCGGCGGGCACCCCTGCGGCCGTCACGGCTTCTTCTTGCCGAAGTTCAGCTTCGACGGGTCGAACCCGGGCGGCAGCTGGTCGAGTCCACCGAGCCCGGGCGGCAGCTGCTGCAGGCTCGACGGCAGCTGCGACATGTCCGGCATCCCGACGGGCCGGCGAGCCTGCGTCGGGCCCTTGCGGCCCTTGGCGTTCTTCTTGCCCTTGCGGGTCTTCGACTGCCGGCGGCCACCGCCGCCGAAGCCGAACTGGCCCGCCATCGCCTTCATCTGCTTGCGGGCTTCGAAGAACCGGTTGACCAGGTCGTTCACGTCGCTCACGGTGACGCCCGAGCCGTTGGCGATCCGGAGCCGCCGGGACCCGTTGATGATCTTCGGGTTCTCCCGCTCGGCCGGGGTCATACCGCGGATGATCGCCTGCAGCTTGTCGAGCTGCTTGTCGTCGACCTGGGCCAGCGCCTCCTTCATCTGCGCCGAGTTGGCGCCGGGGAGCATGCCCAGGATGTTGCCGATCGGCCCCATCTTGCGGATCGCGAGCATCTGGTCGAGGAAGTCCTCGAGGGTGAGCTCGCCGCTGCCGATCTTGTCGGCGGTCGCCTGCGCCTTCTCGGCGTCGAAGACCTGCTCGGCCTGCTCGATGAGGGTCAGCAGGTCGCCCATCCCAAGGATGCGCGAGGCCATCCGGTCGGGGTGGAAGACGTCGAAGTCCTCGAGCTTCTCGCCGTTGGACGCGAAGAGGATCGGCTGCCCGGTGACCTCGCGGACCGACAGCGCGGCACCACCGCGGGCGTCGCCGTCGAGCTTCGTGAGCACGACGCCGCTGAAGCCGACGCCGTCGCGGAACGCCTCGGCGGTCGCGACGGCGTCCTGACCGATCATCGCGTCGACGACGAACAGCGTCTCGTCGGGGCGGACCGCGTCGCGGATGTCGGAGGCCTGCTGCATGAGCTCGGCGTCGACACCCAGCCGGCCCGCGGTGTCGACGATGACGATGTCGTACATCTTGTCGCGGGCGTGCGCGACGCCCCGGCGGGCGACGTCGACCGGGTCGCCCACACCGTTGCCGGGCTCGGGCGCGAACGTGGTGACGCCCGCGCGCTCGCCGACGATCTGCAGCTGGTTGACGGCATTGGGGCGCTGCAGGTCGCAGGCCACGAGCAGCGGCGTGTGGCCCTGCCCCTTGAGCCAGCGGGCGAGCTTGCCCGCGAGCGTCGTCTTACCCGAACCCTGCAGACCCGCGAGCATGATGACGCTCGGCGGCTCCTTGGCCAGCGCGATCCGCCGGGTCTCGCCGCCGAGGACCGCGATGAGCTCCTCGTTGACGATCTTGACGACCTGCTGCGCCGGGTTCAGCGCCTGGGACACCTCCGCGCCCTTGGCGCGCTCCTTGATCCGGGCGATGAACGCGCGCACGACCGGTAGCGCGACGTCCGCCTCGAGCAGGGCGATGCGAATCTCGCGGGCGGTGGCGTCGATGTCGGCCTCGGAGAGCCGGCCCTTGCCACGGAGACCGGCGAGCGCCGTACCGAGTCGATCGGAGAGGGTGTCGAACACCCCTCCGAGCCTACTTGGGCCCGGCAGCGG
This sequence comes from Pseudonocardia sp. D17, assembly GCF_036984265.1. Taxonomy (NCBI): domain Bacteria; kingdom Bacillati; phylum Actinomycetota; class Actinomycetes; order Pseudonocardiales; family Pseudonocardiaceae; genus Pseudonocardia; species Pseudonocardia sp. D17. The sequence goes on along the minus strand of NZ_BPRG01000030.1, from coordinate 73,717 downwards.
GCGTCGTGTCCACCCGCAGGCCACGCCCGGTGTCGGTGCGGTCGGGCACCCGGACCGACGCCCAACCGTCGTCGACCTCGCCGCGGCGCAGCCGTCCGGCCGGCCCGTCGGCGGGCCGCGACGTGCCGGTCGAACGCCTCGGGCCGCACCGTCCGGCCGCAGGCGTGCTGGCCGCGCAGCGCCTGGGTGGGCTCGGCGTCCCGCTCCGTCCACTCGTTCCGTGAGTCACGACCCCGCGCGCAGCGGGGGCCGTGCCGGGGGTCGTGGCGGGGTCGTGAGCGGCGATGGTCGTTCTGGCACAGGTCGCACCGGCGACCATCGGCGCTCACGGTCAGACGGCGTCGGGGCCCCGCTCGCCGGTCCGCACGCGCACCACCGTCTCGACGCGCGTCACCCAGATCTTGCCGTCGCCGATCTTGCCCGTCCGCGCGCCCGCCACCACGGCGTCGATCACGCGGTCGGCGAACTCGTCGTCGACCAGCACCTCGATGCGCAGCTTGGGGACGAAGTCGACGGAGTACTCCGCGCCGCGGTAGACCTCCGTGTGGCCCTTCTGCCGGCCGAAGCCCTGGGCCTCGGAGACCGTCATGCCGAGCACGCCCGCCCGCTCGAGCTGCGCCTGGACGTCGGCGAGCTGGAACGGCTTGACGATCGCGGTCACGAGCATCATCGGGGGCCCTCCGGGGACGGTCGGGCCGCGGCGGTGCCCGCCGCGGTCAGTACCGCATGCTCCACGGCGGTGCGCAGCGGCGTGGGGAGGGCCCCACCCGGGCCGGGCCCCGACACCCCGAAGGAGTCGACGACCGACGCGCCGAGCGTCGAGACGCGGGCCCAGCGCAGGTCCAGCCCGCACTCCTGCTCCAGCGCCGCGGCGACGCGGTGCAGCAGCCCGATCCGGTCGGTCCCGCGCAGCTCCAGTACCACGACACCGGACGACTCGTCGTCGAACCAGAGCACCCGCGGGGGCGCCGACGACTCCGCATCCGGGTTGGCCGGGGCGTAGTCACGTTCCTTGCGCGCCAACGCGTCGGGCAACGACAGCGCGCCCGACGCGACGCGCGCGAGATCGCTGCGGACCAACGCCGGGTCGGGCATCCCGCCGAACCGCGGGGACACGGTGAACTCGTGCACGACGACCTCGCCCGCCTCGCCGTCCACCGAGTGGATCTCGGCGGCGTGCACCTCCAGCGAGTGCAGCGCGAGCACCCCGGCGGCCGCGGCGAGGGTGCCGGGTCCGTGCGGCATCGCGACCACGACCGACGCGGGCTTGTCGCCGCTGATGCTGACGTGCGGTTTCCCGTCGTCGCGGGTCGCCGCGGCCAGCGCGAGTCCCTCCTCGCCCAGCGCCCCCGGCCGCGGCAGCGGCTCCCCCGCCATCAGCGCACGGGCCCGGACGGTGAGATCGCCGACGAGCCGCTGCTTCCACGGGCTCCACACGCCCGGTCCGGTGGCCAGCGAGTCGGCCTCGGCCAGCGCGGCGAGCAGGTCGAGCAGCAGCGGGCTCCCGCCGAGGGTCTCGACGACGCGTTCGATCGTCGCGGGGTCGTCGAGGTCGCGACGCGTCGCGGTGTGCGGCAGCAGGAGGTGGTGGCGGACCATCTCCCCCACCACCTCGACGTCGGCCTCCGGCAGCCCGAGCCGGTGCCCGACCTGCCGCGCCAGCGAGGCCCCGACGACGGAGTGGTCGGCACCGCGGCCCTTGCCGATGTCGTGCAGCAGGGACCCCACGAGCAGCAGGTCGGGGCGGGCGACGCGCGTCGTCAGGCGGGCGGCGTGCGCGCAGGCCTCGACCAGGTGCCGGTCGACGGTCCAGACGTGCGCCCGGTCGCGCGGCGGCAGGTCGCGCACGGCGCCCCACTCCGGGAAGAGCCGTCCCCACAGCCCGGTGCGGTCCATCGCCTCGACGACGTCGACCATCCCGCGGCCCGACCCCAGCAGCGACAGCAGCTCGCCGACCGCCTCCCGCGGCCACGGCTCGCGCAGCTCGGGCGCGGTCTCCGACAGCCGGTGCAACGTCGACGCGGCGACCGGTAGGCCGGTCCGCGCGGCCGTCGCGGCCACCCGCAGCACCAGCGCGGGGTCGCGCGCCGCGCTGGCGTCGCGGGCCAGCGCGACCTCGCCGAGGTGCTCGACGACGCCCGAGTCCAACGGACGGCGCACCGGCGGTCGGCGCAGCGCCGCGAGCCCCCGCCTCGGCAGTGCCGCCCGCGCCGAGCGCAGACCGACCTCGGCGGAGAACGCCACGGCCCGCGCGGCCCCGGACAGGGCCCTGGCCAGGTCGAACCGGTCGCCCAGGTCCAGCACGCTCGCGACCTCGTCGGCGTCCTGGGCGCGCAGCACGTCACGCGCGCGGCCCGCGAGGCGGTGCAGCTCGGTGCGGACGTCGAGCAGCAGCAGCCGCGCCGCGACGACGTCGGCCGCGGGCCGGTCGAGCAGCTGGGCGGCGGCGAGCGCGTCGACGAGCTGGATGTCGCGCAGCCCGCCGTGCCCGTTCTTCAGGTCCGGCTCGACGCGGTGCGCGACCTCGCCGTTGCGCCGCCAGCGCTCGGTGGCGCCGTCGGCGATCTCGTCGAAGCGGCCGCGGATGCCCGACCGCCAGGCGTTGCGCACCGCGGTCCGCACCGTGTCGGTGAGTCCCGGATCGCCGGCGATGTGCCGTAGCTCCAGCAGGCCGAAGGCGGCCCGCAGGTCGGTGGCCGCGACCTGGACGGCCTGGCCGGGAGTGCGCACCGAGTGGTCGAGGCCGATCCCGGCGTCCCACAGCGGGTACCAGATCTGCTCGGCCAGCCGATCGACGCCCGTGCGGGCCTCGTGCAGCAGGACGAGGTCGAGATCGGAGTACGGGGCGAGCTCACGGCGGCCCAGTGCCCCCACCGCGGCGAGCGCGATCCCCGATCCGGCGCCGCCGATGCCGATGGCCGCGGCGCGGCCCGCAAGCCAGAAGTCGTGCAGGTCGACCAGCGCGGTGCGCAGCGCCTCGGGCGCCAGCCGCCGTCTCCCGTCGACCGGGTCGAGCAGCACCGCCCGCGCCTTGACCAGGTCCTCCGCCGACGTGGACCCTGCCGTCACCACTGCGCGCCCCCCGAGGCGTCGTCCTGCCCGTGGCGTGTCACGGGACCCTGTTCCCCCACGACACGATCGCGGGTCTTGCTCCGTCGTCCCCCGGGGCGCCTGCCTCGGGGCCGTTCGTCTGCCGGGCCGTCTCCAGCCGCGACACCCATACCTTGCCGTCGCCGATGCGCCCGGACCGAGCCGCCCGGACGACGGCGTCGACGACCTCGTCGGCCACCGCGTCGTCCACGACGACCTCGACCCGCACCTTCGGCACGAAGTCCAGCCGGTAGTCCGCCCCGCGGTAGACCTCGGTGTGGCCGCGCTGGCGGCCGAACCCGGAGACCTCCGTGACCGTCGCCGACTCCACCCCGAGCGCGGCGAGCGCCGCCCGGACGTCGTCGAGCGCGAACGGTTTGACGACGGCCGTCACGAGCTGCATTTCCCTCCTCCAACAACCCGCCCCGACGGCCCCGAGGCCCGCCGCTGTACTCCGCGACGGGCCCCGGGGCATTCGGGCTGCTAGATGGCGTCGGCGCCGCGCTCGCCGGTGCGGACCCGGACGATCGACTCGACCGGCGTCGTCCAGACCTTGCCGTCACCGATCTTGCCGGTGCGGGCCGACTCGATCACCGCGTCGACGACCTTCTCCGCCAGCGCGTCGTCGGCGACGACCTCGACCCGGACCTTGGGCACGAAGTCCACCGAGTACTCCGCACCGCGGTAGACCTCGGTGTGGCCCTTCTGCCGGCCGTAGCCCTGGACCTCGCTGACCGTCATGCCGAGCACGCCGATCTGCTCCAGCGCGCCCTTCACGTCCTCCAGCACGAACGGCTTGATGATCGCCGTGACCAGCTTCATCGTCAGCTCTCCTTACCGGCGCCTGCGGGAACGGCAGCCGAGACGGTCGCCGCGTCGGGACGCGGGGTGCCCAGGCCGCCGCCACCGCGCAGACCCGCGAGGTCGTAGCCCGTCTCCGCGTGCTCGGTCTCGTCGAGACCCTGGACCTCGTCCTCGGCCGTGGCACGCAGACCGAAGATCGCCTTGACGATGAACGCGATGACCAGGCTCAGCACGAAGCTGTAGATCATCACCGCGAACCCGCCGACCGCCTGCCGCCACAGCTGGTCGAGACCGCCGCCGTAGAACAGGCCGTCGACACCCGCGGGGGCCGACGAGGTGGCGAAGAAGCCGACCAGCAGGGTGCCCGCGAGACCACCGATCATGTGGACGCCGACGACGTCGAGCGAGTCGTCGAAGCCCAGCCGGTACTTGAGGCCGACCGCCAGGGCACACACGACGCCGGCAATGGCACCGACGGCGATCGCGCCGAGCGGCGACACCGACGAACAGGACGGCGTGATCGCGACGAGGCCCGCGACGATGCCGGACGCGGCACCGAGGCTGGTGGGCTTGCCGTCGCGGAAGCGCTCGACCAGCAGCCAGGCGAGCATCGCGGCCGAGGTCGCGACCAGCGTGTTGACGAACGTGATGCCCGCGACCGCGTTCGAGCCGACCGCCGAACCGGCGTTGAACCCGAACCAGCCGAACCACAGCAGCCCGGCGCCGAGCATGACCAGCGTCAGGTTGTGCGGACGCATCGGCTCCTTGGGCCAGCCGCGGCGCTTGCCGAGGACCAGGCAGAGCGCGAGACCCGCGGCACCGGCGTTGATGTGGACCGCGGTACCACCCGCGAAGTCGACCGCCTTCAGCGTGTTGGCGATCCAGCCACCCTTCTCGGCGGTGACGCCGTCGAAGGAGAACACCCAGTGCGCGACCGGGAAGTACACGATCGTCGCCCACAGGCCCGCGAAGACCAGCCACGGACCGAACCGGAGACGATCGGCGGCGGCACCCGAGATCAGGGCGACCGTGATGATCGCGAACATCCCCTGGAAGGCGACGAACACCGTCGCGGGGATCGTGCCGACGAGCGGGACCTCGACCGGCGGTCCGCCCGCCGCCTCGAGATACGTCCCGCCGAACAGGCCCTTGAGGCCCGCGTACTGCGCCGGGTTGCCGAGCAGGCCGGCGCCGACGTCATTGCCGAAGGCCATGGAGTAGCCGTAGAGCACCCAGAGCACCCCGACGATGCCGAGCGAGGAGATGCTCATCATCATCATGTTCAGGACGCTCTTGCTGCGGACCATGCCGCCGTAGAAGAACGCCAGTCCGGGTGTCATGAGCAGCACCAGCGCGGAGCTGGCGAGCATCCATGCGGTATCGCCGGTGTCAGGCACGGAACTCCCTCCCGTCTACGCCGCTCGTAGTGCGGCAGGTGCGGGAATACTCGGATCGCCGTGTTTCACCGGGAGCCGCCGTACGTTTCGGCGCGGTGAACGGACCGCCCCGGCGCGTTACAAGCGGATTACCGCGTGGCGGGGCTCACCGGTCGGCTCCCCCGGGCGCCAGGAAGGTCACGCGCAGGTCACGACGCCTCGGCCGCCCCGTCGATCGGCTACACGCGGCGCGACGCCGTGACCCGGACGGGCGACAGGCTGTCGGGGCCCCGACCATCCGGGCGCAACCTCACGGTCGCCCGCGGCGCCCAGCAGGACCGTGAGGTTGCGCCCGACCGGGGCCGAGCCGTCGAACGCCTGCGCGGCACGACGCCCCGCCCCGGACGGGCGGCAGGCCGCCCGGACCCCCGCGCAATCCCGAGCGCAACCCCACGGTCGCCCTTGGCGCCCAGCAGGACCGTGAGGTTGCGCGCGGCGGGCGTCGGCCCGTGCGGTCGCGAAGCAGCAGGCCGGTCAGGCCAGGAGGGCGTCGACGAAGGCGGCGGGCTCGAAGGGGGCGAGGTCGTCGGGGCCCTCGCCGAGGCCGACGAGCTTCACCGGGACGCCCAGCTCGCGCTGCACGCGGAAGACGATGCCGCCCTTGGCCGTGCCGTCGAGCTTGGTGAGGACGATGCCCGTCACCTTGACGACGTCGCCGAACACGCGGGCCTGCGTGAGGCCGTTCTGGCCGGTGGTGGCGTCGAGGACGAGCAGCACCTCGTCGACCTCGGCCTGCTTCTCGACGACGCGCTTGACCTTGCCCAGCTCGTCCATCAGGCCGGTCTTGGTGTGCAGCCGCCCGGCGGTGTCGAGCAGGACGGCGTCGGCGCCGTCGGCGGTCCCGCGCTTGACCGCGTCGAACGCGACGCTCGCGGGGTCGCCACCCTCGGGACCGCGCACGACGGCCGCGCCCGCGCGCTCGCCCCATGTCGCGAGCTGCTCGGCGGCGGCGGCCCGGAATGTGTCGGCGGCGCCCAGGACGACGTGACGGCCGTCGGCGACCAGCACCCGGGCGAGTTTGCCGGTGGTCGTCGTCTTGCCCGTGCCGTTGACGCCGACGACGAGCAGCACGGCGGGCCGCCCGTCGTGCGGGAGGGCCGCGACGGAGCGGTCGAGTCCGGGTTCGAGCGCCTGCCCCAGGACGTCGCGCAGCAGCCGGCGGGCCTGGTCGGGGGTGCGGACGCCGCGGGACGCGATCTCGGTACGCAGGATCTCGACGAGCTCGGCCGTCATCTCGGGGCCGAGGTCGGCCTGCAGGAGCGTCGCCTCGACGTCCTCCCACGACTCCTCGTCGAGCTCTCCCGCGCCCAGCAGGCCCAGCAGGCTCTGCCCGAATGCCGACCGCGACCGCGAGAGCTGGCCACGCAGCCGTTCCAGGCGGCCGGCGGTCGGCGCGATGGGCTCGGTGGGCGCGGCCGGCGCGGCCCCGGCGGCCGACGCCTCGTCGGCCGGTGTCGGGGGCGCCTTCTCCGCGGGCTTCGCCGGAGCGGCGGTGTCCGCAGCGGGCTTCCCCGCAGTGGGTTTCGCCGGAGCGGGCTTCTCGGGAGCGACCTTCTCGACGGGTGCCGCCGGGGCGGGCTTCTCGGCGGCCGGCTCAGCGGGCGCCTTCTCCGCGGCCGGCTCAGCGGGCGCCTTCTCCGCGGGCTCGGCGGGCGCAGCTGCCCCGTCGGCCGGGGCCGGTTTCGCCTCCGTCGGCGCCGCGGCGGCAGCTGCTGCCGCGGCGGCCGCCGCGGTGCCCGGCCTGCCGTCGGTGGCGGTGCCCGGCTTCTCCTCGGGAGCCTTCTCCTCGGGCGCCTTCTCCGGGGCCGGAGCGTCGGCAGTGGGCTCGGCGGGCGAGACGATCGCCGTGCCGCGCGGCGGCGTCGGGACGTCGTTGGGCGCGCCGCTGGGGACCGTGGGGACGCCCTCGGGGGGCGTGCGCGCGTCGGTGGCGGTGCCTGCGGTGGGCAGGCCGTCGGGCGGGGTGCGGACGTCGTCGGCGGTGTCCGTGGAGCCGGTGGGCGCCGGTGCCGCGGAGGCCGGCGGCGCCTCGGCGGGCGGCTCCGCCTCGGGCGCCTCCTCCGGTCCGGACGGCGCGGGGGCCGGTGCGGTCGCCGTTCCCGACGAGAAGCTGAACCCGCTGCTCGCCTTGTAGCCGCCGCCCTTCGGTGGGGCGGCCACCTCCGGAGCAGAGCCGCCCTCGACCTGGCCCGGCTCGCGCAGGCTGATGCGTCTGCGCCTCCCGATCACCAGCCCGAGGACGAGCGCGATCAGCAGCACAGCCGCGACCACGGCCACGACGATCCAGAGGGTCTGCGTCACGTTTCCACCCTGTCATGCCCCGGAGGGCGTCACGACGCGGGGCGCAGCCGTTGCGAGATGACCGTCGTGATTCCGTCGCCGCGCATGGAGACGCCGTAGAGCGCGTCGGCGACCTCCATCGTCGGCTTCTGGTGGGTGATGACGATGAGCTGGCTGGTCTCGCGCAGCTCCTCCATCAGCGAGATCAGCCGCCGGAGGTTGACGTCGTCGAGCGCGGCCTCGATCTCGTCGAGCACGTAGAAGGGCGAGGGCCGCGCCCGGAAGATCGCGACGAGCAGGGCCATCGCCGTGAGCGACCGCTCGCCGCCCGACAGCAGCGACAGCCGCTTGACCTTCTTGCCCGGCGGGCGGGCCTCGACCTCGATCCCGGTGGTGAGCAGGTCGTCGGGGTCGGTGAGGACGAGGCGGCCGTCGCCGCCGGGGAACAGCGTCGCGAAGACGATCTCGAACTCGCGGGCGACGTCGGCGTACGCGGCGGCGAAGACCTCGAGGATCTTGTCGTCGACCTCCTGCACGACGGTGAGCAGGTCGCGGCGGGTGTTCTTGAGGTCCTCGAGCTGCGTGGACAGGAAGCGGTAGCGCTCCTCGAGCGCGGCGAACTCCTCCAGGGCGAGCGGGTTGACCTTGCCCAGCAGCGAGAGGTCCTTCTCGGCGCGCTTGAGCCGGCGCTCCTGGGTGGGCCGGTCGAACGGCATGGCCGGGGGCGCGACGACGTCCTCGCCGCGTTCCCTGGCCGCCTCGAACTCGGCCATCTCGGCGGCCGACGGCGGCACCGGCACGTCGGGCCCGTACTCGGCGACCAGGTCGTCGACGCCCAGGCCGTGGTCGGCCAGCACCTTCTCGGTGAGCTGCTCCAGGCGCAGCCGTGACTGGGCGCGCAGCACCTCGTCGCGGTGCACGGCGTCGGTGAGCTTCTCCAGCAGCCCGGTGAGCCGCGTCGTCGCGGTGCGGGCCTCCGCGAGGGCGGCCTCGCGGTCGGCGCGGGCCGCGGCCACCTCGTCGCGTTCGGCGGCGGCGAGGCCGAGCGAGACGTCGATGCGCTCCAACGCGGCGGCCCCGGCATCGACCACCAGGGCGGCCACGGCGGCACCGCGTTCGCGTTCGGCCCGGGCGGCCTCGGCGCGGGCGCGGGCCTGGCGTTCCGACGACGCCTGCCGGCGCAGCGACTCCGCCCGCCCCGCGATGGCGCGGGCCCGCTCCTCGGCGGTGCGCAGTGCGAGGCGGGCCTCGACCTCCTCCGAGCGGGCGTGCGCGAGCGCGTCGGCGGCCGCGTCGCGGACCTCGGTGTCGGGCTCCTCCTCGACCGGCTCGTCCTCGGCGATGGACAGCTGGTGCTCGGCGGCCTCCAGCGCGAGCAGCGCGTCGGACCGGCGGGCCTCGACGGCGTCCCGACGCTCCCGCAGCCGCCGCGCCTCCGCCTCGGCCGAGGCGACGACCTGTTCCAGCCGGGACAGCTGGGCCGTGGCGGCCGAACGGCCCGCCTCGGCGGACCGCAGCGCGCCGCGCGCCGCGTCGACGTCGGCCGACCGGGCGGCCTCCTCGGCCCGCGCACCCTCGACCGCCGGGCGCAGCCGGGCCAGCTCCTGCTCGACGGCCTCGCGGGACTCGACGGCGGCGTCGATCGCGGCCTGCACGTCGAGGGCGGACGACGCCGCGCCGGACCCGCCACGCGCCCGGGTCGCGGACAGCACGTCGCCCTCGACGGTGACGGCGGTGAGCTCGGGCCGGGCGTCGACGACGGCGCGCGCGGCGTCGAGGTCGTCGACGACGACGACGTCGGCCAGCAGGGCGGCGACCGTACCGGTCAGGGGTTCGGCGGCGGTGACCAGCGCCGAGGCCCAGCGACCCGTCGGCGGCTCCCCCGTCCGGGCCGCCGTCGAGAAACCGCCCACCAGCAGCGACGCGCTCCCGGAGTCGGTGGCGCGCAGGGACCGCAGCGAGGCCACCGCGTCGGCCGGCGAGGCCACGGCCACACCGTCGGCCAGCGACCCGAGGACCGCCGCGATCGCGGTCCGCGCCGACGGGTCGACGGTGAGCAGCCCCGACACCGCGCCGAGCACCCCGTCGGCGCCGAGCAGCGCGCCCGTGCCGTCCTTGCGGGCGAGTCCGACCGACAGCGCGTCGACCCGCGCCCGCCAGTGCGCCCGCTGCTGCTCGACCTCCCGTTCGCGGGCCACCAGTTCCGCGACGCGCGCCGCGGCGCTCTCCCGGGCGGCCTCGGCCTCGGCGACGCGGTCGGCCAGGCCGGAGTCGCCGTCGTCGAGGACGCCGGTGCTCTCCCGCGCGGCCTCCAGCTCGCCCGCGGCCTCCTCCGTCCGGGCCTGCGCCTCGGCCAGCGCCTCGGACAGCCGTTCGATCTCGTCGGCGGTGGCGGCCGCGCCGGTGCGAAGGGCCTCGGCCTTCCCGGCGAGGGTCGCGATCCCGGCGCGGCGGTCGGCCAGCGCCCGGACCGCGGCGAGGTGTGCGCGCTCGGCGGCCTGCAGCGTGCGCTCGTGCTCGGTGCGCTCCTCGAGCACCTCCGCGAGCCGGGTACGTGCCTGCGAGACACCCTCGACGAGCAGTTCCTCCTCGGCGGCGATCTCGTCGGCCTCGGCGTCGAGCTCGTCGGGGTCGCGGCCGGGCGTGCGCTCGGCCGCGGCCGAGTCGGCGAGGTGGCGTGCCCGCTCCTGGGCGAGCCGGACCGTGCCGCGCAGCCGCTCGGCCAGCGCGGACAGCCGGTACCACACGTCCTGGGCGGCGGCGAGCCGCGGCGCGTCCGCGGCCAGCGCCTCCTCCAGCTCCGCCTGCGTCTCGCGGGCGACCCGCAGCTCCTCCTCGACCTCCGCGCGCCGGGCCCGGGCGGCCTGCTCGTCGGCCTCCTCGCGGGCCAGCGCGTCGCGCAGCGCGACGAGGTCGTCGGCGGCCAGCCGCAGCCTGGCGTCGCGCAGCTCCGACTGCACGGCCTGGGCCCGCCGGGCGATCTCGGCCTGCCGGCCCAGCGGCTTGAGCTGGCGGCGCAGCTCCGCGGTGAGGTCGGTGAGGCGGGTCAGGTTGGCCTGCATCGCGTCGAGCTTGCGGAGCGCCTTCTCCTTGCGCTTGCGGTGCTTGAGGACGCCCGCGGCCTCCTCGATGTAGGCGCGCCGGTCCTCCGGCTTGGACTGCAGCACCCCGTCGAGCTGGCCCTGCCCGACGATGACGTGCATCTCCCGGCCGATGCCGGAGTCCGACAGCAGCTCCTGCACGTCGAGCAGCCGGGCCCGGTCGCCGTTGATCTCGTACTCGCCCGCGCCGTCGCGGAACATCCGCCGGGTGATCGACACCTCGGAGTACTCGATGGGCAGCGCCCCGTCGGAGTTGTCGATCGTCAGCGTCACCTCGGCGCGGCCCAGCGGCGCGCGGCCCGACGTGCCGGCGAAGATGACGTCCTCCATCTTCCCGCCGCGCAGCGCCTTGGCGCCCTGTTCGCCGAGCACCCAGCTGATCGCGTCGACGACGTTGGACTTACCCGACCCGTTCGGTCCCACGACGCAGGTGATGCCCGGTTCGAGGCGCAGCGTCGTGGCCGAGGCGAAGGACTTGAAGCCCTTCAGCGTCAGGCTCTTGAGGTGCACTCGGATCTCCCGGGGAGCGGCGGTCGGGAAAGGCTACCGGGGTCAGGCCTCGCGGAATCCGGCCCAGCCGCCCCGCGCGTCGCCCCACTGCGTCACGACGTCGTCGACCCGGCCCGGTGTCCCGCCGCCGCGCAGCAGCCCGAGCAGCCGCTCGCACGACTCGTGATCACCCTCCGCAACGATCGCCACTCGTCCGTCGGGAAGGTTGCGGGCCTCCCCGACGAGCCCGATCTCGAGCGCCCGCGCCCGCGTCCACCAGCGGAAACCGACGCCCTGTACGGCTCCGTGCACCCACGCCGTGAGCCGAACGGCGGAACCATCGTTGATACTCACAGTACTGGTACGTTACCCGGCCGTGACCCGACTGACGGGAAGGCGCGGCGGTCCCCTGCTGATCGCCCTGACCGTCGGTGCGCTGCTCGCAGGTCTCGGGACGCTGCTCGGCGTCGACGCGATGCCCGCCGGGCTCGCCTCGACGACGGGCATGTCGAACGACCCCCCGCTCCCCGCGTACACCCCACCGACGACGCAGTCCTCGTCGGCGCTCGCCCTCCCCGGCGAGACCCTGCCGACGTCGACCGGCCCACCGGCCCCGAGTCCCCGCGCAGGTGCGCCGCCGGGCTCCGCCACGGCCGCCCCACCCCGCACGACGAGCCAGCCTCCCCGCACCACGACCGCTCCCCGCTCCCCCTCCTCCGCCGTCGCTCCCCCGACATCCGGCGGACCCGCAGCCCAGGTCGTGGCGATCACCAACCAGCAACGCGCCGCCAACGGCTGCGGTGCGCTCACCGTCGACGCACGGCTCACCGCCGCGGCGCAGAAACACAGCGCCGACATGTCGGCGGGCGGCTACTTCGACCACGACAGCCAGGACGGCCGCACCTTCGACCAGCGGATCCGCGCCGAGGGCTATCCCTCGCCCGGCGCGGAGAACATCGCGCAGGGCCAGCGGAGCGCCCAGGAGGTCATGGACGACTGGATGAACTCACCCGGCCACCGCCGCAACATCCTGGACTGCTCGCTGCGGACGATCGGCGTCGGCTGGGCGTCGAACGGGAACTACTGGACCCAGGACTTCGGCCGCTGACCCCGGTCCGGTGCGTCCGGCGACGGCTCCGTCGCCCCACGCACCGGATCAGGGGTCGAGGACCAGCCGGTAGCCCATGCCCGGTTCGGTGAGCAGGTGCACGGGGCGGGCAGGTTCCGGTTCGAGCTTGCGGCGCAGCTGGGCGAGGTAGACCCGCAGGTAGTTGGTCTCCGTCGCGTAGCCGGGGCCCCACACCTCGCGAAGGATGTCGCGCTGCGCGACGAGCCGTCCCGGGTGCCGGGCGAGCATCTCGAGGATGCCCCACTCGGTCGGCGTCAGGTGCACGACGACCTCGCCCCCGGCGGCCCGGCGCACCACCTGCTTGGCGGCGAGGTCGACCCGGAACGCCCCGGCGTCGACGACGGCCTCGCCGCCGTCGGCACCCGACACCGCGGCCCGGCGCACCGCGGCCCGCAGCCTGGCCAGCAGCTCGGCCATCCCGAACGGCTTGGTGACGTAGTCGTCGGCGCCGGCGTCGAGCGCCCGCACCTTGTCGCCGGCGTCGGTCCGGGCCGACAGCACGACGATCGGCACGCTGCTCCACCCGCGCAGACCCTCGACGACCTCGGTGCCGTCGAGGTCGGGCAGCCCCAGGTCGAGGACGACCACGTCGGGGCGGCCGTCGGCCGCGGCGCGCAGGGCGCCGCTCCCGGTGTCGGCGAGCTGGACGTCGTAGCCGTGGGCGGCGAGGTTGATCCGCAGGGCGCGCAGGATCTGCGGGTCGTCGTCGACGACCAGGACGCGCACCGGGGAGCTCACACGGACATTCTGACTCCGCCCCGCGCGTCGTCGACGGGCGGCGCCGCGCCGACGTCGCGCTTCCCGCGGCCGCGCCCGCCCGCCGAGGAGCTGCGGCTCACCACGTCCGACGTCGACCGACCGGCGACCGCCGAGGCCCGCGGATACGCTGGCCCGGCGGTCCGGGCCCACCCGGGCGGCGGGAGGAGCGGTCGTGACGGTCGTCGACAACGCCGTCTACGTGGACGGGAAGCGGGAGGCCGAGCCGAGCTCGCTCGACCAGACCTTCGCCGCGCTGCGACGTTGCCCCGACGGGCGCAGCTTCGGCTGGATCGGCCTGCTGCGGCCGTCGGAGGACGAGATCACCGCCGTCGCCAAGGAGTTCGGGCTGCACCACCTCGCCGTCGAGGACACCGTGCACGCCCACCAGCGGCCCAAGCTCGAGCACTACGACGACACGGTGTTCGTGGTACTGCGACCCGCGCGCTACGTCGACCCGGTCGAGGTCGTCGAGCTCGGCGAGATCCACCTGTTCCTGGGCCGGGACTTCGTCGTGACGGTCCGCCACGCCGACGAGCCCGACCTCGCCGTGGTCCGGCAGCGGCTGGAGGCCAACCCCGAGCTCCTGTCGCACGGCCCGTTCGCGGTGCTCTACGCGGTGCTCGACCAGGTCGTCGACGACTACGGGCCCGTCCTCGACGGCCTGCAGGACGACATCGACCAGATCGAGGTCCAGGTATTCGACGGCGACCCGGGTGCGTCGCGGCGGATCTACCAGCTCACCCGCGAGGTCATCGCGTTCCAGCGGGCCGTCGAGCCGCTGCGGGAGCTGTTCGGCGAGCTGCGCTACCGGTTCTCCAAGGGCGGCACCGACAGCGACCCCGAGCTGCGCCGGGCGCTGCGCGACGTCGCCGACCACGCGCTGCGCGTCCTCGAACGCACCGACGGGTTCCGGCAGCTGCTCGCCAACATCCTGACCGTCAACTCGACACTCGTCGCCCAGCGGCAGAACGACGAGATGACCCGGCTGACCGAGGCCGGTTACGTGCAGAACGAGCAGATGAAGCGGGTGTCGTCGTGGGCGGCGATCCTGTTCGCGCCGACCCTGATCGCGGGCATCTACGGCATGAACTTCACGCACATGCCGGAGCTGCAGTGGTGGTTCGGCTACCCGATGGCGCTCGGGCTGATGCTGCTGCTCGGCGTCATCCTGTACCTGATCTTCAAGCGCCGCGGCTGGCTCTGAGACCTACACATCAGGGGTGCGCGTTGCGGGGGCGCGGCTGGCAGCGCGGGCAGGAGAACGACGACCGGTTCATGAACGCCTCGCGCCGGATCGGCGTGCCACAGCGCGGGCAGGCCCGGTCGGTCTGCCCGTAGACGGCCAGCGAGCGGTCGAAGTAGCCCGACGCCCCGTTGACGTTGACGTACAGCGCGTCGAACGACGTCCCGCCCTGCGCGAGCGCCTCGTCCATCACCTCGGCCGCCGCGGTGAGCACGGCGCGGCCCTGCGCCCGGGTGAGGCTCTCCGTCGGACGGGCCCAGTGCAGCCGCGCCCGCCAGAGCGCCTCGTCGGCGTAGATGTTGCCGATCCCGGAGACGACGGTCTGGTCGAGCAGCGCCCGCTTGAGCCCGGTGCGGCGGCGCCGGATGCCGGCGACGGCGTCGTCGAGGACGAACGCGGGGTCCATCGGGTCGCGCGCGATGTGGGCGACCGGCGCCGGCAGCAGCCCGCCCCCGGCGGCGGGGGCCAGGGGGTGGGCCGAGAGGCCGCCGAACGTGCGCTGGTCGACGAACCGCAGCTCGGGCCCGTCGTCGTCGAACGTGACGCGCACGCGCAGGTGCTTCTCGTCGGGCTTGCCGTGGTCGGCGACGAGCATCTGCCCGCTCATCCCGAGGTGGGCGAGGACGGCGTCGTCGCCCGGCTGCGGCGCGTCCTGCGCCGCATCGGCCAGCTCCAGCCAGAGGTACTTGCCTCGGCGGCGGACCGCACCGACCAGTCGACCGGCGAGCCGGCCGGTGAAGTCGGCGGCCCCGGCGGCGTGCCGGCGGATCGCGCGGGGGTGCGCGACGGTGACGGTGGCGATCCGGCGACCGGCCACATGGTCGGCCAGTCCGCGGCGGACGACCTCGACCTCGGGGAGCTCTGGCACGCGCGCCCGTTCAGACGGCGGTGCCGACGGATCCGTCGGCCTCGGCGGACAGCGTCCGCCAGGCGAGCGCGGCCGCCTTCTGCTCGGCTTCCTTCTTGGTGCGCCCGTCGCCCGAGCCCAGCTCGCGCCCGCCGACGACGGCCGTCGCGGTGAACGTCTTGAGGTGGTCGGGACCGTCCTCGGTGATCCGGTACTCGGGCACACCCAGCTCGGCCGCGGCGGTGAGCTCCTGCAGCGACGTCTTCCAGTCGAGTCCGGCGCCCAGCAGCGGGGCGTTGCGCAGCAGGTCGGCGAAGAGCCGGTGGATGACGTCGCGCGACGTCTCCAGCCCGTGCTGCAGGTAGACGGCACCGATGAGCGCCTCGGTGGCGTCGGCGAGGATGCTCGCCTTCGCCCGGCCGCCGGTGAGCTCCTCACCGCGGCCGAGGAACAGGTGCGCGCCCAGCCCGTCGGGCACCAGCTCGGCGGCCACACCGGCCAGCGCGTTCATGTTGACCACGCTCGCCCGCAGCTTGGCCAGCTGGCCCTCGGGCAGGTCCGGGTGGTCGAGGTAGAGCCGCTCGGTGACGACGATGCTCAGCACGGAGTCGCCCAGGAACTCCAGGCGCTCGTTGGTGGGCAGCCCGCCGTTCTCGTAGGCGTAGGAGCGGTGGGTCAGCGCGAGGGTCAGCAGCTCGGGGTCGAGCTCGACCCCGAGCGCACGGAGGAGGGGGCCGTGATCCTCCACGGCCCCCTGGACTCCCTTGCCCGCCAACGCGGTGCGATCAGGCCGGGGTGACGACCTGGCGGCCGTCGTAGGTCCCGCAGGTGGGGCACGCCACGTGCGGCGGCTTGAGCTCCTTGCAGGCCCGGTTGGAGCAGGCGACGAGGGTCGGCGCGGTCGCCTTCCACTGCGCCCGGCGAGAGCGCGTGTTGGACCGCGACATCCGGCGCTTGGGTACGGCCACGGAGATCTCCTCAGTACTGGTGTCAGTGATCGTGCTAGGGGTGCGTCAGGCGGGCCTGAGCAGTCAGTCCGACGACATCCGCTCGCGCAGCGCGGACCAACGAGGGTCCAGTGTCTCATGCCCGTGGTCGGGCCCGAGATCGGCCTTCCGTCCACCGCACTCGGCGCACAGCCCGGGGCAGTCGTCCCTGCACAGCGGGGCCAGCGGCAGTTCGAGGACGACCGCGTCGCGGACCGCCTGCTCGACGTCGACCGACTCGTCGACCAGCCTCGGGATCTCGTCGGCGTCCGTGGTCTCCTCGGTGACGCTGTCGGGGTAGGCGTAGAGCTCCCCGATGCGGACCGTCAGCTCGTCGGTGAGCTCGTCGAGGCATCGCGAGCACTCGCCGGCCAGCCCGACCGACGCGGTTCCCGAGACGTAGACGCCCTCGCTGACCGCCTCCAGCGACAGCTGCAGCGCGACGGGGCTGTCCGCGGGCACCTCGAGGACGCCCTCGAGACCGATCACGCCGGGCGAGGCCGGGGCGGGGACCTCGCGGGAGACGGTGCGCATGGCCCCGGCGCGCCGGCCGAGCTCCCGGGTGCTGAACGCCCAGGGGCTCTGCGGCTCGTGCTTCGCGGGCCTGGTGTCGGTGTTCTTCATGGCCGGCGCCAGGATAGTCCGCCGACCAGCGACGGGCCGGGCCGGGAGGACCCGGCGGAGAGGCCGGGCCGGGGTCCGGCCTAGTCGATCAGGTCCATGCCCGTGCCGCTGCCGTTGCCGTTGCGCCCGAGCGACGGGGCCGGGGCGCCGTTGGGGGAGCCGTCGCGCCAGATCTGGCTGCGGCCCCTGCTGACGGTGCGCAGCGCCCTGGTCAGGCTGTCCTCGAACTCGGCGAGCTTGGCGTCGACGTAGCCGTCGCACTCGCGGCGCAGCCGGTCGGCCTCGGCGTCGGCGGTGTCCACGATCCGGGCCGCCTCCGCCCGCGCGGCCAGCACGACGTCGGACTGCGAGACCAGGCGTGCCTGCTCGGCCTGGCCGTCGGCGATGTAGCGGTCGTGCGCGGCGCGGCCGGCCTCGGCCAGCCGCTCGGCCTCGGCGCGGGCCCGGTCGGTGGTCTCGGCGTGGATGCGCCGACCCTCTGCGACGGTGCGCTCGGCCTCGTGGCGGGCCTGCGCCACGGTCTCCTCGGCCTCCTCGCAGGCCTGCGCGACGAGCCGTTCGGCCTCCTCACGCGCCTGCGTGAGCAGCCGCTCGGCCTCCTCGGTGGCGGCGGCGCGGGTGTCGTCGGCCTCCTGCTGGGCCTCGCCGACGATCTCGTCACGACGGTCGAGCACGTCCTGCGCGTCGTCGAGCTCGCCGGGGATGGCCTCCCGGACGTCGTCGAGCAGTTCGAGGACGTCACCACGCGGCACGACGCAGTTCGCGGTCATGGGGAGGCCGCGCGCCTCCTCCACGACGGTGACCAACGCGTCGAGCGACTCGAAGACCCGGTACACGCCCCGCATCCTCGCACCACCCCACGTCCGGACGCCGTATTGCCGCTGCTCCGCGTGTCAAGTTCCGACCGGGTGATCTGTGGTTGCGCGCCAACGCGATCGGGTAGTCGTCGTGCTCCGCTCGCTACGCCCGTTCGGCGAGCCGGTCGAGCAGCTGCCGGTGCACGGTCGGCGGGAGCAGGTGCGCGACGTCGCCGCCGTACGTCGCGACCTCCTTGACCAGCGAGCTGGACAGGAAACTGAACTCCGGCGTCGTCGACATGAAGAGGGTGTCGATACCGGAGAGCCGCTGGTTCATCTGCGCCATCTGCAGCTCGTAGTCGAAGTCGGTGACCGCGCGCAGACCCTTGACGATCGCCCGCACGTCGTTGGCGGTGCAGTAGTCCACCAGCAGGCCGTGGAACGCGTCCACCCGGACGTTGGGCAGGTCCGCCGTCGTCTCGCGGAGCATCGCCATGCGCTCCTCGACGGTGAACAGGCCCTGCTTGCGCTTGTTGATCAGCACCGCGACCACCAGCTCGTCGAACAGGCCCGCGGCCCGTCCCACGACATCGAGGTGGCCCAGGGTGACCGGGTCGAACGAACCGGGACAGACGGCGCGCCTCATCGCACGACCTGCGTCGGGGAGATCACGAGGCCGGACCGTACCGGACCCCGACGTGCAGCACCGTGTCCCCGTAACGGCGCTCACGCCGCCCCTCGAAACCCTCCGGCCAGCCGAACGACCCGGACCGGGCGTCCCGCTCCACGACGACGACCGTCTGCTCGGCCAGCCAGCCGCCGCGGGCGGCCGCGCTGAGCCAGGCCGCGATCTCCGTGTCGGGCACGGCGTAGGGCGGGTCGGCGAGCACGACGTCGAAACGCCCGCGCGGGGCGCCCGCCAGCGCCGCCGCCACCGTCGCGGCGACGACCTCTCCCCCGAGCCCGAGTTCGGAGACGTTGCGCCGCAGGATGTTCGCCGCCTTCTTGTCGGACTCGACGAACACCGCGTGCGCCGCGCCGCGCGACAGCGCCTCCAACCCGAGCGCGCCCGAGCCCGCGCAGAGGTCGAGCACGCGCGCGCCGTCGAGGCCCGGGTCGGCGTCGAGCGCGCTGAACAGTGCCTCGCGCACGCGGTCGGACGTCGGCCGGGTGCCGCGGGGCGGCACGACGAGGCGCCGCCCCCCGGCCCGGCCGGCGATGATCCGCGTCACGGCCCCGTCACGAGATCTCCAGCAGCAGGTCGCCGCCCTCGACCTGCTGGACCTTCCCGATCGCGAGCCGCTCGACGGTGCCCGCCTTCTGCGCGGTGATCGACGCCTCCATCTTCATGGCCTCGATCGTCGCGACGGTCTGCCCGGCGTCGACCTGGTCGCCCTCGCCGACCTGGAGCGTCACCACGCCCGCGAACGGGGCGGCGACGTGGCGGTCGTTGCCGCGCTCGGCCTTCTCGGCGGCCTTGACGTCGGTGGCCACCGAGCGGTCGCGCACCGAGACCGGGCGCAGCTGGCCGTTGAGCGTGGTCAGCACGGTGCGGATGCCGCGCTCGTCGGGTTCGGAGATCGCCTCCAGCTCGATGATCAGGTCGACGCCGCGGTCGATGGGGGCGGAGTGCTCGACCTCGGGCTCGAGACCGTAGAAGTAGTCCTTGCTCGACAGCACGCTCGTGTCGCCGTAGTCCTCGCGGTGGGTCTCGAACTCCTTGGTCGGGCCGGGGAACAGCAGCCGGTTGAGCGTGCGGCGGCGGTCCTCGCGCAGCCCGCGGCGGTCGTCGATCGACAGCTCGGCCGGCTCGTGCTCGGGCTTGCGCCCCTCCAGCGCCCGGGTCCGGAACGGCTCGGGCCAGCCGCCGGGCGGGTCACCCAGCTCGCCGCGCAGGAAGCCGATCACCGAGTCGGGCACGTCGAACTTGGCGGGGTCGGACTCGAAGTCGGCCGGGTCGACGCCCGCGCCGACCAGGTGCAGCGCCAGGTCACCGACGACCTTCGACGACGGCGTCACCTTCACCAGCCGGCCCAGCATCCGGTCGGCCGCGGCGTAGCAGTCCTCGATCAGCTCGAAGCGGTCGCCCAGGCCGAGCGCGATGGCCTGCTGGCGCAGGTTGGACAGCTGCCCGCCCGGGATCTCGTGGTGGTAGACCCGACCCGTCGGGGACGCGAGCCCGGACTCGAACGGCGCGTAGACCTTGCGGACCGCCTCCCAGTACGGCTCCAGGTCGCCGACCGCCTGCAGCGACAGGCCCGTCTCCCGCTCGGTGTGGTCGGTGGCCGCGACCAGCGCGGAGAGCGACGGCTGGCTCGTCGTGCCCGCCATGCTCGCGACCGCCGCGTCGACCGCGTCGACCCCGGCGTCGATCGCCGCCGTCAACGTCGCGAGCTGGCCGCCCGCGGTGTCGTGGGTGTGCAGGTGCACCGGCAGGTCGAACCGCTCGCGCAGCGCCGTGACCAGCGTCCGCGCCGCCGGCGGGCGCAGCAGGCCCGCCATGTCCTTGATCGCCAGGACGTGCGCGCCCGCGTCGACGATCTGCTCGGCCAGCCGCAGGTAGTAGTCCAGCGTGTAGAGCGTCTCGCCCGGGTCGGACAGGTCCGCGGTGTAGCACAGCGCCACCTCGGCGAGGCTGGTCCCGGTCTCGCGGACCGCGGCGATCGCCGGGCGCATCTGCTCGACGTCGTTGAGGGCGTCGAAGATCCGGAAGATGTCCATCCCCGTCGCGGCCGCCTCGGCGACGAACGCGTCGGTCACCTCGGTCGGGTACGGCGTGTAGCCGACCGTGTTGCGCCCGCGCAGCAGCATCTGCGTGCACACGTTCGGCACCGCCTCGCGCAGCGCCGCCAGCCGCTCCCACGGGTCCTCGGCCAGGAACCGCAGCGCGACGTCGTAGGTCGCCCCGCCCCAGCACTCCAGCGACAGCAGCTGCGGCGCCGTCCGCGCCACGTACGGGGCGACCGCGAGCAGGTCACGGGTCCGCACCCGCGTCGCCAGCAGCGACTGGTGCGCGTCGCGGAACGTCGTGTCGGTGACGGCGACGGCGGTCTGCTCGCGCAGCCGCGCCGCGAAGCCCTCGGGCCCGAGCTCGCGCAGCAGCTGGCGCGACCCGTCGGGCGCGGGGGCCTTCAGGTCGACCCGCGGCAGCTTGTCGGTGGGCTCGACGACCTTGGGCCGCGGCCCGTTCGGCTTGTTGACGGTGATGTCGGCGAGGTAGTTGAGCAGCCGCGTGCCGCGGTCGGCCGACGGGCGGGCGTTGAGCAGGTGCGGCCGGTCCTCGATGAAGCTGGTCGTGACCCGGCCCTGCTGGAAGTCGGGGTCGTTGAGCACCGCCGCCAGGAACGGCAGGTTCGACGACACCCCCCGGATGCGGAACTCCGCGATCGCCCGCCGCGCCCGGCGCACCGCGTTGGAGAAGTCGTGGCCGTGGCAGGTCAGCTTGACCAGCATCGAGTCGAAGTGCGCACTGACCTCGGCCCCGGTGTGGGTCGTGCCGCCGTCGAGCCGCACGCCCGGGCCGCCCGGGGACCGGTACGCGCTGATCGTCCCGGTGTCGGGGCGGAACCCGTTGGCCGGGTCCTCGGTGGTGACGCGGCACTGCAGCGCCGCACCCGACAGCGTCACCTGGTCCTGGGTGAGCCGCAGCGACGGCAGCGTCGCCCCCGCCGCGATGCGCAGCTGCGCGATCACCAGGTCGCGGTCGGTGACCTGCTCGGTGACCGTGTGCTCCACCTGGATGCGCGGGTTCATCTCGATGAAGACGTGGTTGCCGCGCTCGTCGAGCAGGAACTCGACGGTGCCCGCGTTGACGTAGCCGATGTGGCGGGCGAACGCGACCGCGTCGGCGCAGATCCGGTCCCGGAGCTCCGGGTCGAGGTTCGGCGCCGGGGCGATCTCGATGACCTTCTGGTGGCGCCGCTGCACCGAGCAGTCGCGCTCGTAGAGGTGCACCACGTCGCCCTGGCCGTCGGCGAGGATCTGCACCTCGATGTGCCGCGGGTTGACCACGGCCTGCTCCAGGAACACCGTCGCGTCGCCGAAGGCCGACTCGGCCTCGCGCATCGCCGCCTCGATCGCGTCCCGCAGGTCTCCCGGCTCCGCGACGCGGCGCATGCCGCGCCCGCCACCACCGGCGACGGCCTTGACGAAGATCGGGAAGCCGATCTCGTCGGCGGCGGCGACCAGCGCGTCGACATCGGTGCCCGGCTCGCTCGAACGCAGGACCGCCACACCGGCCTCGCGCGCCGCCGCGACGGCGCGGGCCTTGTTGCCGGTCAGGTGCAGTACCTCGGCGGGCGGCCCGACGAACACGATCCCCGCCGCCTCGCACGCCTCGGCGAGATCGGGGTTCTCCGACAGGAAGCCGTAGCCGGGGTAGATCGCATCGGCACCGGCGCGCCGGGCTGCGGCCACCACCTCGTCGACGGACAGGTAGGCCCGGACGGGGTGGCCGCGCTCGCCGATGAGGTAGGACTCGTCGGCCTTCGCGCGGTGCAGCGAGTTGCGGTCCTCGTGGGGGTAGACCGCGACGGTCGCGATCCCGAGCTCATAGGCCGCGCGGAACGCGCGGATCGCGATCTCGCCCCGGTTGGCGACGAGCACCTTGCCGAACATCGGACTCCCTGGGTCTGGGGGTTGGTGTCCGGGACGGGTGGCGCCCGGGACGCGCGAGATCGTCTCATGGTGCGCCGGTCAGGGCCGCCACGAGAGCGGCCCGTCACCCCCTCCGGGGGCTGCTCCCGGAGCGTCCCCGGGCGACGCACGGGCCCGGAACCGATCCGCATGCGCTCGGCACACGTCCGACCGGGCGACCCTCACGAACGCCGCGTATCGCGCGCTACCCGCTCGGACCAGCGGGGCCGTACGCCGATTCCCCGGTCACGACGATGCGCGACGACCACCTCATCGGGTACCAAGGAGGCATGGGACGGTCTCGCGCGCGAGCAGGGTGGGCGGCCAGGTCGGTCCCGCCGCCGGGACGGATGCGGCACGGCGGCTTCGGCCCGCCGCCGTACGGCCGCTACCGCGGCAGGCCCGGCGCCGGGCCGCTGCAGGGCCACGGGTTCGCGCACTACGGCCGGCCGGTCGGCCCGCGCGTCCCGACGGTGCTCGCGCTCCTGCCCCTCATCCTGATCATGGCCGCGCCGCCGCTG
Organism: Pseudonocardia sp. D17; assembly: GCF_036984265.1. Taxonomy (NCBI): domain Bacteria; kingdom Bacillati; phylum Actinomycetota; class Actinomycetes; order Pseudonocardiales; family Pseudonocardiaceae; genus Pseudonocardia; species Pseudonocardia sp. D17. The sequence continues at coordinate 50,976 of NZ_BPRG01000030.1, read as the reverse complement.
CTGTTCATGGGCTGGGCGACCAGTGGCATGATCTTCCCGCTGCTGATCTTCGTGAGCATCGCGGCCACCGGCCACCGCCGGCGTCGGATGGCCGCCGCCCAGGTACCGCGGGTCGCCGCGCGCCCGGTGCCGCCGCGCGCCCCGCAGCCCCCGCCGTGGCAGGTGGCCAAGAAGCGGTTCGACGCGCTGCGCACCCACTACGCCGCCTACGAGTGCGACCCGATGGCCGTGCTGCGGCTGCCCGCGCTGTGCGACGTCACCGTCCCCAGCACCGCGCGGTTCGTCGACGCGTTCGCCGAGGCCCAGGCCCTGGAGACCGACGCGCCGCCGCCCCCGGAGCACGCACGGTCGTTCATCGCGGCCGTCGAGCGCGCCGACCGGGCGTGGCGGGCCGCGATCGACGCCGCCGAGCGCATCCGGCTGTCGAACCTCACGCCCGAGGAGCGCGGCAGCGTCGAGCGGATCATCAAGCTCCTGACGACGGCCCGCGACTCCGACAGCGAGGCCGAGCGGCTCGCCGCCTACGCCAAGGCCCGCTCCGAGCTGAGCAGGCTCGACCGTGCCGGCGTCATCCACCTGCCGAAGACGGCGGTGGCCGCCCTCGACGCCGAGTCGCGCGGGCAGCTCTCCGCCTGAGCTGAGCGCCGGCAGGGCTCACACCTTCGACAGGAACTCGGCCTGCTCCTCGTCGCCGACGACCTGGCGCGCGAGCGTCCGCAGGCCCGGGTGCCCGGCCAGGTCGGGATCGTGGTCGACGATGTCGGTGGCGTACACCCGCGCCTTCTCGATGACCGTCTCGTGGCGCAGCAGCGACAGGAGCTTGAGCGTCGACCGCTTGCCCGACTGCACCGCGCCCAGCACGTCGCCCTCCCGCCGCAGCTCCAGGTCGAGCCGGGCGAGCTCGAAACCGTCGGTGGTCGACGCGATCGCGTCGAGGCGCTCGCGCGCCGTGGTGCCGGCGGGCACGTCGGTGACGAGCAGGCACACGCCCGGCGCCTCGCCACGGCCGACCCGGCCGCGCAGCTGGTGCAGCTGTGACAGGCCGAACCGGTCGGCGTCGAGGATGACCATCCCCGTCGAGTTGGGGACGTCGACGCCGACCTCGATCACCGTCGTCGCGACCAGGACGTCGATCTCCCCCGCCTCGAAGGCCCGCATCGTGGCGTCCTTCTCGTCGGCCGGGAGCTTGCCGTGCAGGATCCCCAGCCGCAGCCCCGCGAGCGGACCCTCGGCGAGCTTCGGCGCGACCTCCAGCACCGCGAGCGGCGGGCGGCGGGCCCCGTCGTCGGAGCCGGCGCCTCCACCGACGTCGGGGTCGGGGTCGTCGAGGTCGACGAGCTCGCCCTCGAAGAGATCGCCGTCGTCGGCCTTCGCGGGGTCGCCGCCGACCCGCGGGCACACGACGTAGACCTGGTGACCGTCGGCGACCTCCTCGCGGATGCGCTGCCACACCCGCTCCAGCCACGCGGGTTTCTCCCCCGCGGGCACGACCGTCGTGCTGATCGGCGAGCGGCCCCGGGGCAGCTCCGTGAGCGCCGAGACCTCGAGGTCGCCGTAGACGGTCATCGCCACGGTCCGCGGGATCGGCGTCGCGGTCATGACCAGCATGTGCGGGGTGCGCTCGCCGCGCCCGCGCAGCGCGTCGCGCTGCTCGACGCCGAACCGGTGCTGCTCGTCGACCACGACGAGGCCCAGGTCCGCGAAGCTCACCTTGTCCTGGATCAGCGCGTGCGTCCCGACGACGATCCCCGCCGCGCCCGACTGCACGTCGAGCATCGCCTGCCGGCGCGCCGCGGTGCCCAGCGAGCCCGTGAGCAGGGTGATCCTGGTGGCCTCCTCGGCGCCGTCGAGCTCGCCCGCCCGGCCGAGGGGGCCGAGCAGCGACCGCAGCGACCGGGCGTGCTGGGCGGCGAGCACCTCCGTCGGCGCCAGCATCGCGGCCTGCCGCCCGCTGTCGACGACCTGCAGCATCGCCCGCAGCGCCACGACCGTCTTGCCCGCGCCGACGTCGCCCTGCACGAGCCGGTTCATCGGCGTCTCGCGGGCGAGGTCGGCCGCGATCTCGGTGCCGACGGCGCGCTGACCGTCGGTGAGCGCGAACGGGAGCCGGGCATCGAACGCGTCGAGCAGGCCGCCCGCCCGCGGCGGGCTCGCCGTGCCGGGCCGCTCGGTGGCGTGCCGGCGCCGCAGTGCCAGCGCGAGCTGGACGCCGAGCGCCTCGTCCCAGACCAGGCGGGCGCGGGCCGCGTGGTGGTCGGCCTCGGTCTCGGGCAGGTGGATGCGCCGCAGCGCCCGGCCCAGCTCCGGCAGCTTCTCCCGGCGACGGATGTCCTCCGGCAGCGGGTCGGTCGGGTCGTCGAGCTGGTCGAGCACCTGGCGCACGCAGCGGGCGATGTCCCAGGAGTTGAGCTTGTCGACCGCCGGGTAGACCGACACGAACGGCCGGACGTCCTCGCCCTCCTCCAGCGGCTCGAACTCGGGATGGGTGAGCTGCAGCTGGCTCTGGAAGACCCCGACCTTGCCGGAGAACAGCGCCCGCACCCCGGGCGTGAGCACGTGGGAGACCTTGTAGCCGTTGAAGAACGTGCACGAGAGCCGGCCGCCCTTGTCGTCGCGGATCACGACGTTGAGCAGCTTGCCGCGACGGCTGCGCATGTCGCGCAACGTCGCCTTCTCCACCTTGGCGACGACGGTGACGTGCTCGCCGATCTCCAGCCCGCTGATGTCGGAGAGCTTCCCGCGGTCGACGTAGCGGCGCGGGTAGTGCCGCAGCAGGTCGCCGACCGTGTGCAGGTCGAGCCGGGCGGCGAGGGCCTCGGCGGCGCGCTTGCCGAGCGGCCCGTCGAGCCGGGTGTCCATGTCGACGCCGCCGCCCGAGGGCGCGGCGATCCGCAGCGTCATCCGATCCCCGTCATCCGATCCCCGTCCCGATCCCCGTCCCGGAGCACCCTCACTCGACCCCCAGCACCAGCGGGTAGTCGGCCTGGCCGCCGCGGTACACGAGCACGTCGACCTCCGGGTGGGTGCGCCGCAGGTCCTCGGCCAGGCGCTCGCCCAGGTCGGCGTCCGCGTCGGCGCCGAGCAGCGCGGTCACCAGCTCGCCCCCGGCCGTCAGCATGCGGTGAGCCAACCACAGCGCACCGACGGAGAGGTCCGGGGCGATCAGCACGACCTCCCCGTCGCTGATGCCCAGCACGTCGCCGGGCGCGCACTGGCCCACCCAGGTCAGCGCCTCCGACTCCGCGACGAGCAGCCCCCCGGTCCGGGTACCCGCCGCGGCCTCGGCCATCGCGACGACGTCGTCGCCCGGCCGGCGGGCCGGGTCGTGCACCGCGAGCGCCGAGAGTCCCTGCAGCACCGACGACGTCGGGATGACGACGACCTCCTGCCCGTCGCGCCGGGCCGCCGACGCCGCGCGTTCCGCGTGTGCGGTGACCTCCGGGTCGTCGGGCAGCAGCACGACGTGCCGCGCCCGCGTCCCGGCCAGCGCCGCGACGAGCTCGTCGGCGCCGGGCGGCGTGCCGGTCCGCTCGACGACGTCGGCACCCGACTCCCTGGCCAGCTCCGCGACCTCGTCGCCCTCCACGACCATCAGGACCGCGCGCTCGCGGGTGAACCGGCCCCCGTCGGCGGCGGGCACCTGGTCCTCGAAGCGCATCACCGTGACCCGGTGCGGGCGCCCCGCCTCGATCCCCGCCTCGACGGCCGCGCCGATGTCGTTGCAGTGCACGTGGACGTTCCACAGGCCGGTCCCGCCCGCCGTCCCGTCGCCGACGACGGCGACCGAGTCGCCGACCGCCGTCAGGTCGGCACGCAGTGCGGCGACGCGCTCGTCGTCGGTGCCGTCGAGCAGGAACATCACCTCGTAGGCGAAGGCGTCGGCGCCGCTCTCCCGGCTCGTCGTGAGCGCCTCCGCCCCGCGCGCGGCCCTGACCCGCGAGCGCGGCACGTCCGGCGCCTCGTCGGTGGGCCTGCCCAGCGCCGTGGCCAGCGCGTCGAGCACGACCACCAGCCCGTACCCGCCCGCGTCGACGACGCCCGCCGCGGCCAGCTCGGGCAGCTGCCCCGTGGTCATCCGCAGGGCTGCGACGGCGGCCGCGGTGGCAGCGGCGGCGACCTCGCGCTCGGAGTCGCCCCCGCAGTCGCGGGCGGCCTCGGCGGCGGCCTGCAGCACGCTCAGGACGGTGCCCTCCCGCGGCCGGGCCACGGCCGCCCGGGCGAGCCGGTGCGCGCGTTCCAGCCCGGCGCGCAGGGCCCCGGCGTCGACGGCACCGGCCGCGTCCGCGATCGCCTCGGCCATCCCGCGCAGCACCTGGGAGAGGATCACCCCGGAGTTGCCCCGGGCGCCGACGAGCGCCCCCCTGGCCAGCGCCGCGGCGGCCTCCGCGCACCCCGGGCCGTCGGGCGTGGGCGGCCAGCCGTCCTCGCGGAAGCGGCGGCGCAGCTCGTCGCCCGCCGCGCGCATCGTCAGCAGCATGTTGGTGCCGGTGTCGCCGTCGGCGACCGGGAAGACGTTGATGTCGTCGATCTCCGCGCACCGCCGCTCGAGGGCCGCCGTGGACGCCGCCGTCCACCGGCCGAGCAGGGCCGCGTCGATGATCGAGGGCACATCGGGAGGGTAGCGACCGGGGGGTGTGCGACGCGTCCGGCGGGCTGGGTACCCTGGAGGCACTTACGGGGTACCGGCGCACGTCCGCGTCGTGGCCCCGCACCGAGAACATCTCGTCTACCCGCTAGGAGTGACCGACGTGGCTGCCGTCTGCGACGTCTGTGGCAAGGGTCCGGGCTTCGGCATGTCCGTCTCGCACTCGCACCGCCGCACCCACCGCCGCTGGAACCCGAACATCCAGACCGTGCGCACCCGCGACGCCGGCAACAACAAGCGCCGGCAGAACGTGTGCACCTCGTGCCTGAAGGCCGGCAAGGTGACGCGCGGCTGACGCCACAGCACCTCTGCGCGAGGGCGGTCCCGGACATCGGGGCCGCCCTCTCGCACGTCCGGGCCCGCCGCGGACCCCAGGACGGGCGGCAGGACGCGTCAGGACCGGCGACCGCGGCGTGCGCCGGCTCCGCCCCCGGACGTGTCACCTGCGCGCCGCCGCGATCTCACGACCCGCTCACGAACCGGCGCGCAGGCCCGGCGAGCGGTCAGGGCAGCTTCCAGTCGACCGGCTCGCCGCCGAGCTCCTCGAGCAGGTCGTTGGCGCGGGAGAAGGGCCGGGAGCCGAAGAAGCCGCGGTCGGCCGACATCGGGCTGGGGTGGGCCGACTCGATGCACGGCACGTCGTCGAGCAGGGGCAACAGGTTGCGGGCGTCGCGGCCCCACAGGATCGCGACCATGGGCTGGGCGTCGCGCGCGACGAGGGCGCGGATCGCCTGCTCCGTGACCGCCTCCCAGCCCTTCCCGCGGTGCGAGCCGGGGGTGCCGGGCTCGACCGTCAGCACCCTGTTGAGCAGCAGCACGCCCTGCTGCGCCCACGGCGTCAGGTCGCCCGTCGAGGGCGTGGGATGGCCCAGGTCGTCGGAGTACTCGCGGAAGATGTTGGCCAGCGACCGCGGCACCGGGCGGGTCTCGGGCGCCACGGAGAACGAGAGCCCGACAGCGTGCCCCGGCGTCGGGTACGGGTCCTGCCCGACGATCAGCACCCGCACGTCGTCGAAGGGCTGGGTGAAGGCGCGCAGGATGTTCGCCCCGGCCGGCAGGTAACGGCGGCCCGCGGCCATCTCGGCGCGCAGGAACTCGCCCATCGCGGCGATGACGGGCGCGACCGGCTCCAGCGCCTGCGCCCACCCGGCCTCGACGACCTCGTGCAGGGGCTTGGCCGGCATCAGGGCTCCAGCCGCCGCAGCCCGGCGCGGAACCGCCTGCTGCGCTCGACGTAGGACCCGACCGCGTACTCCCACTGGTCGTCGGGCACCTCGTGGCCCTCGCGGACCCGCGCGGGCACGCCGAGCGCCATCGCCCGGTCCGGGATCACCGCGTTCGGCGACACGACGGCGCCGGCGGCGACGACCGCGCCCTTGCCGACGGTCGAGCCGTTGAGCACCACCGACCCCGACGAGATGAGCGCCCGGTCGCCGATCGTCGCGGCCTCGATGTGGACGTTGTGCCCGACGGTGCACTCGTCGCCGATCAGGGTCGGCTGCCGTGCCGTCGTGTGGATGATCGTCCCGTCCTGGATGCTCGTCCGGGCACCGACGACGATGTAGCCGTCGTCGCCGCGCAGCACGGCCGTGGGCCACACCGATGCCTCGGCCCCGAGCCGCACGTCGCCGATGACGACGGCGTCGGGGTGCACGTAGGCGTCGGGGTGGATGTCGGGCACCAGGTCGCCGAGAGCGTAGATGGGCACCCGGCGAGCTTAGGACGGCCCTCCGCCACCGCCTCGCGGGGTCGGGCCGGGCGGGTCGTCGTCGCGTGCCATGGGGTCGGCGAGCTCGTCGACGACGAGCGTGTCCCGGCGCAGCGTCCCCGACCGGTAGGCCGAGCGCCCCACGATCTGCGACAGCACCGGCGCCGTGATGACCTGAAACAGGATGACCAGCAGCAGCGTCGCGGCGCTCTCGAACTCCACCTGCACCGCCGTGCCGAGGAGGATGAGCAGCAGCCCGAGCGTCTGCGGCTTCGTGGCGGCCTGCAGCCGCGAGGGGACGTCGGGGAACCGGACCAGCCCGAGCGCGCCGAGCAGGCTCGCCGCCGCGCCGGTGAGCAGCAGCACCGACGTCACGATGTCCTTCACCGGTGCCGCTCCCGTCGTTCGACGAGCCGGGCCGCCGTCGCCGAGCCGACGAAGCCGATCAGCGCCACGGCCGCGAGCAGCGGGATGTTGGAGCTGTCCCGGTTGACCGCGACGTACACCGCGCCCCCGCAGACGATGACCACGACGAGGACGTCGAGCGCGGTGATCCGGTCGAGGGTGGTGGGCCCGCGCAGCAGCCGCAGCGTGGTCAGCAGGGCGGCGGCGGCGAGCATCGCCAGGGTCAGGGTGAACACGACGGTCATGGGGCGCTCCTGTACCGGGCCGCGGCCAGCCCGCGGTCGCTCGCGGCCAGCTCGTCGGCGGTGCCGAGGGCGGCGATCACCTTGCGCTGCAGGACGAGCACCTCGCGGCGGACGCGTTCGACGGCGCCGTCGCCACCGACGCCGAGCGCGTAGACCCAGAACGTCGCCCGGGTCCGGTCGATCTGCAGGACGTAGCTGCCCGGGGTGAGTGCGACCGCCCCGGCGAGCACGGCGACGACCCGCGCCGAGTGCGCCAGCAACGGCACCGCGATGATCGCCGCCGCCGGCCCACGGCCGCCGCCGCGCAGTGTCTCCCACCCGATCTGCACCCCCGACCGCAGCAGGTCGAGCGCCACGAACGACGCCAGCGACAACAGCCGCAGCGGCCGGACCGGAATCGGGTCGCGCATGGGCGGCAACGGGAACAGCCACGCCACCAGCACGGCGACGAGCACCCCGCCGACGATCGTCGCGGGCCGCAGCGTCCCCCACAGCAGCACCCAGACGACGGTCAGCCAGAACACCTGCCGCACCCGGTGACTCATGATCGCACTCCCCCGCTGCGCGGGCCCGGCGTTGCGCGCAGGCGCCGTGTCGATGCGTCTCTCGCACGCTCGCTCATCGGGCACCCTCCTGTCCGAGGACCGCACCCAGGTACGGGGTGCGGGCGACGAGGTCGTCCCCGGCGCGGGTCGTCACCGCCGACAGCGGCCCGGCCGCGGCCGCGATCGTGAGGCTCACGGCCACGAGCGCTGCCGTCGCGACGTACATGGGGGTGGCCGTGCGCGCGGTCCCGACGACGAGGTCGTCGTCGGGGTCGTTGTCGGGCAGCGGTTCGCGCGGCTCGCCCCAGAACACCCGCACCCACACCCGCACGACGGCGTAGAGCGTCAGCAGGCTGGCGAGGATGACGATCCCGGCGACGACACTCGTCGCGACCCCGTCGCCCGCACCCGCCTGCAGCAGCGCGAGCTTGGCGACGAACCCCGACGTCGGCGGCACCCCCGCCAGGGTCAGCGCGGGGATCGCGAACAGCACCGCGAGCAGCGGGGCCCGCTTCGCCAGACCGCCCATGGCGTCGATCGACACGGTGCCGGTGCGCCGCGTGATGAGCCCGGAGACGAGAAAGAGCGTGGCCTGCACGGTGATGTGGTGGACGACGTAGAGCGCGGTCCCCCCGGCACCCGCCGCGTCGGTCACCGCGAGCCCGAAGATCATGAACCCGATGTGGCTGACCAGCAGGAACGACAGGATCCGGTTGAGGTCGTTCTGCGCGAGCGCGCCCAGCACCCCGACGATCATCGTCACCGAGGCCAGCACGAGCAGCAGCACGGACGGGTGGCCCTCCGGGAAGATCAGCGTCCGGGTCCGCAGCAGCGCGTAGATGCCGACCTTGGTGAGCAGGCCCGCGAACAGCGCCGTGACGGGGGCGGGAGCGTTGGGATAGCTGTCGGGCAGCCAGAAGTGCAGCGGCACGATCGCCGCCTTGATCCCGAAGGTGACGAGCACGAGCAGCGCCAGGACCGTCTGCAGGCCCGTGGGCAGCGCCGCGACGCGCTCGGCGAGGTCGGCGAGGTTGACGGTGCCGGTGGCCGCGTACACCAGCGCGACCGTCGTCAGGAAGAGCAGCGACGACGTCAGGCTGATGATCACGTACGTCATCCCGGAGCGGATGCGCCGCGCGTCGGTGCGGCGGGTGATCAGCACGTACGACGCGGCGAGCATGATCTCGAACGCGACGAAGAGGCTGAACAGGTCGCCGGTCAGGTACGCGAGCGACACCCCGGCCGAGAGCACCAGGAAGATCGGGTGGAACGTCGTGGACGCGGTGCGCCTGCCGTAGTCGGCGATCCGCTGGTCGATCGCGTAGACCAGCACCGCGAGGGTGACGACCGTCGAGATCAGCAGCAGCAGCGCGGAGAGCCGGTCGGCGACGAGCACGATCCCGACGGGCGCGGCCCAGCCGCCGATCTCGGCGACCACGGGCCCCCCGCGGTCGGCCATGACCAGCAGCACGGCCGCGACGACCGAGACGGCGGCGAGCACGGTGACGCCGATGACCCGCTGCGCCCAGGCCCACCGTCCGACGACGACGGTCGCGCCCGCTCCCAGCAGCGGCAGGAGCACGGGCAGTGCCGGCAGCATGCTCACGACCGGTCCCCCACGGGGTCGCCGGACGCCGCGGCCGAGCCGGGGTCCACACCCACCTCGTCGCCCTGCTCGTCGGCCTCCTCGCCCATCGACGCCGTCGGCGTGCGCCGGCGCGCGATCCGGCGGTCCTCGAGGTCGTCCTGCACCTCGTCGTGGCCCACGAGCACCCACGAGCGGTAGCCGAGCGCGAGCAGGTAGGTCGTCATCGCGAACGTGATGACGACGGCCGTGAGCGCGAGTGCCTGCGGCAGCGGGTCGGCCAGCGGCGCCGAGCCCTCGGCCGACCCGCCGAGGATCGGTGGCCGCGCCGGCGGACCACCGGTGAGCTGGAGCAACAGGTTCGCGCCGTGGCCGAGCACGACGACGCCCAGCAGCACGCGCATGAGCGAGCGCTGCAGCAGCAGGTAGAACCCGACGGCGTAGAGGGCGGCGACGACGACGGCCATCGCGAGGCTGACGGTGGTCACGAAGCGGCCTCCGACTCGGCGTCGAGGGCGTCGCGCTCGATCCCGCTGCCCAGCGACCGCAGCAGGTCCAGCACGACGCCGACGATCAGCAGGTAGACGCCGACGTCGAGGGCGAGGCTGGAGACGATCTCGAACTCCCCGAGCAGCGGGACGTGCACGGACACCTTCGTCGACGACAGCACCGGTGCCCCGAACGCGGCCGGCACCAGCGCCGTCACCACGGCCACGCACAGCCCGACCCCGACGACCACCGGCGGCCGCACCCGGATCCGCGCCCCGATCTCCGCCCCCTCGCTGCTGCCGCCCGCGATGTGCCGCAGCACGAACGCCAGCCCGGCGACGAGCCCGCCGGAGAAGCCGCCGCCGGGGCCGTAGTGGCCGACGAGCAGCAGGTACAGCGAGAAGACGAGGACCGCCGGGAAGAGGATCCTGGCCGCGAGCTCGAGCAGCAGGGTGCGCTCGGATGTGACCGGGCAGTCGCCGGGCAGCATCCAGTCCTCGGTGGGCGAGTCCCACCGCGGCCAGGGGACGCGGGTGTCCTCGGCACTCATCCGGACACCTCCTTCTCGTGGGCCGGGGTGCCCGACCCGCTCGCGCGGACCTTGCCGCGACGTCTGCGGTCGTGGCGGGTCGCGAGCACGAGGCTCGCGGTGCCCGACGCCGCGACCAGCAGCACGGTGATCTCCCCGACGGTGTCGAGCGCGCGGAAGTCGACCAGGATCGCGCTGATGATGTTGGTGGCCCCCGTCTCGGGCGCGAGCCGGACGAACTCCTCGCTGGCCGTCGCGGGTGCGGTGCGGGCGCCGGAGAGCACGATCCCGAAGACGCCGACGGTGATCCCCGCGATCGCGGCGAGCACGCCCTTCCGCACCTGGATCGCGCGGCGTGGCCGGCGGCGCTCGGTGAAGTGGGCGGGCAGCCTGCGCAGCACGAAGACGAACGCGACGAGGGCGAGCGTCTCGACGAGGAACTGCGCGAGCGCGAGGTCGGGCGCCCCGTCGACGATGAACAGCCCGCCGATGCCGTACCCGACGGCGCCGACGAGGAGCACGGCGGTGAACCGGCGCCGGGCCCGGACCATCGCGAGCGCCGCGGCGACGACGACGATCCCCAGCGGGATCTGGATCCACTCGTGCACGACCGGGACGTCGGCCGGCCACGCCCAGCCGAGGACGAGCCCGATGCCGGGGAGTGCGATGACCATGAGCAGCACGGTGGCGAGGTAGACCGGCAGCGAACCGACCTGCAGCCGGCCGGTGACGAGCACCGCGAGGCGTTCGAGGCCCGACACGACGAGCTCGTAGCCGCGCTGCGCCGACACGCGGTGGTGCAGCCGCCGGGTGAGTGCCGCGACGCGGTCGCGGCCGGTGTGCAGCAGCAGACCGCCGGCGAGCGCGACCGCGGACAGCCCGAGCGCGAGGTTGAAGCCGTGCCAGAGCGCGAGGTGGTAGCCGGCCTCCTCGGCGGTGCGCGCGGGCAGCGTGTCGCCGTAGGCCTCGGCGAGGACGGCGGCGACCGGCGCCACCAGTCCGAGCACCAGGCCGGCCAGGGAGGTGATCCACAGCGGCACGGTCAGTCCCGGCGACGCGGGTGCGGGCGTCACCGGGTCGACGCCCGGCTTCGTCGCGAACGCGCCCCAGAGGAACCGCGCGCTGTAGGCGACGGTCAGCACCGACCCGGCCACGAGCCCCACCTCGACGACCCCGCCGCGCAGGCCGCCCTCGAGCAGGAACGCCTCGAACGCGGCCTCCTTGGCGACGAACCCCAGCAGCGGCGGGATGCCCGCCATCGACGCGGCCGCGAGCGCCGACGCCGCCGCCAGCCCCGGCATCGCCCGGCCCAGCCCGGACAGCGCACCGATCTCGCGGGTGCCCGTGACCTTGTCGACGGTGCCCACGACCAGGAACAGCGTCGCTTTGAACAGCCCGTGGGCCAGCAGCAGCGCGGCCCCCGCGACCGCGGCGAGCCTGCCGCCGACGGCGAACAGCACCATCAGGAAGCCCAGCTGGCTGACGGTGCCGAAAGCCAGCAGCCGTTTCAGATCCGTCGCGCCGAGTGCGCGCCAGCCGCCGATGAGCATCGTCGCCAGCCCGAGGACGACGAGCGGCAGCCACCACTCGGCGCTGCTCGCGAACGCCGGGGAGAGCCGCGCCACGAGGAAGACCCCGGCCTTGACCATCGACGCCGCGTGCAGGTAGCCGCTGACGGGCGTCGGGGCGGCCATCGCCGCGGGCAGCCACGGGTGGAACGGTGCCTGCGCCGACTTGGTCAGCACGCCGAGCAGGATCAGCACGATGCCCGCCGTGACGGCCCCGCCCGTCGGCGGCGAGGCCACGATCGCCGAGATCCGGTAGGTGCCCGCGGACTCGCCGACGAGCACGAACCCGAGGAGCATCGACAGCCCGCCGAACACCGTCACCAGCAGCGCCTGGACCGCGGCCCGGCGGTTGGCCCGGTGCAGCCCGCTCTGCCCGACGAGCAGGAACGACGCGATCGACGTCAGTTCCCAGAAGACGTAGAGCGTCAGCAGGTCGTCGGCGACGACGAGGCCCAGCATCGCGCCCGCGAAGAACAGCAGCAGCGCGGAGGTCCGGCTCGCGTCGGGGCTGCGCCGGCCGAAGTAGAACGCGCTGTAGGCCAGGATGACCGCGCCGACCCCCGAGACCAGCACGATCATGACCAGCGCGAGTGCGTCGAGTCGGACGTCGAACGTCAGGTGCAGGGCAGGCGCCCACGCGAGGTTCTCCTCGACGGCCGCGCCGCCCAGCACCGCCGGCGCCATCGCCGCGGCCCACACCAGCGTCACCGCGGGCAGGACCGCGGCCAGGCCGAACGCGGCGCGCGTGCTGCGCGCGGCCACCGCGGGCAGGGCGCAGGCCAACACGAGGTGGGCGGCGACGAGCGCGAGCAGCAAGGAACCTCCTTGCGGCGTCCCGCGGCCCGTGCGATCGGCGTGATCACAGGTGGGCCGTGCGGACGGCACGGGCCGCCTCGGGGTGCGGACCGTACCGGCCCGGCGGTCGGGTCACCGTCGGGTCGGTGTTCGGGTGGGCTGTCGGACCGGATACCGCCCGACCCCGCCCACCCTACCGGCCGAAACGCGGACGGGGCGGCGGCACCGCGGCCGGCGGCACCGCGACCCCGCCCGGATCAGGCCTGCCGGCCCGCGTTCTCCTTGGCCTTGCGGCGCCACGCGGTGAGCACCCGCTCGGTGTAGCCGTTCGGTTCCTCACGACCGGTGAACACCAGCTCCAGCGCGGCCTGGAACGACTCGCTCGCCTCCAGGTCGTCGCTCATCGGCCGGTAGCCGGGCTCGCGGGCGTTCTGCTCGTCGACGAAGGCCGCGAGCCGGGCGAACGTCTCCCGGACCGTCTGCTCGTCGACGATGCCGTGCGCGAGCCAGTTGGCGATGAGCTGGCTGGAGATCCGCAGCGTGGCGCGGTCCTCCATGAGCCCGACGCCCTCCAGGTCCGGCACCGTCGAGCACCCGATGCCCAGCCCCACCCAGCGCACGACGTAACCCAGGATCGACTGGGCGTTCGTCTCCAGCTCGTGACGGACGTCGTCGGCCGATGGCCGCCCCGTCGACCCCGGGCCCGTCGACCCCGGGCCGAGCAGCGGCGGCTCCAGCAGCAGCGCGCGGTCGGTCAGGGGACGCGCCGCGATCTCGCGCTGCCGCTCGCCGACGTCGACGCGCAGGTAGTGCAGCGCGTGCAGGGTCGCGGCGGTGGGCGAGGGCACCCACGCGGTGTCGGCGCCCGCGCGCGGGTGCTCGATCTTGGCCTCGAGCATCTCGCGCATCGCGGCGGGCTTGGCCCACATGCCCTTGCCGATCTGGGCGACGTCGGCGAACCCGGCCCGCAGCGCGACGTCGACGTTGCGGTCCTCGTACGCGCCGAACCACGTCGCCGACCGCATGTCGCCCTTGCGCACCACCGGGCCGCCCGCGAAGCAGGTGTGGATCTCGTCGCCGGTGCGGTCGAGGAAGCCGGTGTTGACGAAGATCACCCGGTCCTGGGCGGCGGCGATGCAGGCCTCCAGGTTGACCGACGTCCGCTTCTCCTCGTCCATGACGCCGACCTTGAGCGTCCGCTCGGGCAGCCCCAGCGCGCGCTCGACCGCCGCGAACATCTCGACGGTCAGGGCCACCTCGGCCGAGCCGTGCTGCTTCGGCTTCACGACGTAGACGCTGCCGGTGCGGGAGTTGCGGTGCGGCCCGAGGCCGCGCAGGTCGTGCAGCGCCGCGGTGGCCGCGACGAGCAGGTCGAGCAGCCCCTCGACGACCTGGTCCCCGGCGGCGGTGCGCACGGCGTCGGTCGTCATGTGGTGGCCGACGACGCGCACCAGCATCACCGACCGTCCCGGCAGGGTGACCGTCGAACCGTCGGGCGCGGTGTGGTCGCGGTCGGGCTCGGCGCGCCGGGTGACGGTCTGGCCGCCCTTCTCGAAGCTGGCGACCAGGTTCCCGGTCATCAGGCCGAGCCACGTGCGGTAGGCGCTCGCCTTGTCCTCGCCGTCGACGGTCGCGACGGAGTCCTCGAGGTCGACGATCGTCGTGACCGCCGACTCCAGCACCACGTCGGCGACGCCCGCGTGATGACCGCGCCCGACGCGGTGTGCCCGGTCGATCCGGAGCTCGACGTGTAACCCGTTGCGGCGCAACAGGACTGCTGTCGGCTCGGCCGCGTCGCCGCGGTGCCCGGCGAACCCGGCCGGATCGGCCAGCGCGGGGACGAGCGCGCCGTCGGCGACCGTGTACGCGTCGACGTCGGCGTGCGAGCCGTCGGCCAGCGGGAACAGCTCGTCGAGCAGGCGGTCGGCCTCGGCGATGACCTGGGCGCCGCGCCGCTCGTCGTACCCGGGCGCGAGCTCGTGGTCCAGCGGCAGCACGTCGGTCCCGTAGAGCGCGTCGTACAGCGAGCCCCAGCGGGCGTTGGCGGCGTTGAGCGCGTAGCGCGGCACCGTCGCCGGCACGACGAGCTGGGCGCCCGCCACCTCGGCGATCTCCGGGTCGACGTTCGTCACCGTGAGCCGAGGCTGCGCCTCCGGTTCCAGGTAGCCGATGTCGGTGAGGAAGCGCGCGTACGCGTCCCTGGTCGCGCCGGTGACCGGGCCCGGGTGCTCGGCGTGCCAGCCGTCGATCCGGGCCTGCAGCGCGTCGCGGCGCTCCAGCACCTCACGCACGCGCGGCGCGAAGTCGGCCTGGAGCTCGGCGAGCGCGGACCAGAACCGCGCCGGGGTGATGTCGTCGAGACCGGCCAACAGCTCCTCGGTCACGAACCTGTCCAGTGCGGGGTCGACCTGCAGGCCCGCGTCCTGCGCCCCGGCCGTCCGGCCGGTGTCGCGAGCGGTCGGTGTTGCGGCCATGGGTCCGCCCTTCTGTCGCCACGTCCAGTTCGTCGTCGACAACTCGTCGTCAACGGGTCTAACAATGGATTCCCGCTTCCGCAACGCGGAAGTTTCGCGATCCCTTTCCTGGTGTGAGTTCGGGCACTGCACGCCCGGTTCAGCAGTGTGGCCCCGCGCGGGCGATCGCGCTCGTGCGGTGACGGCACGTGGTCGCGGCGGGCGTTACCGTGGCGTTCCGACGGTCCCGACGGGGGCCGCCGGGCGGCGATCGGACGCGAGGAGGCCCCATGGCGCTCGACGATGCGGCGCGGGCCGCGCTGGCCCGGGCGGTCGGCGTGGAGAACGTCGTCGACGACCCGGTCGGGCGCCGCGCGTACGAGTGCGACGGGCTCACCGGGTACCGCGTCGTCCCCGATCTCGTGGTGCTCCCCCGCGACGCGGCGGCCGTCGCCGCCGCCGTGCGGGCCTGCGCCGAGCACCGGGTGCCGTTCGTCGCCCGTGGGGCCGGGACGGGGCTGTCCGGCGGTGCGCTGCCGGTCGCCGACGGCGTCGTCATCTCGCTGTCGCGGCTCAAGCGGGTACTCGACGTCGATCCCGTCGACCGGCGCGCGGTCGTCGAGCCCGGCGTGACGAACCTGGAGATCACCGCGGCCGCCGCGGCGCACGGCCTCTACTACGCCCCCGACCCGTCCAGCCAGCAGGTGTGCACGATCGGCGGCAACGTCGCCGAGAACTCCGGCGGCGCGCACTGCCTCAAGTACGGGTTCACCAGCAACCACGTGCTGGCGATGGAGGTCGTGCTCCCCGACGGCTCGGTCGTGACGCTCGGCGGCGACTCCGCCGAGCAGGCGGGTCCCGACCTGCGTGGGGTCTTCCTCGGGTCGGAGGGCACGCTCGGCATCGCGACGTCGATCACCGTGCGGCTGCTGCGGGTCCCCGAGACGGTCCGCACGCTGCTCGCCGACTTCCCGTCCGTCGCCGCGGCGGGCGACGTCGTGAGCGACATCGTCGCCGCCGGGATCGTGCCCGCCGCCGTCGAGATGATGGACACGCTCGCGATCGAGGCCGCCGAGGAGGCCGTGCACGCCGGCTACACGGTCGGCGTGCCCGCGGCGCTCGTCGTCGAGCTCGACGGGCCCGCCGAGGAGTGCGACGTGCAGTTCGAGCAGGTCAAGGCGATCTGCGACCGGCACGGCTGCACCCGGCTGCACATCGCGGGCTCGGGCGAGGAGCGGGCCGCGATCTGGCGGGGGCGCAAGGCCGCGTTCGCCGCGGTCGGCCGCATCTCCCCCGACTACTTCGTGCAGGACGGCGTCGTCCCGCGGACCCGGCTCACCGAGGTGCTGGCCCGGATCGCGGACATGGGCGAGCAGGCCGGGCTGCGCGTCGCCAACGTGTTCCACGCGGGCGACGGCAACCTGCACCCGCTGGTGCTCTACAACGCCGCCGCGGGCGAGACCGAGCGCGCCGAGCACCTCTCCGGCTCCATCGCGGAGCTGTGCGTCGAGCTCGGCGGGGCGCTGTCGGGCGAGCACGGCATCGGTACGGACAAGGCGTGCTCGATGCCGCGGATGTTCGGCGAGGAGGACCTGGCGACGATGGGCCGCGTGCGCGCCGCGTTCGACCCCGACGGCATCTGCAACCCCGGCAAGGTCCTGCCGACGCCGCGGCTGTGCGGGGAACGGCCCGGGAAGTACCGGCCGCACCCCCTGGAGGAGTCGGGCCTGATCGACCGTCTCTGACCGTCCCGTTCGCTCCGACCGTCTCGTTCGAAGGACTTGCCCCGATGACGCGCGCGACCCCCACCACGGTCCGCCCCACCGATCTCGCCGCGCTGCGCGCCGCCGTCCTCGACTCCGCCGGGCCGCTGGCCGTCGCGGGCGCGGGCACGGCCGCCGCGTGGGCGGGCGACCTGCAGCACGTCGACACCGTCGTCGACGTCAGCGGGCTCTCCGGGATCGTCGTCCACAACCCCGGCGACATGACCGTGGCCGTGAAGGCCGGCACCCCGCTGCGCGACCTCGCCGCCGAGCTCGCGGGCCACGGCCAGCAGGTCTCGTTCGACGCCGCCCGCGTGGCCCGCGGCGCGACCGTCGGCGGGCTCGTCGCCACGGCCGACGCCGGGCCCGGCGCACTGGTCCACGGCACGCTGCGCGACCTGGTCATCGGCATGACGATCGTGCTGGCCGACGGGACCGTGGCGCGCACCGGCGGGCACGTCATCAAGAACGTGAGCGGCTACGACCTGGCCAAGCTCGTGCACGGGTCGTACGGGACGCTCGCGATCGTCGCCGAGGTCGTGCTGCGGCTGCACCCCGTGCCCGCGGCGTCGGCGACCGTCGTGCTGGACTGCCCGCTCGACGAGGCCGTCGCACACGCCGCGCGGGTGCTCGCGCGACCGCTGGAACCCGCGGCGCTGGAGTGGTGCTCGGTGGGCTCGGGCCCGGCGACCTCCGACGGCCGGCTGCTCGCCCGGATCGAGGGCACCGCCGCGGCGCTGCCGGCCCGGGTCGAGCGGCTCGTCGACACGCTCGGGCCCGGTGCCGCCGAGGCCGACGCCGGCGAGTGGGAGGCCCACGCGTCGACCGTCCGCGGCCGTCCCGGCCAGGCGGTCCTGCGGATCGGGGCACGGCCGTCGCGGATCGGCGGGATCGTCGGCGCGCTCCCGGGTGCCGACGGCCCCGGCGCCGGCGTCACGGTCGGGCTCGGGACGGGCGTCGCGACGGTCGCGCTGCCCGCCGACGCCGACGCCGTCGAGTCGGCACACCTCGCGGTGCACGCCGCCGGTGGGACGTCGGTGCTGCGCGACCGGCCCGCCGGCTTCGGCGGCCCGGCCTGGGGTCCGCCGCCGTCGGCGATCGCGATGCTGCGCAACGTCAAACGTGCCTTCGACCCCGACGGCCGGCTCGGTCCGGGCCGCTTCGCCCCCTGGCCACTGGAGAACTCCCGATGACGTCCACCCCGGCCGGTTCGGCCGACACCAACCTGCCGCGCACGGGCCCCAGCGCGTTCGACGAGCAGCGCCCGCCGCAGCGCGAGCTGCTCGACGACTGCGTGCACTGCGGGTTCTGCCTGCCGACCTGCCCGACCTACCAGCTCTGGGGCGAGGAGATGGACTCCCCGCGCGGGCGCATCTACCTGATGGACCTCGCCGAGAAGGGCGACATCGCGCTCGAGGGCTCGTTCGCGACGCACATCGACCGCTGCCTGGGCTGCATGGCCTGCGTGACCGCGTGCCCCTCGGGGGTCCAGTACGACCGGCTGCTCGAGTCGGTGCGCCCGCAGGTCGAGCGCAACGTCCCACGGGACCGCGACGACAAGCTCTTCCGCGACGCCGTCTTCGCGCTCTTCCCCTACAAGCGCCGGCTGCGCGCCGCCGCCCTGCCGGGTGCCCTCTACCAGCGGCTCGCCCGCGTCCCGGCCGTCCGCAAGCTCGTCGACGGCGGTACGCAACGGTTGCGCGGCACCCGGTTCTCCCGCCTCGCGGCGCTGGAGTCGCTGCTGCCGCCGGTGACGGTGAAGGACGCGTTCGCCACCCTGCCCGCGGTCACCCCGGCCGTCGGCGAGCGCCGCGCCCGCGTCGCCCTCCTGTCGGGCTGCGTGCAGGACGTGTTCTTCCACCGCGTCAACGAGGCCACCGTCCGCGTCCTCGCCGCCGAGGGTGCCGACGTCATCGTCCCCCGCGACCAGCAGTGCTGCGGGGCGCTGGAGCTGCACGCCGGGCGCGAGCCCGCCGCGCTGGCCCGCGCCCGCCGCACCATCGAGACCTTCGAGCGGCTGCTCGCCTCCGGGGTCGACCACGTGGTCACCAACGTCGCCGGGTGCGGGTCGTCGATGAAGGAGTACGGGCACCTGCTGGCCGACGACCCGGCGTGGGCCTCGCGCGCGCGGACGTTCTCCGACTCCGTGCGCGACGTCCACGAGGTCCTCGCCGAGCTCCTCGCCGACGAGCCCCGGGCCCCGCGGCACCCCGTCCAGGCGCGCGTCGCCTACCACGACGCCTGCCACCTCGGGCACGCCCAGGGCGTCCGCGTCCAGCCGCGCGACGTGCTGCGCAGCGTCCCCGGCGTCGAGGTCGTCGACATCCCCGAGGCCGCGCTGTGCTGCGGATCCGCGGGGATCTACAACATGGTCATGCCGGACGCCGCCGACGAGCTGGGTGCCCGCAAGGCCGCCAACGTGCGGTCGGTGCGGCCCGACGTCGTCGTCACCGCGAACCCGGGCTGCCTGCTGCAGATGGGCAAGCACCTCGACGGCGCGGTCCCGTTGCTGCACCCCGTCCAGCTGCTCGACGCGAGCATCCGCGGGGTCCCGCTGCCCCGCCGCTGACGTCACCCCCGCGCACCCGGCGCCGACGTCGCACCCGGACGCCGAGCGCAACCCCACGGTCGCCCCGCGCGCCCGGGACAGCAGCGAGGTTGCGCACCCCGGCCCGAGCGCAACCCCACCGTCGCCCCAAGCGCCGAGGAGAGCGGTGAGGTTGCGCCCGGGTGGGGGCACGGACCGGCGCTCCTGCGGGCGGGGGCGCGCGTGGGGCCCTACGGTCGGCGGGTGCCCGCCACGAGACCGGACCTCGCCGCGCAGCTGCTCGCCCAGCTCGACCGGCACTGGACGAACCTGGTGCGGCCCAGGCTGGCGGGGCTGACCGACGACGAGTACCTGTGGGAGCCCGCGCCGAACTGCTGGAACGTCCGCCGGCGCGACCCCGCGGCGCAGGCGCCCCAGCCCGGCTCGGGGCCGTGGACCGTCGACTTCGAGTTCCCCGAGCCCGATCCGCCGCCCGTCACCACGATCGGCTGGCGGCTGGCGCACGTCATCGTCGGGGTGTTCGGGATGCGCGTCGCGAGCCATTTCGGGGGCCCGCCGATCGGGTACGACGACTTCCCGTACGCCGGCACCGCCGACGAGGCGCTCGCACAGCTCGACGACGTCCACGCGGGCTGGTCGGCCGGTGTCGGCGGGCTCGACGACGCGGCGCTGGCGCGCCCCGTCGGACCGGCCGAGGGAATGTGGGCCGAGCACACGATGTCGGAGCTGGTGCTGCACATCAACCGCGAGGCGATCCACCACGCCGCGGAGGTCCTGCTGCTGCGCGACCTGTACCGGTCGCGGCGCGAGGGCGGCGGCCGGCGCGCGCGGTAGGGTCCGCGGCACCGGGAAGCAGCGGCAGGAGTGTGGTGCGGGTGGCGGTCGGCGCCGCAGCGAACGACCCCGCGCCGCGCCGTGGCGGGGCCAAGCTGCGGGCGCTGGAGTACGTCAAGGACCGCATCCTCACCGGTGACTTCCGCGGCGGCGAGCTGATCAGCGAGGGCGAGGTCGCGGCCGCACTGGGCATGTCGCGCACGCCGGTCCGGGAGGCCTTCCTGCGGCTGGAGGCCGAGGGGCTGCTGCGGCTCTACCCGCAGCGCGGGGCGCTGGTCGTCCCGGTCTCGCCCGAGGAGGTCCGGGCGGTGATGGAGGCCCGGCTGGTCATCGAGCACTTCGCCGCCCGCGCGGTCTGCCGACGCGACGCGACCGCCCGCGCCGAGGTCGTCACCGCCCTCGGCGTCCAGCTCGACCGGCAGCGCGCCGCGGGCGCCGACCTGCGCGGGTTCCTCGACGCGGACCGCGCCTTCCACACCGTGATCGTCGAGGCCGCGGGCAACCCGATCCTGGCCGACGTCTACTCGTCGCTGCGTGACAGGCAGCTGCGGATGATCGGGGAGTCCGCGGTCCGCGACCCGAGGCGGACGGCGACGATCGTCACCGAGCACGAGCGCATCGCGGCCGCGGTCGGGCACGGCGACGCCGACGCGCTGCTCGACGGCGTCCGCGCGCACCTCTCGGGCACCGTCATGGCACTGGGCCTTTCCCCCGACCCGACGCTCCTGACCGCCGACTGACCGGGCCCCGTTACGCGGGAGCGCGCCCCGAGGTGCCCGCACGGCCCTCGCGCGTCGCCGCGACGGCCCCTCGTCACCAGGGTCTTGTCCACCGCACGACCGTCCGGCTACCGTCGCACACAACTTGTATCTCAGTTGTGCACGAGCAGGAGGCTCGATGGACCGCGTGGCACTGCAGGCGGAGCTGGTCGCCGCACTGGGCGCGGACGCCGTGCTCGCCGACCCGGTCTCGCTGCGCGCCTACGAATGCGACGGCCTGACCGGCTACCGGGTGGTCCCGGCGTGCGTCGTGCTCCCGCGCGACACCGCCCAGGTCGCCGCCGCGGTCCGGGTCTGCGCCCGCAACGGGGTGCCGTTCGTCGCGCGCGGCGCGGGCACCGGCCTGTCGGGCGGGGCGCTGCCGGTGGCCGACGGTGTGGTGATCTCCCTGCAGCGGCTGCGCGCGGTCGTCTCGGTGGACCCGGTGAACCGGCGGGCCGTCGTCGAACCGGGCGTGACGAACCTCGACATCAGCAGAGCCGTTGCGGCGCACGGGCTCTACTTCGCCCCCGACCCGTCGAGCCAGCAGGTGTGCACGATCGGCGGCAACGTCGCCGAGAACTCGGGAGGGGCGCACTGCCTCAAGTACGGGTTCACGGTGCACCACATCCACGAGATCGAGGTCGTGCTGCCCGACGGGACCGTGACGACGCTCGGCGGGCCCGCGCCGCACCAGGGCGGGTACGACCTGCTCGGGGCGTTCATCGGGTCGGAGGGCACGCTCGGGATCGTCACCCGGATCACCGTCAAGCTGCTGCCCAGGCCCGCGGCGGTGCGGACGCTCGTCGCGGACTTCCCGTCGGTCGAGCAGGCGGGCGACACCGTCACCGCGATCGTCGCGGCCGGGATCGTGCCGGCGGCGGTGGAGATGATGGACGCGCTGGCCATCGAGGCCGTGGAGGCCGCGGTGTCGGCGGGCTACTCGCGCGACACGGCGGCCGCGCTGATCGTCGAGCTCGACGGCCCGCCCGCCGAGGTCACCGCGCAGTTCGCCGAGGTCGAACGGCTCTGCCACGAGCACGGCACGACGAAGGTGCACGTCGCGCCGACCCCCGAGGCGCGCGCCGCGGTGTGGAAGGGGCGCAAGGCGGCGTTCGCGGCCGTCGGCCGGATCAGCCCGAACTACTTCGTCCAGGACGGCGTCGTCCCGCGCACGCGCCTCGCCGAGGCGCTCACCCGGATCGGTGAGCTGGCCGACGAGGCGGGCCTGCGCGTCGCGAACGTGTTCCACGCCGGGGACGGCAACCTGCACCCGCTGGTCCTCTACAGCGAGGCGCGCGGCGAGCACGAGCGCGCCGAGCACCTGTCGTCGTCGATCGCAGAGCTGTGCGTCGACCTCGGCGGGTCGCTCTCGGGCGAGCACGGCATCGGCACCGACAAGGCGTGCTCGATGCCGCGCCAGTACGACGACGCCGACCTCGCGACGATGACGCTGCTGCGCAGGGCTTTCGACCCCGACGACGTCTGCAACCCCGGCAAGCTGCTGCCCACCCCTCGGCTGTGCGGCGAGCGTCCCGGCCCCCATCGTCCGCACCCGCTGGAGGCGGCGGGCCTCATCGAGCGGATCTGACCGATGCCCACGACCCGGTTCACCCCGTCCGACGTCGACGAGCTGCGAGCCGTCCTCGCCGACACCACCGCCTCGCACGCGCGGCTGCTCGTCGAGGGCGCCGGCACGGCCGCGACCACCGGAGGCAGGCCCGACCCGGCGGACGCCGTCGTCGACACCACCGGGCTGTCCGGCGTGCTGCGCTACAACCCGGCCGACATGACCGTCGCCGTCCGCGCCGGCACCCCGTTGACGCAGGTCCAGGCCGAGCTGACGGGGCAGCGCGTCGCGTTCGACCCGGCCCGCGGCCGCCGTGGCGCCACCGTCGGCGGGCTGCTCGCCACGGCCGACGGCGGTCCCGCCCGTCAGCAGTTCGGGGTGCTGCGCGACCTCGTCATCGGGGCGACGGTCGTGCTCGCCGACGGCACCGTCGCGCACTCCGGCGGGCACGTCATCAAGAACGTCGCAGGCTACGACCTCGCCAAGCTGTTCCACGGCTCGCTCGGCACGCTGGGCGTCGTCGCAGAGGTCGTGCTGCGGCTGCACCCGCTGCCGCGGCACGTCGTCACCGTCGCGGTCCCGGGCCCGGCCGAGGAGGCCACCCGCACCGGCACGGACCTGCTGGGCCGCGGCATCGAGCCGGCCGCGCTGGAGTGGACGCCGGACTCCGGGCTGCTGGTGCGGCTCGAGGGCACCGAGGAGGGGGTCCTGGCACGGGCCGGGGCCGTCGAGGCGGTCGGCGGCACCATCCTGTCCGACGACGCGCAGGTCGCGGCGTGGGCCGGCGTCGACGCCGTCGCCGACCCCGCGGCGCCCGGGACGACGGTGCTGCGCGCCGGCACGCTGCCCTCGGACGGGCCGGGATTCGTCGCCACGCTGGCCGCCGCGGCCGCGCGGGCCGGGGCCGACCTGGCCGTCAGCAGCGGCGTCGGCACCGGTGTGCACACCGTCGCGCTCACCGGGGGCGACCACGCCGCCGTCCTCGCCGCCGCGCACGCCGCGGCCGGACCCGCGGTCACGGTGTTGCGCCACGACGGGCTCGACCCCGACGCCCCGCTGTGGGGGCCGCCGCCGGCCGCGGTGGCCCTGCTGCGGGCGGTCAAGCAGCGGTTCGACCCGACCGGCCGGTTCGGCGCAGGTCGCCTCTCCCCCTGGCTCGCCCCCGTCCGTGACGTCCCCGCCACCGAAGGAGTCCCCGCGTGAGCACGTCGTTCGACGCCCGCCGCCCGCCGCAGCGCGAGGTCCTCGACGACTGCGTGCACTGCGGCTTCTGCCTGCCGACCTGCCCGACCTACGCCGTGACGGGCACCGAGACGGAGTCCCCACGCGGGCGCATCTACCTCATGGACCTGGCCGCGCAGGGCACGATCGGGGTCGACGAGGCCTTCGGCGAGCACATCGACTCGTGCCTCGGCTGCCTCGCGTGCGTGACGGCGTGCCCGTCGGGTGTGCAGTACGACCGGCTGATCGAGTCGGTCCGCCCGCAGGTCGAGCGCAACGTCGCGCGCAGCCGGGCCGACCGGCTGTTCCGCGGGCTCGTCTTCGCGCTGTTCCCGTACCCGAACCGGCTGCGGGTGGCCGCGCTCGGCGGTCTGGTCTACCAACGGTCGGGGCTGCGCGCGCTCGTGCGCCGGCTCGGGCTGCTCGACCGGCTGCCCGCGCGGCTGCGCGCGCTGGAGTCGCTGCTGCCGCCGGTCACCGTGCGCGCGTTGCTGGCCCGGACCCCGGAACGGACGCGGCCGCCGGGCGCGGCGCGGTTGCGCGTCGGGCTGCTGGCCGGCTGCGCGCAGCGGGTCTTCTTCGGCGACGTCAACGCCGCCACCGTGCGCGTGCTCGCCGCCGAGGGCTGCGACGTGCTCGTCCCCCGCGACGTGCAGTGCTGCGGCGCCCTGTCCGTGCACGCCGGGCGCGAGGACGAGGGCCTGGCCCGGGCACGGGCGACGATCGAGATGTTCGAGCGGTACCGGCTCGACGTCGTCGTCGCCAACGTCGCCGGGTGCGGGTCGACGCTCAAGGAGTACGGCGCGCTGCTCGCCGACGATCCCGCCTGGGCCGAGCGCGCGGCCGCGTTCAGCGCCACGGTCCGCGACGTCACCGAGCTGCTGGCCGAGCTCCCCCCGCAGGCCCCGCGACACCCCGTCGCGGCGCGCGTCGCCTACCACGACGCCTGCCACCTCGCCAACGCCCAGCGCGTCCGCGAGCAGCCCCGCGCGGTGCTGCGCGCCATCCCCGGCCTGCAGCTGCAGGACGTCGCCGAGGCCGAGCTGTGCTGCGGATCGGCGGGCATCTACAACCTCGTGCAGCCCGTGACGGCCGAGGAGCTGGGGCAGCGCAAGGCGGCGAACCTGGAGGCCGTCGCACCGGACGTCGTCGTGACGGCGAACGCGGGCTGCCTGCTGCAGATCCGCCGCTTCCTCGACGCCGGCATCCCGGTGCTGCACCCGGTGCAGCTGGTCGACGCGTCGATCCGGGGCTGCGACCCCGTGTGAGTGGCGCCCCCGGCCGGTGGAACGCCACCCACGAGGTCACCCGGCGAAGTGGTCCCAGCCGGCGGCGCCCTCGTGCGGGGCGCCGTCGACGAGGACCGCGGCGTCCCCCTCGGTCACCCCGCCGATCACCGTCCAGCCCTCGGGGACGGCACCGGGCGGGAAGGTCGCCGCGAGCGCGTGGTCCTCACCGCCGGTCAGCAGCCATTCGAGCGGGTCCACACCCAGCGCGGACGCGACCTCGACGAGCCGCGGCGGGACGACCAGCGCCGACGTGGACACGTCGACGGTCACGCCGGACGCGGCGGCGAGGTGCCCGAGATCGGCGAGCAGCCCGTCGGACACGTCGATCATCGACGTCGCGCCCGCCCGCGCCGCCTGCGGTCCGGCGGCGTAGGGCGGCTCCGGAACCCGGTGCGCCCCGACGACCGCGACCGGCGACCGGAACCCGCGGTGCAGCACGTCGAGCCCCGCCGCCGCCCAGCCGATCCGCCCGCACAGCGCGACGACGTCGCCCGGCTTCGCGCCCGCCCGCGTCACCGGCGGACGGCCCTCCAGCGAGCCCAACGCCGTCACCGACAGCACGATCGCGGGCCCGGCGGCCACGTCCCCGCCGACGACCCCCGCGCCCGCCGACGACGCCTCCGCCCACAGCCCGGACGCGATGCCCTCCAACGTCTCCACCGGTGTGTCGCGGGGACAGGCGAGCCCGACGAGCAGCGCCGTCGGGACCGCGCCCATCGCCGCCACGTCGGCCAGGTTGGCCGCGGCGGCCTTGCGCCCCACGTGGTCCGGCGCCGACCAGTCCAGCCGGAAGTGCACGCCCTCGACCAGGACGTCTGTGCAGGCGACGACCCGGCCGTCCCGCGCCTCGACCACCGCGGCGTCGTCGCCCGGCCCGAGCAGCGTGGTACCGGGCTGCACCCGGTCCGCGGTCACGCGCCGTATCAGGCCGAACTCGCCGACGTCGCGAAGTGTGTTCATCGCCTCGGTTCCCTCTGACGGGGAGGCCGACGATGTGGGCACTGCGGCTACCTCCGGTACGGTTTGACTTCCGACTTTCCAGCTCGACACGACCCGTCGCGCCCGTGCGGCGCGGCTGCGCTGCCCGGCAGCGCGCACCCGAGAGGAGCACGCCGTGGTTCAGGCCTTCATCCTGGTCCAGACCGAGGTCGGCAAGGCGGCCTCCGTGGCGAGCGCCATCGCCGGCATCCCCGGGGTGGTGTCGGCCGAGGACGTCACGGGGCCGTACGACGTGATCGTCCGCGCGGAGGCCGAGGACGTCGACCAGCTCGGCCAGCTCGTCGTCGCCCAGGTCCAGGGCGTCAGCGGCATCACCCGCACGCTGACCTGCCCGGTCGTCAAGCTGGGCTGAGCGTCGTGCGGCAGGCGGGGACCGACGTCCGGACACCGCGCTCGCCCGCGGTCGTCGTGGCCGTGGCGCTGCCGGTGCTGCTGGCCGTCGCGGTCGCCGTCCTCGCGATCGTCAACCGGGACGCCGGCAAGCCCCTACCCCCCACGACGGACACCACCCCGCTCGCCGCGGCTCCCGTCGACGCCCCCGACGCGAGCGGCCCGCAGTGCACGGCCCTGCTCGCCGCGCTGCCCGCGACCCTCCCCGGCGGCGACGGCCAACTGGCCACACGGCCGCTGGCCGACCCCGCCCCGGCGGGGGTGCGCGCCTGGGCGGCACCGTCGCGCCCCGTCGTCCTGCGCTGCGGGCTCCCCCGGCCCGCGGAGCTGACGCCGACCTCGGCGCTCGTCGTCGTCGACGGGGTGAGCTGGCTGCAGCTCCCCGACGACGTCCCCGATCCCGTGCAGTCCAGCTGGGTGGCGGTCGACCGCCCGACCTACGTCGCCGTGACGACGCCCGCGACGGTCGGCAGCGGTCCCCTGCAGGCGATCTCGGACGCGATCACCGCGACGATGCCCGCCACGCCGATCGCCGTCCGCTGACGGCGACCGCCGCGGCTCAGCGCAGCCCGGTGCCGCGGGCCAGCGCGGTGTCGACGAGCGTGGCGAGCAGGGTCGGGTAGTCGACACCGGTCTCGGCCCACATCCGCGGGTACATCGAGATCGGGGTGAACCCCGGCATCGTGTTGACCTCGTTGACGACGGGCGCGCCGTCGTCGCCGACGAAGAAGTCCACCCGCGCGAGGCCCTGGCAGTCCAGCGCCCGGAACGCGGCCACCGCCTGGTCGCGCACCCGCTCGGTGACGTCGTCGTCGAGCTTGGCGGGGATGTCGAACTCGCACGCGTCGTCGAGGTACTTGGCGTCGAAGTCGTAGAACTCCGCCGACCCGGACACGAGCCGGATCTCCGCGGGCAGGCTCGCCCGCACGGTGCCGTCGGGGTACTCGAGGACGCCGCACTCGACCTCACGACCGACGATCGCGGCCTCGACGAGCACCTTGGGGTCGTGCACGCGGGCGGCCGCGACGGCCTCGTCGAGCCGGTCCCAGGAGGTGACGCGGGTGATCCCGACCGACGACCCGGCGCGCGCGGGCTTGACGAACACCGGCAGCCCGAGGCGTTCCTGCTGCGCCGCGGTCAGCGACTGCGTGCCCGGCCGCAGCACCACCAGCGACCCGACCGCGAGCCCCTCGGCGGCCAGGAGCTTCTTGGTGAACTCCTTGTCCATGCCCGCGGCGCTCGCGAGCACGCCGGACCCGACGTAGGGCAGCCCGGCCATCTCGAACAGCCCCTGGATCGTGCCGTCCTCGCCGAAGGGTCCGTGGAGCACGGGGAAGACGACGTCGACACCGGAGAACACCTCGCCCGCCCGGTCGCGGTCGAGGCGGACGAGGCCGCCGCGGGTCGGGTCGCCGGGCAGGGCGAGCGCGGCGCCGGTCCCGTCGACGACGGGCAGGGTGCGGCCGTCGATGCGCAGCCGGGCGGGGTCGTCGGTGCCGAGCACCCAGGCGCCGTCCGGCGTGATGCCGACGGGCACCACGTCGAACCGGTCGCGGTCGAGGTGGGCGAGCACGCTGCCCGCCGACACGCACGAGATGGTGTGTTCGGAGCTGCGGCCACCGAACACCACCGCGACCCTGGTCCTGCGCTCACCCATGAGGGACGAGCGTAGGGCTACCCGCGCACGACCTCGGTCACCGCCTCCAGCGCCGCCGGGTCCTCCATCGCCGACGTGTCGCCGGTCGGCCCGCCGTGCACGACGACGTCGCGCAGCAGCCGGCGCATCGTCTTGCCGGTGCGGGTCTTCGGCATGGCCGGGGTGACGTAGACGCGGTCGGGCCGGGCGTACCCGCCCATCTCCCCGGCGACGAGGGCGCGGATCCGGTCGGCCACCCCGTCGTCCGAGGACGAACGCAGCGTCACGAACGCGATCGGCACCGTCCCCTTCGTCTCCTCCGGCACCCCGACGACGGCGGCCTCCACGACGTCGGGGTCCGACGTCACGACGGCCTCGATCTCCATCGTCGAGATGCGGTGCCCGGCGACGTTGATGACGTCGTCGGCGCGGCCGAGCACCCAGATGTGCCCGTCGTGGTCGAGGACGGCCTCGTCGTTGGTGGCGTAGCTGCCCGGGAACTTCGCGAAGTAGGTGTCCAGGTAGCGCTGGTGGTCGCCCCACACCGTGCGGCACAACGTCGGGAACGGGCCGGTCAGCACGAGGTTGCCCTTGACGCCCGGGGGCACGGGCTCACCGGAGTCGTCGACGATCGCGAACGTGTGCCCGGGCACCGGCGTCCCGGCGGAGCCGGCCTTGAGCGGGTCGACGCCGTAGACGGGGTAGGTCCAGGTCGAGCCGGTCTCGGTCTGGCCGTAGGCGTTGATCACGGGCACGTCGAAGGTGTCGGTGGCCCAGGCGAAGGTGTCGCCGTCGAGCGGCTCGCCCTGCGCGGTGATCAGCTTCAGCCCGGGCAGCGGGTGGGCCGCGGCGAGGTCGTCGCCGAACTTGCGCAGCATCCGGATCAGCGTCGGCGCCGCCAGGATCTTGGTGACGGCGTGCCGCTCGCAGATCTCGTAGAACCGCGCGGGGGTCGGGGTGTCGAGCGCGCCCTCGAAGCAGGCGACGGTCATCCCGCACGCCAGGCCCCCGACGACGGCCTGGATCGGGAAGGTCAGCCAGCCGACGTCGGCGGCGACCCAGTAGACGTCGCCGTCCTCGCGGCCGACCTGCCAGTGCGCGTTGGCCCAGGACCCGAGCAGGAAACCGCCGACCGAGTGCACCACGCCCTTGGGCCGCGACTCGGTGCCGGAGGTGAAGATCAGGAACGACGGGGCGTTGGGGTCCAACGGGACGGCGGGAGTCCCGCCCGCGCCGGCGGCGAGCACGTCGGCGTAGGAGCGCTCCCCCTCCCGCAGGGCGACGCCGTCGCCGGTCCGGTCGACGACCACGGTCGCCCGGACGCTCGGGCACCTCGCGAGGGCCGAGCGCAACGTCGACAGCAACTGCACCCGGCGCCCCCGCCGGTACGACGCGTCCGCCACGACGACCACCGCCGCCCGCGCCGCCTGCAGCCGCGACGCGACCGCCTCCTCGCCGAACCCCGAGAACAGCACCGTGTAGACGGCGCCGATCCGGTTGCAGGCGTGGATGGTCGTGAACGCCTCGACGAGGTTGGGCATGTAGACGGCGACGACGTCGCCCTCCCCGACGCCGAGGTCGAGCAGCCCGGCCGCGAGCCGGGAGACCTCGTCGGCGAGCTCGGCGTAGGTGACGGTGCGGACCTCGCCCGGCTCGCCCTCCCACACGATCGCGGCACGGTCGGCCGTCGCGGGGTCCTCGGCCCAGCGGTCGACGCAGTTGTCCGCGACGTTGATCAGACCGCCCTCGAAATACCGGAAATCGGAGACGCCGCCCGTCCGGACGGTGTCCCACTCCCGGGTCCACCGCTGCTGGCGCGCGACCCATTCCCAGTAGTCGTCGGGCTCGAGCGCACGGGCCTTCGCCAGCGACTCCACGCGGTCGGCCACCGTCCACCCCGGAGGGAGCGGTCGCAGCGGGGTGTCGAGCAGCTGCGCGAGGCTGTCGTCGGACATCGTCGTCCTCCTGGTCTCTATCCCGCCATCCCGCGGGTCAGGATCTCGAGCTGGATCTCGTCGGTGCCACCGCCGATGCGCAGGATGCGGGCGTCGCGGTAGTGCCGGGCCACGGGCGACTCCTCGACGAACCCGGCGCCGCCGAAGAGCTGCACGGCGTCGTCGACGATCCGGTTGGCGGCCACTGCGGCGAGGTACTTGGCGCGGGCCACGGACCGCCCGGCCTCGGGGTGCCCGGAGTCGAGCCGGGCGGCGGCCTGGTGGGTGACCAGCCGGGCGGCGTCGAGCTCGATCTCCATGAGCGCGAGGCGGTGCCGGATCGTCTGCAGGTGGGTGAGCGGCGCGCCGAACGCCTCCCGCTCCCGGGTGTACCCGAGCGCGAGGTCCAGGCACTCCTGCGCGTGCCCGAGACCCATGGCCGCCAACGCGATCCGCTCGAGCTGGAAGCCCTCCATGATCTGGTAGAAGCCGCGGTCGACGGCCCCGACCACGGCGTCGGACGGGACCCGGACCCCGTCGAGGACGACCTCGCGGGTGTCCGAGGAGTGCCAGCCCATCTTCGGCAGCGGCCTGCTGAACGACAGGCCCGGCGTCCCCGCGGGCACCTCGAACAGGGTGACGCCGCGCCGACCCGGCTCGCCGGTGCGGGCCGCGACGACGAGCACGTCGGCGATGCCGGCGTTGGTGATGAACATCTTGCGGCCGTCCAGGACCCAGCCGTCGTCGGCGGGGCGGGCGGTCGACCGGATGCGCGCGACGTCCGATCCCGTGTCCGGCTCGGTCACCGCGATCGCGGCCACCGCCTCGCCCGAGGCGATCGCCGCGAGCCAGCGGTCCTGCTGCGCGGGCGAGCCGTAGCGCACCAGGTGCGTCCCGGCCATGTAGGCGCTGACCAGCGCGGTGACGGCGATCCCGCCGCTCGCGCGGGCGATCTCCTCGGCGAAGATCGCGACTGCCAGCGCGTCGCCGTCGGAGCCGCCGAACTCGGGCGGGGTGACCAGGCCGAGCATCCCGGCGTCGCCCAACGGCTTCCACAGCTCCGCCGGGAACGTGCCGGCGGCCTCGGCGGCGTCGACGGCCGGGCGCACCACCTTGTCGACGAACCCGCGGCACACGTCGCGGAACTCGCGGTGCTCGTCGTCGAGCTCCCAGGACATCGTCGGCACCCCCGAGGAAGATCGTCGGTCGATCGGACAGTACGACGTCCGAGGCCGCGGCGCGCGGTCCTGTCCGGATCACCCGTGTCGCACGGTTCGGACCGTTCCGCTCGGGGACACGGCCGCGCCGGGTCCGAGCCACCCGGCCGGGGCGCGCCTGCGGACCCGGGCCGCGCGGCCGCGGCGCCGAACGTCCGTCGCGGCCCGCGGCCCGCGCGATCTACGGTGCGGGGGACACTGGAGGCGCGATGACCGGCATCCCCCCGCGGTCGGGCCGGGTCCCCCGACCTGCGGTGCTCGTCGTCGACATGGTGCGCGCCTACACCGAGCCCGACGGGCCGTTCGCCCTGCCCGACCCCGGCCCCGCGCTCGCCGGGTGCGGCGCGCTGGTCGACGCCGCGCGCGCGGGCGGGCATCCCGTCGTGTGGGCGGTCGTGCGGTACCCGGCGGACCTCGCCGACGGCGGCCTGTTCGTCCGCAAGGTGCCCGCGCGCGCCGTGTTCGCCGAGGGCGCCACGGGCGACTGGGGCGCGATCGCGCCGCCGCTGACGCCGGTGCCGGGTGAGACGGTCGTGGTGAGGCGGTACGCGTCGGCGTTCCTCGGCACCACCCTCGCACCGGCGCTGGCGACCGCGGGGGTGGCCACGCTCGTCGTGTGCGGGGTGCCGACGTCGGGCTGCGTCCGCGCGTCCGCCGCCGACGCGCGCGCCGCCGGCTTCCGGCCGCTGGTGGTGCGGGACGCGTGCACCGACCGGACCGTCGGGCTGCACGAGGGGAACCTCGCCGACATCGCCGCCACCTGCGCCGACGTGGTCGATCTCGGCGAGGCGCTCGCCCGTTTGTCCGGATGAGGGCTTCCGTCGCGCCCGGGCCCGCAGGCAGGATCGGCGGGTGAGCGCCTCCTCGTCCACCCCGCCGTCGCACGTCCCGCCGTCGCAGGTCCCGCCGTCGCAGGTCCCGCTGTCGTCCACCCCTCGCAGCACGCTCGGCAGGCTGTCCGAGCGCGCCCGGACCGACCGCGCCGACCTCTACGCCGTCCTCGACGCCGGGCTCGTCTGCCATCTCGGGATCGTGCTCGACGGCGCGCCCGTCGTGCTCCCGACGGGCTACGGGCGCGACGGCGACACCCTCTACCTGCACGGCTCCACCGGTGCCTCGACGCTGCGCGCGGCGGCGACCGGTATCCCGGTGTGCGTGACGGTCACCCACCTCGACGGGGTCGTCTACGCCCGCTCGGTGTTCCACCACTCGATGAACTACCGCAGCGCGGTCGTGCACGGCACGGCGCGGCTGGTCACCGACGAGCAGCAGCGGCTGGACGGGCTGCGGGCGCTCGTCGAACAGCTGGCGCCCGGGTCGTGGACCCACGCCCGGCTCCCCGACCGCAAGGAGCTGGCCGCGACCACCGTGCTCGCCCTCGACCTCGCCGAGGCCAGCGTCAAGGTGCGCACCGGTCCGCCGGGTGACGACGCCGAGGACGTCGCGAACCCCGCGTACTGGGCCGGGGTGCTGCCGGTGCGCATGGTCTGGGGCGAGGCCGAGCCCGCGCCCGACCTCGCGCCCGGCACCCCGACCCCCGACCACGTCTCCGCGCGGCCACGACCGGGGGTCCACGCTGCTCACGAGGGGTGACGGGACGTCGGGACGGCTCCCGTAACCTCGGCGCGCGTGAGCAGTGCCGACTCCCCGTACCCGCCCGCCGAGCGGCTCGACCTCGTCGAGCGCCTCCACGGCCACGACGTCGCGGACCCCTACCGCTGGCTGGAGGACCCGGCCGATCCGCGGACCGTCGCATGGTCGGCGGCGCAGGACCAGCTCACCGCCGCCCGGCTGACGGCGCTGCCGGGTCGCGACGCGCTCGCGACGCGGCTGCGCGGGCTGCTCGACGCCGGCTCGGTGTCCGCGCCGCTCTGGCGCGCCGGGCGCGCCTTCCTCGTGCGCCGCTCGCCCGGCCAGGAACACGCCGTCGTGCTCGTGCGCGAGCCCGGCCCCGACGGCACGACCGTCGAGCGGGTCCTGCTCGACCCCGTCGCGCTCGACCCCGACGGGCTGACGACGCTCGACGCCTGGGTGCCCGACCTCGAGGGCCGGCGGCTCGCCTACCAGGTCTCGCGTGGCGGTGACGAGAACTCGGTCCTGCACGTCATGGACGTCGCGAGCGGGGAACTCGTCGAGAAGCCGATCGACCGGTGCCGCTACGCCGACGTCGCGTGGCTGCCCGGCGGTGAGGAGATCGTCTTCGTGCGCAAGGTCGCCGACGACGACGTGCCGGCCGGCGAGGAGAACCTGCACCGGCGCATCTGGCGGCACCGCATCGGCACCGACACCTCGACCGACGTGCTGCTCGATGGCCCCGGGCTCTACGAGGGGCACAGCTACTACGGCGTGCGGGTCTCGCGCGACGGGCGCTGGCTCGTCGTCACCGCGAACGTCGGGACCGCGCGCCGCGACAGCGTGTGGATCGCCTCCCTCGACGGCAGGGGTACCGGCGAGCTCGTCCCGCTCCTCACCCAGGACGACGACGTGCAGGCCGTGCCGTGGGTCGAGCGCGACGGGCTGCTCTACGTCCTCACGACCGACGGCGCCCCGCGCTGGCGGCTGTGCGTCACCGAGCCCGAACGGCCGCAGCGCGAGCACTGGCGCGAGCTGGTGCCCGAGGACCCGGAGTCGGTGCTGGAGGCGGTCCGACGGCTCGAACCCGCACCCGACGACCCCGGCGGCGAGCCGCTGCTCGTGCTCGCCCGCGCCCGGCACGCGGTCGCGGAGCTGGCCCTGCACGCCCTCGACGGCACCCCGCGCGGGACCGTCCCGCTGCCCGGCACCGGCTCGGTGTCCGGGCTGACCGTCGCCGACCGCGACACCCCTGCCGAGCACGGCAGGCTGTGGATCGGCTGGACCGACCTCGTCACGCCCTACCAGGTGCAGCGCTACGACCGCGCCACCGGCCGGACCGTGCTCGCCGAGGCCGCGCCCGGCGAGGTCGACGTCCCCGACGTGCACACCGAGCAGGTCGAGTTCGCCTCCGCCGACGGCACGACCGTCCGCATGTTCGTCATCCGGCCGGCCGACGCACCCGCCGGGCCGGTCCCGACGCTGGTCACCGGCTACGGAGGCTTCGGCATCACCCGCGAGCCCGCCTACACCCCGACCGCGCTGACCTGGGTCGCGGCGGGCGGCGTCTACGCGCTGGTGTCGCTGCGCGGGGGCGGCGAGGAGGGCGAGGCCTGGCACCTCGCCGGGAACCGCGCGAACAAGCAGAACGTGTTCGACGACCTGCACTCGGCCTGCGAGCGGCTCGTCGCCGACGGCGTCACCAGTCCCGACCGGCTCGCGATCACCGGCGGGTCCAACGGCGGCCTGCTCGTCGGCGCCGCGCTCACCCAGCGGCCCGACCTGTACCGGGCCGTGGTCTGCTCGGCGCCGCTGCTGGACATGGTCCGCTACGAGGAGTTCTCGCTGGGCCGCACGTGGAACGACGAGTACGGCACCGCCGCCGACCCCACCGAGCTCGGCTGGCTGCTGTCCTACTCGCCCTACCACCACGTCCACACCGGCACGACGTACCCGGCCGTGCTGTTCACCGTCTTCGAGTCCGACACCCGGGTCGACCCGCTGCACGCCCGCAAGATGTGCGCCGCGCTGCAGCACGCCACCGCGGGCGACCCCGACACCCGCCCGGTGCTCATCCGTCGCGAGACCGACGTCGGCCACGCGGGCCGCTCGATCTCGCGCACCGTCGCGCTCGCCGTCGACCAGCTCGCGTTCCTCGCGGCCCACACCGGACTGGAGCTGACGTGACCGCCACCGCCGCCCTCGCCGAGGGTCTGCTCCCCGACCAGCCGATCTGCGCCGCGGACCCGGGGACGTGGTGCGCCCGCTTCTACCAGTGGACCCACAGCGACTTCCTCGCCGCGTCGGCCGACGTGATCGTGTCCAAGACCTTCTCGATCCTGCTGATCGTCCTGGTCGCGCTCCTGTCGCGGTGGCTGCTGCACCGGGCCATCCGCCGGCTGATCGACAACGCCGTCGACAACCGCTTCTCACGCGCGATCGCCCGCCGGTCCCCGCGGCGGCAGCGCAACGGCTCGGTCGAGGCGGTGACGGCCCGCCGGTCCCAGCGGGCCAAGACGATCGGGTCGGTGCTGCGGTCGATCACGTCGGCCGTCGTGCTGCTGATCGCCTCGAT
This sequence comes from Pseudonocardia sp. D17, assembly GCF_036984265.1. Lineage (NCBI taxonomy): Bacteria > Bacillati > Actinomycetota > Actinomycetes > Pseudonocardiales > Pseudonocardiaceae > Pseudonocardia > Pseudonocardia sp. D17. Next base: position 15,703 of record NZ_BPRG01000030.1, on the reverse strand, counting down.
CATGATCCTCGCGGAGTTCAACGTCGCGCTCGGCCCGATCCTGGCCTCCGCCGGGATCGTCGGCGTGGCGGTCGGGTTCGGCGCGCAGAACCTGGTGCGCGACTTCCTCTCCGGGATGTTCATGCTCCTCGAGGACCAGTACGGGGTGGGTGACGTCGTCGACGTCGGGGACGCCGTCGGCACCGTGGAGACGGTCGGTCTGCGGATCACGACGATCCGCGACGTCAAGGGCACGCTGTGGTACGTCCGCAACGGCGAGATCGTCCGCGTCGGCAACATGACGCAGGGCTACGCCGTCGCGGTCGTCGACCTGCCGCTCGCGCACACCGCCGACACCGACGAGGTCACCGAGCTCGTCACGCGGGTGTCCACGGAGCGGCTGGCGCAGGACGACGTCAAGGACGACGTGCTCCAGCCCGTGCAGGTGCTGGGCGTCGACAAGGTGACGGCCGAGGGCATGGTCCTGCGACTGACGGCCAAGGTGAGTCCCGGGCGGCAGTTCGTCGTGCAGCGGGCACTCAACGCGGCCATCACCAGCGCGCTCGACGACGCCAAGATCCCCCGCCCGGTCGTCTACCCGGCCGCCGCGGACACGTCGAAGGCGGCCATCTCCGGTCCGGGCGGCGGTACGACGTGACCGTTCGGTCCCGGGGCCCGGTGCCGCGAGGCCACCGTCCGCGACAGGGGATAGTGGTGGTGTGAGCACTCCGCAGAACTTCTACGCCGAGGTCGGGCCGGACACGATCCGCCGGATCGTCGCGCGGTTCTACGAGCAGGTGGCCGAGGACGAGATGCTGCGCGCGATGTACCCGGAGGAGGACCTCGGCCCGGCCGAGGAGCGCTTCCGGATGTTCCTCGAGCAGTACTGGGGCGGTCCCCGCACCTACTCCGACCTGCGCGGTCACCCCCGGTTGCGCATGCGTCACGCACCGTTCCGGATCGGCCCGATGCAGCGCGACGCCTGGCTGCGCTGCATGCGCGTCGCCGTCGACGAGTCGGGGATGGACGCCGCGCACACCGAGCAGTTCTGGACCTACATCACATACGCGGCTGCGAGCATGGTCAACGCCGATTTCTGAGGCTCGATCACCCTTTCGAGGCGCCGATCGTCACGCTCCGCGTCGGGCACGGATGGCAGGATGTGCGCGTGCAGTGGTGGCGCGACGCGGTGGTCTACCAGGTCTACGTCCGCAGCTTCGCCGACTCCGACGGCGATGGTGTGGGCGACCTGGCCGGGGTGCGCAGCCGGCTCGGCTACCTGGAGTTGCTGGGCGTCGACGCCCTGTGGCTGACCCCGTTCTACCGGTCCCCGATGGCCGACCACGGCTACGACGTCGCCGACCCGCGCGACGTCGATCCCGTCTTCGGTGACCTCGCCGCGTTCGACGCGCTCGTCGAGGACGCCCACCGGCACGGGCTGAAGATCATCGTCGACCTGGTGCCCAACCACACGTCGACGGAGCACGAGTGGTTCCGCGCCGCGCTCGACTCCGCCCCCGGCAGCCCCGAGCGGGCCCGCTACCACTTCCGGCCCGGCAAGGGCGAGAACGGCGACGAGCCGCCCAACAACTGGCGCAGCATCTTCGGCGGGCCGGCGTGGGAGCGCGTCGGGGAGGAGGAGTGGTACCTCCATCTCTTCGCCCCCGAGCAGGCCGACCTCAACTGGACCAACCCCGAGGTGTGGGCCGACCTGGAGAAGACCCTGCGGTTCTGGGCCGACCGCGGCGTCGACGGCTTCCGGATCGACGTCGCACACGGCATGGCCAAGCCCGACGGCCTGCCCGACGACCCGCACGCGCGCATCGAGCTGCTGGCCAACACCGACGGCGACCCCCGCTTCGACCAGGACGGTGTGCACGACGTGCACCGCATGGTCCGCGCCGTCCTCGACCATTACCCCGGCCGGATGGCCGTCGGCGAGATCTGGGTGCGCGACGACGAGCGCTTCGCCCGTTACGTGCGCCCCGACGAGCTGCACCAGGGCTTCAACTTCCGGCTGCTGCAGACGCCGTTCGAGGCCGCGGCGATCCGCGACGCCGTCGAGCACTCGATCGCGGCCGTCGACGCCGTCGGTTCCCGGCCGACGTGGACGCTGTCCAACCACGACATCTCCCGCCCCGTGACCCGCTACGGCGGGGGCGAGGTGGGGCTCGCCCGGGCGCGCGCGATGGCGCTGGTGGTGCTCGCGTTGCCGGGGTCGGCCTACATCTACAACGGCGAAGAGCTCGGCATGCCCGACGTCGAGGTCCCCGACGACGCGCTGCAGGACCCGGTGTGGGAACGGTCGGGGCACACCGAGCGCGGGCGCGACAGCTGCCGAATCCCCGTCCCGTGGGAGGGCAGCGCGCCGTCATACGGGTTCAGCACCGGCGAGCCGTGGCTGCCGATGCCGCCGGACTGGGACGCGCTGACCGCCGCCGAGCAGCTCGAGGACACCGGCTCGACGCTGTCGATGTTCCGGCACGCGCTCGAGCTGCGGCACACCCATCCCGGCTTCGCCGCGACCGACGACCGGCGCACCCGCGTCGAGTGGTACGGCGCGCCTCCGGACTGCCTGGCGTTCCGGCGCAGCGGGACGACGCTCGCCTGCGCCCTCAACACCTCCGACGCCCCGGTCCCGCTGCCACCCGGCGACGTCCTGGTCACCAGCGGCCCCCTGACCGAGGACGGCCAACTCCCCCCGGACACCGCGGCCTGGCTCGCCTGACCCCGCCCGGGTGCTCCTGGCGTCGCCGACGCAGGGCGCCCCGGGGGAGCCTCCAGATGCAGGAACGGCACTTTCCCGCGGCCCAGTTGCAGGAAAGTGCCGTTCCTGCAACAGGGCGCGACCCCGGGTCAGCTCGTGAACAGCGGGAGCGACGTCACGCGGCGGCGGACGACGGCACCGAACCTGGCGTCGATGCGCAGCCACGAGCCCGTGGCCGACACCCGCACGACCGGGGCGCCGGCGGTCTCGGACTCGGTGCCGGTGTCGGCACCACCCAGGAACCCCATGCCCGACAACGCGAACAGGCACCGCATGGGGATCCGCACGGGCGGCCCGGCGCCGTCCTGCACGGTCAACACCGTCTGGTCGAGCAGCGACGCGGGCGGGCCGAGCGGCCCGGCGTGCTCGCGCGCCAGCGCCAGCCCGCGCTCGGTGAGCCGCTCCAGCTCGGCGGCGGGCACGTGGTCGACGAGGGCCCAGCCGTCGTCGGGCGGGAGCTCCGCGCCCCACAGACCCGCGGCGGGCCCAGGATCGACGGTCTCCCCGCGCTCGACGGCCAGCGACGTCAGCAGCGCCTGCGCCGGGACCGTCAGTTCGGCGGGCTCGCACGTGCCGTACACCGAGCGGGTCGCGAGCACGTCGAACGGCGTCGCCGCCCACGCGGTGACCTTGTCCCCGCGGGACTGCAGCCGCACGAGTGCCGACTGGTCCAGCCGCACCACCCGCGCGGTGAAGGCGCCCAGATCGTCGCGCTCGGTCTTGTCCGCCAACCGGAGCGCGCTCATCGCGCTGCCCCGCCGCTGCCCGCCCGGCGCCGCGGGCGGGCGTCGTGCCGACGGAGCGCCGCCTGCTGCTGCCTCACGCGTCGTCACCCCATTCCCCGAGGAACGTCCGCTCCTCGGCCGTGAGCCGTCGCGGCCGGTTGGCGTCCAGGTCGAACAGCGCCATGTGCGTGCGGGCGGTGGCCGCGACGGGATCGGTCTCCTCGGGCCCGTCGTGCATCTCGTACACGAGCGTGAACGACGCCGCCCGCACGTCGCGTACCCACATCACGACGCGCAACGGCTTCGCCCGGTACGGGATCTGCCGCTTGTACTCCACCTCGAGGCCCGCGACCAGGAGCCCGTCGGAGAACGTGGCGCCCGCGGCGCGGGCCCGGTCGAAGACGAGCGCGATGCGGGCCTCCTCCAGCAACGTCACCGTGCGCGCGTGGTTGACGTGCCGGTAGGAGTCCTGATCGGTCCAGCGCAGCGGGACGTGCGCGACGAAACGAGCCACGGGTCCACCCTCTCAGGTGGTCGCGCGCCGACCGTCGCAGGGCTCAGCGCGCGAGCCCGCGCAGCTGCCGGACCACGACCGACAGCGTCGCCAGGTCCAACGGCGCGCCACTGCTCTTCTTGCCGCCGATCTCGTGCAGCGCCGCCCGCGCCCGGACCAGCCGCGACGCGTTGGCCTGCTCCCACAGGGCGATCGCCTCGTCGGCCGGGGTACCGGGTGCGGCCTCGCGCAGCAGGTCGAGCGTGACGGCCCGCAGCGAGGCGTACAGGTCGTCGCGCAGCGCGAGCCGCGCCAGACCGTGCCAGCGGTCGCCGCGTTCGAGTGCCGAGACCGACGTCAACGCCAGGTCGACGCCCAGGTGCGCGGACATCGCGTAGTAGAGCGCCGCGACCTCGTCGGGCTCGCGCGGCTCGCGGTCGCGCTCGGACAGCTCGGTGAGCTCGACGACGTCGAGCAGCCCGAAGGTGTGCATCAGCTCCGCGGAACGGCGCGCGAGCTCCGGCGGCACGCCCTCGTCGCGCAACGACCCCGCCCGGGCCGCGACCGCCTCGGCCTCCGGACCCTGCAGCATGTCCCCGACCCGGCGCGACAGGGCCTGCACCGTGGCCGCGAACCGCGCGGTCTCCGCGCCGACGGCGAGCGGCTGCGGCCGGTTGGTCAGGAACCAGCGCGATGCCCTGTCGAGCAGCCGGCGCGACTCCAGCACGACGTGGTCGGCCAGCGCGACGGGGATGTCGGCCCCGCGGGCCGCGGCCCACAGACCCGGCAGGTCGAACACCGCGTTGCTGACGGCATAGGCGCGCACCGCGTCGTCGACGCCGGCCGAGAGCTCCTCGGCCAGCCGGAACGCGTACGAGGTGCCGCCGCCGTCGACCATCTCGTTGACCAGCATCGTCGCGACGATCTCCCGGCGCAGCGGATGCCCGGCGATCGGTCGCGGATAGCGCAGCCGCAGCGGCGTCGGGAAGTACTCCGGCAGCCGGCCGGCGAAGGCCGGCACGTCGGGAAGCTCGGTGCCCAGCAGCCGATGGGTGAGGTCGAGCTTGGCGTGGGCGAGCAGCGTCGACAGCTCGGGACCGGTCAGCCCCCGCCCGGCGTCCTCCAGCGCGGCGAACTCGTCGTCGGCGGGCAGGACCTCCAGGTCGCGGTCGAGCCCGGTCCGCTCGGCCAGGTCCGCGACCATCCGCCGGTGCACGTTGGCCATCTCGGCGGCGTGCGAACGGCCGACACCGAGCACCGCGTTCTGCGCCCGGTTGTCGTCGAGGACCAGCTCGGCGACCTCGTCGGTCATCTCGGCGAGCAGCGCGTCGCGTGCCGGCCGGTCGAGCTCGCCCGCGGTGACCAGCCGGTCGAGCAGGATCTTGATGTTGACCTCGTGGTCGGAGCAGTCGACGCCCGCCGAGTTGTCGATGGCGTCGGTGTTGACCTTCCCGCCCGCGCGCGCGAACTCGATCCGCCCACGCTGGGTGAGCCCGAGGTTGCCGCCCTCGCCGACGACCTTCACCCGCAGCATGCGACCGTCGACCCGGATGGCGTCGTTGGCCTTGTCGCCGGCGTCGGCGTGCGACTCGGTCGAGGCCTTCACGTAGGTGCCGATGCCGCCGTTCCACAGCAGGTCGACCGGCGCGAGCAGGATCGCGCGGATGAGCTCCGGGGGGCTGAGCGTGTGGACCTCGGCCGGCAGCCCCAGCGCCGCCCGCATCTCCGGTCCGACCGGCACCGCCTTCGCCGTGCGCGGCCACACCCCGCCGCCGGCGCTGATCGCGGACCGGTCGTAGTCGTCCCAGGACGACCGGGGCAGGGCGAACAGCCGCCGACGCTCGGCGATACCCCGCGCCGGGTCGGGATCGGGGTCGACGAACACGTGCCGGTGGTCGAACGCCGCGACCAGCCGGATGTGCTCGGACAGCAGCATCCCGTTGCCGAACACGTCGCCGGACATGTCCCCGATGCCGACGACGGTGAAGTCCTGGCGCTGGGTGTCGACGCCGAGCTCGGCGAAATGCCGCTTGACCGACTCCCACGCCCCGCGGGCGGTGATGCCCATGGCCTTGTGGTCGTAGCCGACGGACCCGCCCGAGGCGAACGCGTCGCCCAGCCAGAAGCCGTAGCTCGCCGCGACCTCGTTGGCGACGTCGGAGAACCGGGCCGTCCCCTTGTCCGCCGCGACGACCAGGTAGGAGTCGTCGCCGTCGTGGCGCACCACGTCCGGCGGCGGGACCGTGGCACCGTCGACGAGGTTGTCGGTCACGTCGAGCAGCCCAGAGATGAACGTCCGGTAGCAGACCTCGACCTCGTCCGGGCCGGGCTGGGCCGCCTTGACGACGAACCCGCCCTTCGCCCCCACCGGCACGATGACGGCGTTCTTCACCGCCTGTGCCTTGACCAGGCCCAGGATCTCGGTGCGGTAGTCCTGGGGGCGGTCCGACCAGCGCAGCCCGCCGCGTGCGACGGGCCCGAACCGCAGGTGAACGCCCTCGACCCGCGGCGAGTACACGAAGATCTCGAACCGGGGCCGCGGGCTGGGCATGTCCGGCACCGCGGTCGGGTCGATCTTGAACGAGAAGTAGGGGCGGTCGCGGAACCAGTTGGTGCGCAGCGTCGCCGTGATCAGGCCGAGGTAGCCGCGCAGGATGCGGTCGGCGTCCAGGCCGGAGACGTCGTCGATGAGGGATGTGACGTGCCGCAGTGCATCGTCGGTCGCGGCGGCGCGGGCGTCGGCGTCGGGCCGCGGGTCGAACCGGGCGCGGAACAGCGCGACCAGCCCGCGCGCGACGTCCGGGTGCGCGAGCAGGACGTCGGCCAGGTAGTTCTGTCCGAAGAGGCTGCCGACCTGACGCAGGTAGCGGCCGTAGGCCCGCAGCAGGGCGACCTCGCGCCAGTGCAGCCCCGCACGCAGGACCAGCGCGCTGAAGCGGTCGGTCTCGGCCTCGCTCCGCCACGCCGCGTCGAAGGCCGCGCAGAAGCGGCCCGAGTCGCTGCTGTCGGGCCAGGGGGTGCCTGCGGTCGAGAGCCCGAAGTCGTAGACCCAGCACCGGTGCCCGTCGGGGCGGACGAACTCCGCCGGACGCTCGTCGAGGACCTCGACGCCGAGCTGCTGCAGCACCGGCAGCACCGCGGTCAGCGTGACGGGCGCGTCGGCCAGGTAGAGGGTGAAGCGGTGGTCCTGGCCCACGCGGTAGAGCCGCACCGCGAACCCGCCGGGCTCCAGCGCGAGCAGCCGGCGCAGGTCCTCGACGGCGTGCTCCGGGTCGACCCCGGCCTTGTACGACTCCGGGATCCCCGCGAGCAGCTCCGGCACGGCGACGGGCCCCAGCGCGTCGACGAGCCGGTCGTCCCAGGTGCGCACGGCCTCGGCGAGCTCGTCGGTGAGTGTCGCGACGTCGGGCAGCTCCGGCGCCGGCAGCTCCGGGTCCAGGTGCACGGTGAACTGCACCAGCGCGAGGCTCGCCTCGCTGACCCGCGCGGTGTAGTCGACGTCGACGCCGCCGAGACGTTCGCGCAGCACCGCTGCCATCGCCAGCCGCGACGCCGTGGTGTAGCGATCGCGCGGGACCCAGATCAGGCAGGACACGAAGCGCCCGTACGGGTCCGGGCGCAGGAAGGCCCGCACCCCGCGACGGCCACCCGCGCCCAGCACCTCGACCGCCATCTCGCGCAGCACCTGCGCGCCGGTGCCGAAGAGCTCCTCTCGCGGCAGTCCCGAGATCACCTCGAGCATCCGCTGGCCCGAGTACGAGTTCAGCGGGAAGCCTGCGGTGTGGATCGCCTCCCGGACCCGCCGCTCCACCAGCGGGATGTCGAGTACGTCCTCGTGCACCGCCGAGACCGTGAGCATCCCGAGGAACCGGTGCTCGCCGGTGAGGCGGCCGTCCGCGTCGAACGTCCGGATGCCGACGAAGCACGGGTGCACCGGGCGCAGCACCCGGCTCGGAATCTGTGCCCGCGTGAAGACGAGCGGGTCGTGACCGCGGCCGGCGAACGCGTCCGCCCCGACGCCGTCACCACGCAGGACGCCCAGGCCCGACCCCAGCTCGGGCCGCAGGACGCCGTTCGCGTCGGCGACGTGGTGGCGGTAGCCGAGGAAGGTGAAGTGACCGTCGGCGAGCCACCGCAGCAGGTCGGCGATGTCCTCGGTCCGGGTGGGGGCCCCGTCGAGCGTGCCGGCCGCGCCGTCCTCCGTCCGGGGCGCCGAACCGCCGGGAACCGACTCGGCCGACCCGTTGGGGGCCGACCCGTCGAGCACCGAAGAGGCGGGAGCCGAGCCGGCGGGAACCGACCCGACGGCAGCCGAACCCGCGGCAGCCGAACCGGCGGGAGTCGGCGCGGGCGCGGGCGACGCGGTGAGGGAGTCCGCGACCCGGCGAGCCGTCCGCGTCATCCGCTCGCCGTCCTCGACGACGCCCCGCACGTCGTGCAGCGCGGTCAGGACCTCGTCGCGCAGCGCGATCGGGTCCCGGACCGGACCGGCGAGATCGACGTGCATCCACGACTCGAGCTGCGCGTCGGCAGGTGGCGCGTCGGGATCGGCGTCGGCGAGCACCTCGCGCAGCTCGCCGGTGATCCCGCGGCGCACGACGATGATGGGGTGCACCAGCCGCGCCACCTCCCCGCCGGCGCGCCGGACCGCACCCATGACCGACTCGACGAGGTAGGGCATGTCGTCGGTGACGATGTCGACGACGGGCTGGCCGCCCGTGGAGACCCTGACGATCGGCTCGCCCGTCACCCGCCGCGACGCCAGGTCCCGGTGCAGCACCGCCAGCCGCGCGAGGCCGGGTCGGTCGGCCGCCTCGACGCGGTCGCTCTCGAGCGTCGCGTGGCGCTCGTAGAAGCGGCCGAGGTCGTCGGCGCCCTCCGGGGTACGCAGCGCAGGGGTCCGGTCGACGGTCCCGGTGTCGGGTCCGGTCGTGCTCATCAGGGCAACGCTCCCGTCGAGTCGGAGGGTACTTCCCACCCTAGCTCCGGACGGGCGACCGACCCGTCGCCGTCACATACCCCGGTACGCGGCCATCGCCCCGGCGAGGAGCTCCGCGAGCCCCAACGACTCGATGTCGGGCTCCTCCTCCGCCGGAGGCGCCGTCTCGGCCTGCGGTCGGTCCGCGGCGCCGGACGGATCGGCCTCGGACGCGGCATCGTCGGTCGCGACGTCGTGGCCCCCTGGTTCGCGCTGCGCGTGCCCGCTCGGCCGCAACGGGTCGTCCGCCCCGGCGGCAACTGCAGGAGGACCGGCGGCGTCCACACCGGCCGCGGCCGGCAGATCCGCGTCGTCCGCGTCGTCCGCTCCGGCCGCGGGCCCGGCGTCGGGCACGCCGGCGGCACCCGACGGAAGTCCGGCGTCCACACGCGCAGCGCCCGACCGACCGCCCGCGTCGTCCATACCGGCGGTGCCCGAAGGAGGACCGGCGTCGTCGGGAGGACCCTCATCGAGCGCGTCGAAGGCCGAGCGCGACAGCCGGAGAACATCGCTCCCGAGCGCGAGGTGCGAACCGGCGTCGTCGGTCACCAGCGCGGCGGGAGCGGCCTGCGAACCGGGCCACTCATCGGCATACCGGTGCCCGTTGCGACCGGCAGCACCGGTCCCCGTCCGAGCGTCGGTGGCGGTCGACGCGTCGTCCGGGGCATCGGCTCGCGCGCGGCGACCGTCCTGCACCGCGCCCGGCACCGGCTGCGCGGGGCGGTCCCCGGCAGTCCGGTGCGGCGCCGACGTGGACCGTGCACCCGTCAGGGGCGCTCGCTCGTCGATCCGTTCCCGTTCGCGATGTCGCCCGCTCCCCACGTCGGCCGCGGGGGCGGAGCCCGCAGCGACCCGCGCGCCGCGGTGCCGACCCGATCCGTCGACGGGTTGCTGGTGGCGACTCTCGTCGCGCCGCGGGGGCGCACCCGGAATCCAGGGCGGCACCGCGTCCGTCTCGGCCCGTCGTCGACGGCCGCGGGTCTCCGGCGACGGCGTCTCCGGAACTCGGCCCGGGACCGGTCCGTCGGCCGGCGGACGGGCGCCGCGGCCCCCCGTCGATCCGGCGGCCGACCGGGGGGCGCGGCCTTCGACGACCGGCCCCGGCGCGGCCGCGCCCGCGGCGTGGATCGCCCGGTCGCCGACGACACCGTTGCGGGTCCGGGCATCTGCAACCGGTCCGTCGTCGCGACGGCCCTGTGCCGCCCGGCGGACGGCCCGCGCCGCGGTGATCCGCTCCACCGAGGGGTCCGCCTGGCTCGTCGGGTCGCCGCGGCGCGGGACGAGGTCCTGCAGGATCTGGGCACCGCGGACCCCGTCGGCACCGACGACGCTCGCACGCAGGAGCGCCCCGTCGAGGTCGTCGGAGCGTGGGAGACCCGCCGCGAGGTCGTCGAGCACCGAGTGGACCCACGCGGCGGCTGCCGCCCGGTCGGCGTCCGGAAGCTCGACGACGACGGCGTCGTCGCCCGTCCGCGAGGTGGCACCCGCGGGCAGCACCGCTCCGACCCGCCGCGCGACCCGCCGGAGCGCGACCGCCGCGGCCGTTCCCTGCACGCGCTGGTCGCCCGAGGCCAGATCGACGACGACCCGCACCCCGCGCCGGCCTCGGCCGGGCTGCGAGGGCGTGCCGTCCTCCCAGGGGGCGCGGGAGGCCGCACGGTCGGCGGAGCCGGTCGTCGTGCCGTGGCCGCCCGCGTCGGCGGCGGGGGCGCCGAGCCTGCGGCGTCGTCCGCCGGACGCGTCGTTCGTGACCGTGCGGCCACCGCCCGGCACCTCGTCGACGGCGCGGGGAAACCCGGCGATTGCGGAACCCGGCTCCGCGGCGGCCGCCCGTCGACGCCCCCCGGTGGCCGGGCCGTCGCTCGATGCGGGACGTGAGTGCCGGTGGCCGTTCGTCGTCCCCGCGGCGCGCCCGGTCGCCGGGTCGGGACCGGCCGGAGAGGCGGGCTCCGGCTCGACGGCGCGTCGGCGTCGGCCGCCGGGCCGCTCCCCCGACTCCGGCACACGACCGCCGTGGTCGGCTGTCACCGCTGCCGGCGCGTCCGGCTTTCCCCAGACACGGTCGATGTCCGCGATCGCGGACGCGAGCCAGTCGGCCGCGGCCGCGTAGCGGTCGCTTCCGGACTCCGGCGCAGGACCCTCCCGGGGTGGTTCCGGGCCGGGCTCCGCCGCGGACGGCGCGGAGCCGACCCGCTGCCCGTTGCGGGCGCGGAACCGGGAGACATCGTCGGCCTGTCCCCAGTCAGGGTCGGACAGGGTTCCGTTGCGGCGCAGCTCGTCGAGCAACGCGTCGCCCATCGGCGACGTCGTGAACCGCGCCTGTGGGGCGGACGGCTCCTCGGCGCGCCTGCGCCGTCCCGACGACGGCGCGGTGGCGCTGCCGGATCCGTGCTCGGCCGCGGCAGGACGTGCCGTGGGTGTCGCCTCGGGAGCGGGACGGTGACGCGGCGCCAGCGGGGTGCCGATCGACGGGTCGTACCGCATCGGGGTCGCCGCGTCGAGCACTGTGCCGGCGAGCACCGGGTAGGCCGTCCCGGGCGGCGTCGGCGCGGACGTCGACGCCGACCGCGTCTCCGCGAGTACGGCGTCGTAGAGGGAGGCGAATGTCGTGCCCCGCGGCGGCGTCCTGGGCCCCGCGGGATCGGTCGTCCCGGGCAGCGTCGTCGGGGGCAGGGACGTCCGGGGACCCGGCGCCGGCGTCTCCGGCTGTGGGACGTCCTGCGCCGTGCCGGCGAGGTCGGTGAGCCGCGCGGACGCCGATGCGAACCGCCGACGACGGGCGCGGTCCTCGGCGTCGGCGCTCATCCGCAGTCGCGTCTCCTCCAGTGCCGACGCGAACCGTCCCGACGCCTCGTGCAGCTCGGCCAACGCCGCCCGGCATGCGCTCTCCAGATCGGGCGCGCCCGAGGCGGCGGCATCGGTCGCCGCCCGGCCGAGCGCGGAGACCGTGCCCGCCGAGTTCGACGCCGCCCGCGCCCACGTCAGCCTGAGCTGGGCGAGCTGACGGCTGGGCACGGCGTCGGCGTCGAGCCTGGGCGCGATCTCGTCGGCGGCATGCCGCGCCTCGGCCGTCGCGCCCGCGTCGAGCAGCGCGCCGATCCACTGCGTCGCGAGGGCAGCCGTGAGGTGGTCGGACTCGGTCGGCGTGGTCGCCAGCTCGGGCCGCCAGCCCAGCAACGCCATCGCCGTCCGCGCCCGGTCGGCCGCGGTGTGGTGACGACCCTGGGCGCGCTCGGCGGCGGCGCGCAGCAAGGCTGCCGTGGCCTCGGCCGCGTGCCCCGGGACCGCACGCGCCGCGACGTCGATCGGGGCGAGGAGCTCCTCGAGCCGGTCCGGCCCGTCGGCGAGTGACGCCCGGGCCCGCGCGACGAGTGCGTCGAACCTGACGTCCGTGGGCGTCGCGGGGTCGGCGAGGAGCTCGTCGAGCAGCCGACGGGCGACGTCGGGCGCGCCGTGGTCGCGCGCGACGCCCGCGAGCTCCCCCCGCAGCCGCGCCCCGGCAGGCCCGCGGACGACCGCGCAGCGCGCTCCGGACGCAGGCCCGATCGCGTCGAGCACGGCCGCGGCCTCGTCGCGGGGATCGCCGATCGCGGCGCAGCCGTGCAGTACCCAGCCGGCGGCAACGGCCCACGTCCGGTCGTCGCCTGCCTGCTCAGCAGCGAGGCGACCGAGGGCCGCAGTGAGATCCGGCCGGGACCAGCGTGAACCGGCCGCCGCACCGAGCAGCGCCTGGTCCGCTCCGGCGCCCTGATCCGAGGGGCCGGACCTCACCATCGACACGCAGCAGCCTCCCGAGGAACCCAGGCCCCCGGGACCCGCCGGTTCGCCTCATCAAGATCACCGCATAACGCGGGGATCGCTCTCAGTCACGAGTGAGCTTACGGTGCGTCACACGGTGCGGACGCGCCGCCTCCGCCCCCATCCGCTCGACCTTGTTCTTCTCGTAGGCCTCGAAGTTGCCCTCGAACCAGAACCACGAGGCCGGGTTCTCGTCGGTCCCCTCCCACGCGAGGATGTGGGTGACGACGCGGTCGAGGAACCAGCGGTCGTGCGAGATGACCACGGCACAGCCGGGGAACTGCTCGAGGGCGTTCTCCAGCGAACCGAGGGTCTCGACGTCGAGGTCGTTCGTGGGCTCGTCGAGCAGGATCAGGTTGCCGCCCAGCTTGAGCGTGAGCGCCAGGTTGAGGCGGTTGCGCTCACCACCGGACAGCACACCCGCCGGCTTCTGCTGGTCCGGCCCCTTGAAGCCGAACGCAGCCACGTAGGCGCGGGAGGGCATCTCGGTCTGCCCGACCTGGATGTGGTCGAGCCCGTCGGACACGACCTCCCACACGTTCTTCTTCGGGTCGATCCCCGCCCGGTTCTGGTCGACGTAGGAGAGCTTGACCGTCTCCCCCACCTTGACCTCGCCCGAGTCCGGCTGCTCCAGCCCGACGATCGTCTTGAACAGCGTCGTCTTGCCCACGCCGTTCGGGCCGATCACGCCGACGATGCCGTTGCGCGGGAGCGTGAACGACAGGTCCTTGATCAGCTGGCGACCGTCGAAGCCCTTGTCGAGGTGCGAGACCTCGACGACGGTGTTGCCGAGCCGCGGACCCGGCGGGATCTGGATCTCCTCGAAGTCGAGCTTGCGGTGCCGATCGGCCTCGGCCGCCATCTCCTCGTAGCGCTCGAGCCGCGAGCGGCTCTTGGCCTGGCGCGCCTTCGGGTTGGACCGGACCCAGGCGAGCTCGTCCTTGAGCCGCTTCTGCAGCTTCTGGTCCTTCTTGCCCTGGACGGCGAGGCGCTCGGCCTTCTTCTCCAGGTAGGTCGAGTAGTTGCCCTCGTAGGGGAAGGTCCGTCCGCGGTCGAGCTCGAGGATCCACTGCGCGACGTTGTCGAGGAAGTAGCGGTCGTGGGTGACGGCGAGGACGGCACCCGGGTACGAGCTGAGGAACTGCTCCAGCCACAGCACGCTCTCGGCGTCGAGGTGGTTGGTGGGCTCGTCGAGCAGCAGCAGGTCGGGCTTGGACAGCAGGAGCTTGCACAGCGCCACACGGCGGCGCTCGCCACCGGACAGGTTGGTGACGGGGAGGTCACCGGGCGGGCAGCGCAGCGCGTCCATCGCCTGCTCGAGCTGGGACTCGAGGTCCCAGGCGTCGGCGTGGTCGAGCTCCTCCTGGAGCTTGCCCATCTCCTCCATGAGCTCGTCGGAGTAGTCGGTGGCCATCTGCTCGGCGATCGCGTTGTAGCGGTCGAGCTTGACCTTGGTCTCGCCGACACCCTCCTCGACGTTGCCAAGGACGGTCTTCTCCTCGTTGAGCGGCGGCTCCTGCTGCAGGATGCCGACGGTCGCCCCGGGCGCGAGGAAGGCGTCACCGTTGTTCGGCTGGTCCAGGCCCGCCATGATCCGCAGCACGCTGGACTTACCCGCGCCGTTGGGGCCCACCACACCGATCTTCGCCCCCGGGTAGAAACTGATCGAGGCGTTGTCGAGGATGACCTTGTCGCCGTGCGCCTTGCGCACGTTCTTCATGGTGTAGATGAACTCCGGCACAGTCCCGATGGTAGTAACGGCCGTCTCCGTCCCGTTGTCCGGTGCACCCGGCGGCCCGCAGAACCGCCGGGGCCACCACCGACGACCGACGTCAGCCCGCCAGCGCGGGCTCGACGGCGGGTGTGCCCCACGGGTCGTCCGACGCCGCCTCGCCCTCTCCGGTGCTGCTGTCGAGGTCGTCGCGACCCGCCTCGGCACGGACCGCCACGCCGTCCTCGGCGGTGTACGCCCCGCCCGCAGCCTCGTCCGGCCCCCCGCCGGTATCCCCGAGCCCCTCGCCCTGCACCGGGCGCGTCCGTGCCACCGCAACGGTGCAGCGGGAGAGATCGGGGCCGATCGCATTGGCGTCGATCTCGACGTCGACGCGGGTACCACCGTCCTTCGCGACGTACTCGCGGGTCGACAGCCGCCCGTACACGACGACCGGGTCGCCCTTGACGAACGAGGCCGCGACGTTCAACCCGAGCTTGCGCCACGCGGTGACGGTCACGTACGAGGTCGTGATCGTGACCCATTCACCGGCGTCGCGATCGAAGCGGCGGACGTTGCTGGCGAGGCGGAAGCTGGCCAACTCCGTCCCGTCCGCGGTGCGCCGGCGCATCGGTGCCGACGCCACGTTGCCCACGATCGTCGTGAGAATCTCGTTCATGGTGCTCTCCCTCGTCATCCATCTCGTTGACGAGGTCGATCATCGTGTGCCGCAGCGACCGTCCGGGCTGCTCACACTGCACCTGGGGACAGCCGGGCGAGCTGTGGACAACACCCGGTCGCGCGGCCCGGCCAGCAGCGGTCCTGTCGGGGGTCCGCGGTATAGGCGAGGCGATCGAATGCGGACACGGGTCGAGCCCGCGACCGCGAGCGGTCCGGATCGATGACGAATACACCGGAAGCGACCGTGTGCAGAAATAGAAATAGGCCCCAACCATCAAGGCTGGGGCCTATTCCACATTTGATGCCGGCAGTGACCTACTCTCCCACACCCTGGCGAGTGCAGTACCATCGGCGCTGGAGGGCTTAGCTTCCGGGTTCGGGATGGGACCGGGCGTTTCCCCTCCGCCATGACCACCGACAACACTATCCAAACAAAACCCGACCCCCACCCCCAAACAACAGGGGAGAGACCCGAGACAGAACACCAACCCACCCCACAATCAGGGGAGTTGTGTGCTCAGGGTCACACAGTGGATGCGAACAACACGTTGTGGCAAGCCCTCGGCCTATT